>JAGPGQ010000056.1 GCA_018055925.1 Micropruina sp.
GTTCACAGGGCCCGCAGCGCGCCGCCGTCGACCGGGATCACCGATCCGGTCACATAGGACGCGGCCGGAGACAGCAGGAAGGCGGCCACCCGGCCGAACTCGGCCGGGTCGCCGAGCCGGCGCAACGCGATGCGGGACTCCGCGTCGGACCGCGCCGCCTCCGGGTCGTCGCTCTGCCCGTGCAGGAACCGGATCCGTTCGGTGAGCACGGTGCCCGGCATCAGGCCGAAGACCCGGCCGCCGCCGGGGCCGATCTCGTCCGCCAGTTGCTTGATCAGCATCGCCAGGCCGGGCCGCAGCCCGTTCGAGATCGCCAGCGAGGGGATCGGCACCTTGACCGATGAGGACAGCACCACACCGATCGCGACCGGACCGGTGGCCGCGGCGATCACCGCGCGGATGGTCCGCAGCGTCGCCAGGAACACCGACTCGAAGGCGCCCAGCCACTGCTCGTCCGAGTTGGCCAGGGCGGCTCCCGGCGGGGGACCGCCGACGCTGACCAGGGCGCCGTCCAGCCGGCCGAAGCGGCGCAGCGCGAGCTCGGCGGCCGCGGCGGCCGTGCCCGGGTCGGCCAGGTCGGCGGGCAGCGCCGCCGCACGGTCGGCGCCCAGCTGGGCGACGGCCTCGTCCAGCACCTCCGCGCGTCGCGCCACCAGCACCACCCGGGCCCCCTCGGCGACCAGCTGCTCGGCGCTCGCCCGTCCCAGTCCGCCGCTGGCGGCCGTGACCACGAACACCCGGTCGGTCAGTCCCAGATCCATGACTGCACCCTAGGCGAACGCCGGAGGGGTGGTGCGTCGGCGCTGCTCGGTCGTCCGGCGGAGATCCCGGGTCGGGGCCCGGGATGACTCTTCGTCATCCCGGCGAACGCCGGGATCTCGGGTCGGGCTCGCGTGGTCGGGTTCTTCGTCATCCCGGCGAACGCCGGGATCTCGCGCGTGGCCCGGGGTACGACCCGCTACTCGCGGACGGACTCCGCCGGCTCGCCCGCCGAAGCACCCTCCGCCGACTCGGCCCGTTCCCGGGCGGCCCGGCGGTCCCGCAGGTCGGACCGGATCAGCAGCACCAGGCCGACCCCGGCGATGGTCGCGAACGCGAACCACTGCAGGGCGTAGGAGAAGTGCGACCCCTCGGTCAGTTCCGGCGGCGCCACTGCGACCAGTCCCGCCACGTCGGCCGGGGTGCTCTCGATCGCGCCGACGTAGCCGTCGACCAGGTCGTACGGCAGCGTCGCGCCGACCGCCTCGGAGTTGATCAGCCGCATCGTGCCGTCGACCGGCGTGACCGCCTCGGCGCGGCCCTGCTCGTTGCGCCGCGTGTAGCCCACCACGGTCACCTCGCCGGCCGGCGCGGCGGGCGCGGTCCGCGGGAAGTCCTGGCCGGAGGGCCTGGCCGCGAACCCGCGGCTCACCAGCACATTCCCGGACGGGGCCCGCAGCACCGACACCACCTCCCAGCCGGTCTCGCCCGCATTGGACCGGTAGCGCACCACGTAGGAGTGCTCCGGGTCGAACGTGCCGGTCACCCGGACCCGCTGCCACTGATCGGCGTCGCCGATCGGACGGTTGAACACCGTCGTCCAGTCGACGATCGGGGCGTTCTCGTGCGCCACCACGATGCCGTTGCTGTCCCGGCGCTGCTGCAGCCGATCGAGCTGCCAACGGCCCAGGTTGACGAAGGCAACCGCCAGGCAGGTGACCACCAGGCCCATCGCCACCCAGCGCAGCCACGGCCGTCCCCCGGTCGCCGGGGTGCCCATCGTGCCCAGCCCCACGTCAGTCCTCCACCGAGCCCTTGATGATCTCCCCGGGCTCCAGCTGCGGCCGGCCCGTCGGCGCCGGCTCGGCCGACTCGTCCGGCCGCCGCAGATCGACGGCGTTCGCCAGCATCACGGCCATCGGCGGGATCACCGCGGCTCCGATGAACAGCACCCAGTTCCACGGGTGCGGCGACATCACGCCGCCGAGAAAGCAGGCCACCCGGACGCCCATCGTCCACAGGTAGCGCCGGTTCCGCTCGTTGGCGTCCAGCGACTTGGCGCGCCGGGCCGTGGTGATCACGACCGGGCGAACCGGCACGTGCCCCCTGGAGCTTGTCACCCGGTCAACTCTAGTCCGGTGGCCCGCCTCAGCACCCGCCCGACCACCGCCCACGTGATATGTCTGTAGGTATCGCCGGATGCCGCGGCAGCCCGGGCCCGCAACGATGCTCCTCGCGCCCGGCCGGCACGCCGGTTCCCGGCCGGCGCCTGTGCCGGACCTCGCAACGAAAGGGAGTAACAGATGCTCATCGGCCTGAAGGAAGCCCTCGACTACGGTCAGCGGAACAATGCCGGCATCGCGGCCGTCAACACTCCGACGCTGGAGTTGCTGCTGGCGGCGATCAAGGTGGCCGAACGGCACGGCATCCCGCTGATCCTGCAGCACGCCGAGGTGCACGAGTCGGTGATCGCGATCGAGGACATCGGCGTGGCGATGGTCGAACTGGCCAAGCGATCGACGGCCCCGCTGGTGGTGCACGTGGACCACGGCGAGTCGCCGGACTTCATCCGGCGCGGTTTCGAGGTCGGCTTCAATTCGGCGATGTTCGACGGCTCCCGGCTGCCGTATGAGGAGAACCTGGCCGTGACCCGTGAGGTGGTGACGTTGGCCGCCGAGTACGGCGGCCACGGGATCGAGGCCGAACTGGGCGTGATGCCGGGCCGTGAGGACGGCGTGGACAGTTCCGAGGGTGTCGGCGACACGTCGCTGTACACCGACCCCGACCAGGCCCGCGAGTTCGTCGCGGCCACCGGGGTGACCGCGCTGGCGTGTTCGTTCGGCACCGTGCACGGGCTCTACAAGGCCGAGCCGAAGATCAACTACGAGCTGATCACCGCACTGCGGAAGCAGGCCGGTGTGCCGATCGTGATGCACGGCGGATCGGGCCTCAGCCCGGCCGAGTACCGGGCCTGCATCGAGCGGGGGGTCCAGAAGATCAACTACTACACCTACGCCGACAAGGCGGCGCTGGAGGCCGCCAAGCAACTGCTCGCCGACGAACCGGACACCTACGTGTACGCACCGGTCGCGGTGGCTGCCAGGCGGGCGGTCGAACGGAACCTGGACGACCTGGTGCAGTGCCTCTACCAGGGCCGCTCCTGAACCCGGCGGGATCGCCCGGAGCGACCGCGGGTCGGGCGGCGACGGCCCGGCGTCCTGGGCTAGGTTGTCCTGCGTGACGCAAACCGAGGGTGTGGGCGGCCGCAGCGCGGTCGTCACGGGGGGCAACAAGGGCATCGGCAAGGCGATCGTCGAGACGCTGCTGGCGCGCGGTCACCGGGTGGCCAGCTTCTCGCGCGGCGGGGACGCACCCGAGGGTGCGCTGGGGATCGCCTGCGACGTGACCGATCCGGACCAGGTGGACGCGGCGTTCAGCCGGGCCGAGGAGGCGCACGGCCCGGTCGAGATCCTGGTCGCCAACTCCGGGGTCACCAAGGACACGCTGCTGCTGCGGATGACCGAGGCCGACTGGGACCTGGTGATCGAGACCAACCTCAAGGGCGCCTACCGCTGCGTGAAGCGGGCCAGCCGCGGCATGATGCGCGGCCGCTGGGGCCGGATCATCTTCACCGGCTCGGTGGTCGGCCTGTACGGCTCGCCCGGGCAGATCAACTACTCGGCGTCCAAGGCGGCCCTGGTCGGCATGGCCCGCTCGATCACCCGCGAACTGGGCGCCCGGGGGATCACGGCCAACGTGGTCACGCCCGGCTTCATCCAGACCGACATGACCGCGGTGCTGCCCGAGGCGACGGTGGCCGGCTACAAGGCGTCCATCCCGGCCGGACGGCTGGGCGAGACCCGTGAGGTGGCCGCGACCGTGGCCTTCCTGGCCGGCGAGGACGCGGGCTACATCTCCGGCGCCGTCATCCCGGTCGACGGCGGCCTCGGCATGGGCCACTGACCGGCACTCGAACGCACTGACCGCACTGAGGGAAGGAATCGGAATGGGAATCCTCGAGGGCAAGAACATCCTGGTCGCCGGGGTGACCATGAACACCTCGATCGGTTACCGGGTGGCCGAGATCGCCGCCCACGAGGGCGCCACCGTGTTCGTGTCGAACTTCGGCCGGGCCCTCAGCCTGACCCGGCGGATCATCAAGCGGCTCGACCCCGAACCGGTGCTGCTCGAGCTCGACGTCACCAACGAGGAGCACCTGGCCGGCCTGGCCGGGCAGCTCGGTGAGCACGTCGACCGGCTGGACGGGGTCGTCCACTCGATCGCGTTCGCCAACCCCGAGACCGCGCTGGGCGGCAAGTTCCTGACCACGCCGGCCGACGACGTGAAGACCGCCGTGCACGTGTCCGCCTATTCGCTGGTGTCGCTGGCGATGGCCTGCAAGCCGCTGATGGGGCCCGGGTCGTCGATCGTCGGCATGACCTTCGACGCCCGGCAGTCCTGGCCCACCTACGACTGGATGGGCGTGGCCAAGGCCGCTCTGGAGAGCACCTCGCGCTACCTGGCGCGCTACCTCGGACCGGAGGGCATCCGGAGCAACATCGTGGCCGCCGGCCCGCTGTCGACGATCGCCAAGAAGGCGATCCCGGGGGCCGAGACGTTCGACGACATCTGGGCCGAGCGGGCCCCCCTCGGCTGGGATCCGAAGAACCTCGACCCGACGGCGCGGGCGGTCGTCGCCCTGCTGTCGGACTGGTTCCCGGCCACCACCGGTGAGATGGTGCACGTCGACGGCGGACTGCACTCGACGGGAGCCTGAGGGCATCATGGCCGCTGTTGCCGAACTGGCCGGCGTCTCGATCGTGCGTGGCCAGGCCACGCTGCTGGACGGGGTCGACTGGCGGGTGGACGAGCGCGACCGCTGGGTGATCATCGGCCCGAACGGCGCCGGCAAGACCACCCTGCTGCAGATCCTGGCCGCCCAGATGCATCCGTCGTCCGGCCTCGCCGAGGTGCTGGGCGAGGTGCTCGGGGCGGTGGACGTGTTCGAGCTGCGTCCCCGGATCGGCGTCGCCTCCGCCGCCCTGGCCGACCGGATCCCGCGCAGCGAGCGGGTGGCGGACGTGGTCATGTCGGCCGCGTACGCGGTGATGGGACGCTGGCGCGAGACCTACGAGCAGGCCGACTTCGAGCGGGCCGTCGAGCTGATGGCCATGCTCCGGGTGCCGCACCTGGCCTACCGCACCTTCGGCACCCTGTCGGAGGGGGAGCGCAAGCGCGTCCAGATCGCCCGGGCGCTGATGACCGATCCCGAACTGCTGCTGCTCGACGAGCCCGCCGCCGGACTCGATCTGGCCGGACGGGAGTCGCTGGTCGCCACGCTCGGCCGGCTCTGCTCCGATCCGGACGCCCCCGCGACGGTGCTGGTCACCCACCACGTCGAGGAGATTCCGGCCGGGATTACCCACGCCCTGCTGCTGAAACAGGGCCGGGTGCTGGCCGCCGGGCCGATCGACGAGGTGCTCACCGCACCCCTGCTGAGCCAGACTTTCGACCTCGATCTCGAAGTGAGTCGCACGCGGGGCCGTTGGAGTGCCCGCGGCGAGGCAGAATAGGTGCATGTGGGAATGGTTGAGTGCCAACTGGTGGGCGGTCTGGCTGATCGTCGCCACCTTGCTGGCGATCACCGAGGCGTTCACGCTTGATTTCACCCTGTTGATGCTCGCCGCCGGCGCTCTCGCCGGCGCGGGGGTTGCGGTGTTCTTCCCGGCCGCGCTGTTGCTTCAGGTGATCGTCGCCGTCGTGGTGGCCTTCGCCATGTTGTTCCTGCTGCGGCCGACGCTGCTGGCCAAGGTGCGCTCGGCGCCCGGCTACAGGTCGTCGTTGCAGCGCATGGTCGGCAGCACCGGCAGCGCGCTCACCGCGATCACCGGCAGCCGGGGCGAGGTGAAGGTGAACGGCGAGGTGTGGCAGGCCCGCAGCTATGGAGACGTCGACATCGAGGCCGGGGCCTCGGTCGAGGTCTTCGAGATCGACGGGACCACCGTCGTCGTCTATCCGAAGGAGCCCTGACCGGCCATGGAGTACATCGTCCCGATCATCATCGTGGTGCTCGCCGTTGCACTGCTGACCCAGTCCCTGAAGGTGGTGCGGCAGCAACAGGTGGGCATCGTCGAGCGGCTGGGCAAGTTCCGCCGCACCCTCGATCCCGGCCCGCACCTGCTGGTGCCGCTGATCGACAACGTCCGCTACACCATGGACATGCGCGAGGCGGTCGTGCCGTTCCCGCCACAGGGCGTCATCACCGAGGACAACCTGATGGTGAGCATCGACTCGGTGATCTACTACCAGGTGGTCGACCCGGTCCGGGCCGCCTACGAGGCGCAGAACTACATCCAGGCCATCGAGCAGCTGACCATGACCACGCTGCGCAACATCATCGGCGGCCTCGACCTGGAGCAGACCCTGACCAGCCGCGAGGAGATCAACGCCAAGCTGCGCGCCGTGCTGGACGAGGCCACCGGCAAGTGGGGCATCAAGGTGAACCGGGTCGAGTTGCGCTCGATCGAGCCGCCTGCCACGATCCGGGACGCCATGGAGAAGGGCGCCCGGGCCGAGCGCGACAAGCGGGCCGCGATCCTGCTGGCCGAGGGCCAGCGGCAGTCGCAGATCCTGTCGGCCTCCGGTGACCGGGAGGCGTCCATCCTGCGGGCGCAGGGCGAGCGCGAGTCCGCCGTGCTGCGGGCCCAGGCCGACCGGCAGGCGAAGATGCTGCGCGCCGAGGGCGAGGCGCAGGCGATCACCACCGTGTTCAGCGCGATCCACGCGGGCAAGCCCGACCAGTCGCTGCTGGCCTACCAGTACCTGCAGATGATGCCGAACCTGGCCAGGGGCGACGCCAACAAGGTCTGGATCGTGCCGTCCGAGTTCAACGAGGCGCTCAAGGGCCTGGGCCGCGCCGCGGGCGACCTGCTGGCCGGCGCCGACCGGAACGACCACGGCCAGGCCGATCCGGGGGAGTTCGAGGCCCCCGAGAAGATCGACGTGTTCGCCGAGATCGCCCGGCAGAAGGCCGAGGCCGAGGGCCAGGCCGACCGCGCGGTCGAACAGGCGATCAGGGAGGCCCAGCTGATGGAGAACGCCCGGCAGCGCCGGGTGTCGGTCGACAGCCCACCGGCCCTCGGGGCCGGGGTGGCGGCCCCGTCCGCCGTGCCGAGCCCGGCCGCCGCGCCGAGCCCGCAGGCGGAGCCGAGCCCGCAGCCCGAGCCCAGCCCGCAGGTCGAGTCCGGGCCGCCGCAGCCCGCCGGCTGAGGCCTGCCACCACCGCGGGGATTCCCTGAATCGCCGAGGGGCCGTCCAGCCCCTCGGCGATTCGCTTCGATGACGGCGGTGTAAATCATCGGGATCGAACCGGCCAATCTTCCGAAACGCGTGGACGGCGGGGTGGGCGGTCAGTAGCGTGCCTCGTGCCGGGGGAAATACGACGCCTCCGGGTTCATGGCAAGGAAGTACGCAATAGCCGACGAAACAGCCGATGCCACGCTGGCCGCGGTAAAGCAGCGAGCCGGGGACGAGATCGAAGGGCGACGCGAGGAACTTCTCGCGCTGAGCCACACCATCCACGCCAACCCGGAACTCTCCTGGAAGGAGTACGAGGCGTCCCGGCTGGTCGCCGACAGGCTCGGTGCCGCGGGATTCGCGGTCGAGCGCGGCGCCTACGGCATCGAGACCGCGGTGGAGGCCGTCTACGGCACCGGCGACCTGACGGTCGTGATCTGCGCCGAATACGATGCGCTGCCCGGCATCGGGCACGCCTGCGGGCACAACGTGATCGCATCGGCCGGTGTCGGTGCGGCCTTGGGGCTCGCCGCGGTGGCCGACGAGGCCGGCCTGCGGGTCAAGCTGCTCGGCACCCCGGCCGAGGAGCACGGCGGCGGCAAGGTGGCGCTGCTCGAGGCCGGTGCCTGGGAGGACGCGGACCTCTCGCTGATGGTGCACGGGATCTGCGCGGCGCCCGGCATGACCGGTGACAGCCACGCCGCCCGCGGCATGCGCTCGACGGCGGTGGACCGCTTCCAGGTGATCTACACCGGTCTCACGGCCCACGCCGCCGGCATGCCCGAACAGGGCATCAACGCGTCCAATGCCGCGGTGCTGGCGCTGAATGCGATCGCGATGTTGCGTCAGCACCTCTCCAAAGAGACCAATCTCAACGCATTCATCTCGCACGGCGGCGAGGTGACCAACATCATTCCCGATCGCGCCGTCGTGCAGGCCGAACTGCGGGCCTACGACCTCGACATCTGGCGCGACATGAAACGCCGGGTGCTGGCCTGTTTCGAGGCCGGCGCGATCGCCACCGGCTGTTCCTGGGAATGGGAGCCGACCGAGTATCCGTACCTGCCGCTGATCCACGACGACGTGCTCGCCGACCTCTGGGACGCCAACCTCGCGGCCCGCGGACGGGTGCTCGACCCCGCCGCCGTGCTCGGCGGCGGGTCCACCGACATGGGCAACGTGTCCCAGGTCGTCCCCTCGATCCATCCGCTGCTCACCTTCCGCGGTGCGCACGCGCCGGCGCACAACCCGGCGTTCACCGAGGTCGCCGGCAGCCCCGAGGCCGACCGGTGCGTCATCGACGGAGCGGTCGCCATGGCCGCCACCGTCCTGGACGTCGCGCTCACGCCCGGCATCCGGGCCGACTTCAAGCAGCGGACGGCCGCGCGACCCAGCGGCGCCACCCGAGCCAAGTTCACCGCCTGACAACGCCTCCGGCCACGCGGGTACGCCGCCGGCGTCGCCACTATCGAAGGAAAAGACCATGTCCCAACCCAATGATCTGACCGAGGCGGGTGACGCCACGCCGACCGCGCCCCCACGGGTCATCTCGGTGTCGCTGGGTGACCGGGGGCTCTGGCTGCTGGTCGCCCTGATGATCGTCATCGCGGCGATCGCCCAGTTCATCGGGCCGTTCAGCGTGCAGGTGGGCAACACCTCCATCGTGCTGCTGCCGATGATCTGGGCGCTGTTGATGGGTGTGCTGGTCTCGGGTCAGCGGTTCAAGCCGTTGCCGATCGATCTGCAGCACACCGCGAACGCCATCATGGCCGTCGCCGTGCTGGTGCTGTGCGCCCGGCTCTCGTTGACCCTCGGGCCGCAACTCCCGGCGCTGCTCGCCGCGGGCCCGGCGCTGCTGCTGCAGGAGTTCGGCAACGTGTTCGGTTCGATCCTGCTGGCCCTGCCGCTGGCGGTGCTGCTGCGGATGGGCCCGGCGACCGTCGGCGCCACCTTCTCCATCGACCGCGAACCCTCCTTCGCCATGGTGACCTCCCGCTTCGGCGCCGATTCGCCGCAGTACCGGGGCGTGCTGTCGATGTACGTCTTCGGTTCGATCTTCGGCGCGATCATCGTCAGCCTGGTCGCCTCGCTGGTCTCGGCGACGGGCATCTTCGACTGGCGCGCGCTCGCGATGGGGGCCGGGGTCGGCTCCGGGTCGATGATGGCCGCCGGCATCGCGTCGGTCAGCGCCATGCATCCCGAGGCCGCGGACACCGTGGCGGCCCTGGCGACCACCGCCAACCTGATCGCCAGCCTGGCCGGGGTCTACCTGGCGCTGTACATCTCGCTGCCCGTGGCCGATCACTTCTACCGCTTCCTGACCCGCAAGCAGACCCCGCGCAAGGCCGCGGCGGCCAAGAAGATGGGCGCGGTCGCCGCGCAGGTGCTCGACATGCCCAAGGTGAACCTGCCGCACTGGATCAGCCTGCTGATCCTCACCCTCGGCGGACTCGTGACCGCGTCCATCGTGCACAAGGGCTTCAGCTTCGACATGGTGCTCACCTACGGGGTGCTGGTCGGCATGGTCGCCCTCGGCCTGTGGGTCGCGCACCTCACCAAGGGCAAGGTGCAGGCGCTGATCGTGGTGATCACGCTCGGCTGCCTGGCCACCGTCCCCGGGGTGCCGACGGCCGAGTGGCTGCTGGGCGTCTCGGCGTCGGTCGACTTCCTCTCGGTGATCACCCTGATGCTCGCCATCGCGGGCCTAAGCATCGGCAAGGACCTGCCGATGCTCAAGGAGATCGGCTGGAAGATCCTCCCGGTCGGTTTCGTCGTGATCGCGGCGACCTTCCTCGCCTCGACGGTGATCGCCCAGTTCGTGCTCAACATCCTCGGCTGAGCCGGTGGGGTGACTCCGGCGGGGCTCATCCGCCTGAGATCGGCTCGTCCCGTGGGATGGTGCTCGTCCGGTTGGGGCCTGGGTGGGTCGAACTCGTCCGCCGGGCCCGTCCGAGCCGTCAGCGGGTCTCGGCGGCACCCTCCGGGGCCTGGCGGGCGTAGCGGGCGGCCAGCGAGCCACAGGCCATCAGCTGGGCCTGGTGGAAGATCATCAACGGCAGCACGAGCAGCCCGATCGGCGAGCCGGCGAACAGCACGTTGGCCATCGGCAGGCCGGTGGCCAGCGACTTCTTGGTGCCGCAGAACTGGATCGCGATCGCGTCCGCCCGGTCGAAGCCGAGCCGCAGCGCCAGCCAATGGCTGAAAACCAGCATGACGGCGAGGATCACCAGGCAGACCACCAGCACCGTCACCAGCGACAACGGCGCCACCTGCTGCCACATGTGCTCGCGCATGCCGGCCGAGAACGCGGAATAGACCACCAGCACGATCACGCCGTTGTCGAACAGCTTCAACCGTGGACGCGCCGTGACCCAGTCGGCCGTCCAGCGCCGGGAGAACTGCCCGAGCAGGAACGGCAGCAGCAGCTGGGCGACGATGTCGAGGATCGACGACGGGTCGAAGGCCAGGCCGCCCGAGGTGGTCATCAGCGCCCAGCAGAGCAGCGGGGTCAGGAACACGCCGAGCAGGTTCGACGCCGATGCGCTGACGATGGCCCCGGCCACGTTGCCCTTGGCGATCGAGGTGAAGTTGATCGAGCTCTGCACCGTCGACGGGATCAGGCACAGGTACAGCACGCCGGCGTACAGCATCGGGTCGAGCGGCCACGGTGACAGCACCTGCAACCCCCAGCCGATCAGGGGGAAGGCCAGGTAGGTGAGGGCGAGGATTGTGAGATGCAGCCGCCAGTGGGTCAGCCCCGCCAGCGCCTGCTCGGGCTTCAGCCGCACCCCGTAGACGAAGAACAGCACGGCGACCGCGATCTTGATCAGCCAGTCGAGGGCCTCGACGGCGGCGCCCCGGGCCGGCAGCAGGCTGGCGACCACCGCGGCGGTGACGATGGCGAGCAGGAAACGATCGACCCGGCGCAGCCATCCCATGGCGTCCACCCTAGTGGTAAGACCACCCGAATCCGGCCGTTGCCGAAATCCGCTCCGGGACGGATCGGCGATGACAGCCGCGGGTGCACCAGACTTGGCCCGTGCTCCGACCGATCGACATCGACGATCCCGCCGACCCGAGGCTGGCCGACTACGTCGCCCTGCGGGACGCGTCCCTGCGCCGCCACCTGGAGGCGGAGCAGGGCCTGTTCATCGCCGAGGGCGAGAAGGTGATCCGCCGGGCACTCGAGGCGGGCTACCGTCCGCGGTCGTTCATGCTGGCCGCCCGCTGGCTGGAGTCACTCGGGGACGTCGTCCGGGACGCGCCGGTGTACCGGGTGAGCGAGGCGACCGCCGAACGGGTGAGCGGGTTCCACGTCCATCGCGGCGCGTTGGCGTCGCTGTTCCGCGAGACCCGGCACACCCTGGACGACCTGCTCGGCCGCGCGGGCTCGGGGACGTCCGGGGCTCCGGACCGGACGCGCTCCAGAATCGCGGTCCTGGAGGACCTGGTCGACCATGCGAACGTGGGCGCGGTCTTCCGGTCGGCCGCGGCGCTCGGTGTGGACGCCGTGCTGGTGACGCCGCGCTGTGCGGATCCGTTGTACCGGCGCTCGATCAAGGTGTCGATGGGCGCGGTCTTCCAGGTGCCCTGGACGAGGATCGATCCGTGGCCGGAGGGCATCGACCGGTTGAAGGACGCCGGCTATGTCGTGGCCGGGATGACCCTCGGGGATGACGCGATCACGCTCGACGAGCTGGTCGCCGAGAACCACCAGAGGCTCGCGCTCGTCTTCGGCACCGAGGGACACGGAATCACGCCGCGGGCCGACCGGCGGCTGGATCGACGAGTGACGATCCCGATGATGGGCGGGGTGGATTCGCTCAACGTCGCCGCCTCGTCGGCGGTGGCCTTCTACGCGATCAGATAAGGGGCCTCACCGACAGTCGGCAATCACGGCGACTGGAGGGCGAGGGGCTTCGATCCGGGCGGGACGTGCGCGCACGATCTCCTGTGCGAGTGGGCTCCGGGCCACGCGCCCGGGCCCGGAGCCCCGCACGTACGCGACGGAGCAGGAGATTGAGCGCGTTCGCAGGTTGGTCTCCGTGGGCGTGGACTACGTGCGCGAAGCAGGGCCAGGGCAAAGCGGATATATAACGGGAGGAGTATGCCATGGCAGTGACCAGCGTTGACCTGGACCCGCGACTGATCGAGCGCGCTAGAGAGCTCACCGGCGAGAGATCCAACCGAGCTGTCCTCGACCTTGCGTTGCGCCGCCTGATTGCCTCGAAACAGAAGGGCACCATGATCGACGGCATCGCAGAGCTGGCTGAGCTGGAAGCCGAACTCGGGGCGCCCGTCACATCCTCCGCCGAGCTTGAGACTCCGTGACCGATTACCTCGTGGACAACTCCGTCTGGGCACGGCTGGCGTCCGGGGATCCCGGCATCACTGCCCGGTTGCGGCGCATCGAGCGTGCGCCGGCGGATCTCTTCGTCACCTGCCCACCGCAGGTGCTCGAGTTCTGCCGCAGCGCCCGGACGCCCGAAGAGCATGCGCGGTACCGGGAACAGATCTCGCTCGGGTTCCCGCTGGAGCGTGCGCCGGACGAGTCGCTCGTGCTCGACATCCAGAGTGCCCTGTGGAACTCGGGGCTCGTCCGTGCGGCGGGCTCGCTCGACATCCTCATCGCCTGCTACGCCATCGTTAACGACGCGACCGTGCTGGCTGCGGACCACGACTTCAGTCACATCGCGCACGTGAGCGATCTGCGGCACGAGTACATCGCACCCTCGAGGTGAGGCTCCGGATTCCGGGCGTCCACTGCGGTCGCTCATCCAGCGCCGGATCGCCACCGGACGCTAGCCTCGTGCTCGGTCGTTCCGGCGCTCTCCGGCGTCGATCGCACGAAAGGAGCATGTGGTGACTCCCGTCCTCGACGGCATCCATCTGGCCGCCACCGTGCTCGCGTTGCTCACCGGGCTCGGGGCGCTGATCGGCGTGATCCGCAACCAGCTGCCCGGCCGGCCCACCGCCGTCGTCGCCGGCCTGCTCGAACTGAGCCTGCTGGCCAGCGTGGTGCTCAACAGCATGGCGCTGGCCCGCGCCGAGGTCGACGTCAACGCCCTGTCCCTGATCAGCTACCTGGTCGTCCTGGCCCTGATCGTGCCCGCCGGGGTGGCCTGGGCCTACGTGGACGGCACCCGCTACGGTCTGGCCGCGGTCGTGGTGGCCTGCCTCGTGGTCCCGGTCCTGCTGCTCAGGATCCAGCAGATCTGGGAGGCCGCGCATGTCGCGTGAGTTGTCCGACCGAGCCCCGCGGACCGGCATCAACACCGGTCTGGGACGCACGCTCACGGCGGTCTATGCGTTGTTCGCGATCGCCGCGACCGGACGTTCCGTGGTGCAGTTGGTGGCCGACCCGGGCAAGGCGCCGCTGGCCTACGGGCTGTCGGCCACCGCGGCGGTGATCTACCTGGTGGCGACCGTGTGCCTGGCGATCGGCGACCGTGCCCGCCGGGTCGCGATCCTGGCCTGCAGCGTCGAGTTGGCCGGCGTCCTGATCGTCGGCGCCATCAGCTACGCCGTGCCGGCCCTGTTCCCGGACCGCACCGTGTGGTCGCACTTCGGGCAGGGCTACGGGTATCTGCCCCTGGTGCTGCCGATCGCGGGGCTGTGGTGGCTGCTCCGCAATCGCCCCGGACCGCGCCCGCAGGACGATCGATGAGCTCCGAGCGCCGGGCGGTGATCGTCGGTGCCGGCATCGCCGGACTGACCTGCGCGCTGGCGCTGGCCCGGCGGTCGTGGCGGGTGACGGTCCTGGAACGCGCCGCCGAACTCGGCGAGGTGGGTGCCGGGATCTCGCTCTGGCCGCGGGCGATGGCGATCCTGGACGACCTCGGCGTGACGCAACGGATGGACGGCGCCTACGCGTTCTCGGTGCAGGCGGGGCTGCGGCGACCCGATGGACGGATGCTCATCGACGTCCAGGGTGGAACCGGCCGCGGGCCGGTGATGGTGCACCGCGCCCGGTTGCACGCCGCCCTGACCGGTGGCCTGGACGGCGTCGAGGTGCTGACCTCGGCGACGGTGGTCTCCGTGCAGGACGCACCCGACGAGGCCCGCGTGGTGACCTCAGACGGTCGCGTCCTCACCGGCGACCTGGTGATCGGCGCGGACGGTCTGCGCAGCCTGACCCGCGAGGTACTGCACGGCTCGGGCGGACCCGTCCGGTACGCCGGCTACACGGCGTACCGCGGGGTCGCCCCGCAGTCCGAGGCCACCGGTGGCGAGACCTGGGGACGGGGTGCCCGGTTCGGCTACGTTCCGCTGCCCGGCGGCCGGACGTACTGGTACGCGACCGCGAACCGCCCGCCGTCCACGGCCGCCCGGGACGAGCGCGCGGACGCCCGCCGGCTCGTCGAGGGCTGGCACGACCCGATTCCCGGTCTGGTCGAGGCCACCCCTGCCGGGGCGGTGCTGCGCAACGACGTCTACGACCTGCCGCTGCCGCTGCGGCCGTTCCACCGGGGACGCATCGTCCTGGTCGGCGACGCGGCGCACGCGATGACCCCCAACCTCGGCCAGGGAGCCTGCGCCGGCATCGAGGACGCGGCGGCCCTGGCGGCCGTGCTCGACGAGCATCCGCGGCTTCCGGACGCGTTGGCGGCCTACGACCGGCTCCGCCGTCCGGTGACCGCCCGGCTGATCCGGCAGTCGCGGCTGGTCGGACGCCTCGGCCAGCTCGAACAGCCGCTGCTGCTCGGCGGCCGGGACGCGATGCTGCGGCTCGGCGGCGTGGTGGCCCGCCTGGTCATGTCGCGGCGGGCGGCTTAGGCCCGGTCAGGCGCCCGCGTTGAACCATTCCTTCGACTCCGGGAAGGTGGTGGTGAGGTACTCGTACAGCTGCACCGAGGTGCCCACCATGCAGCGCACCTGCTGTCGCAGGAAGTCGTCGGTGACCCCCGTCTCGATGTCGATCACCAGGTCGCCGAAGACGCCCAGGTTCTCCTCACCACGGGTGATGCTGGCCTTCGGCCAGAAATGATCCCGGTTCCAGCTGTTCAGCGCCTCGAGCACGAAGTCGTAGCTGGCGACCGGCGGACGGACGTCCCACATCGACCGGATCGCCATCAGGTCGTTGTTGGTGCCCTCGACCAGGAACCAGATCCGCATGTCCTCCCAGTCGGCGAAGCGATCGTCGTCCTCGTCCACGGCGAAGCTGATCTCGAGGCTGTTCAGGATGGTGTCCCAGCGTTCGCGGTTGAACGGCGTGGGTTGCTGCGGCTGGTTCGATTCCCAGTTGAACATGGTCATGGTGTCGATCCTCTCGGGTCCGCTCAGTCGGCCGACGTGCGGCGTGGGCTGACGGGCCAATCGTCGGGGTACAGATGGGCGAGTTCGTCGTGCAGTTTGGTCAGTTGGCGGCGTGCCCGGGTCGAGAGCCGGTCGCCGAAGACGGTGCCGTTCAGATGGTCGGTCTCGTGTTGCAGGCAGCGGGCCAACAGCCCGGTGCCCTCGATGCGGACGGGGTTGCCGTCGGCGTCCTGTCCCTCGCAGACGGCCTCGTCGGGACGGGCGAGCACCTGGTAGGCGCCCGGATACGACAGGCAGCCCTCCTCGGCCGACTCCAGGGAACGGGCCCGGGTCTCGGGCAGGGTGACCACCGGGTTGCAGACCACTCCGAGGTGCATCGCCTCGTCGGCGTCGGGACACTCGAACACGAACACCGCCAGGTCGATGCCCACCTGGGTGGCCGCCAGGCCCACCCCGTGCGCGGCGCGCATGGTGGCGAACATGTCGCGCACGAGAGTGCGCAGCTCGTCGTCGAACGCGGTCACCTGGCGGGTCGGGTTGTGCATCACCGGCGTTCCCCAGCGGGTGATCGGCAACACGCTGCCGCCCGTGGTCAACTCGTCGCTCATGGCCACCTTTCTGTCGTCGGCCGCCATGCTAGTGGTCGCCGTCGGAGGGTCGCCGGAGGTTCTGCGGCCATGGTGCGCACCTCGCTGTGTTGGCGTCGCTCGTCGTACGACCCGGTACGCCGTCGCGCCGCTGCCGTGCGATGCACGCACCCTGACCACGGCTACCCCCGACGACCCTCCGACGACAACCAAATCCCCAGATTGATGCCGAGCAGGGCGTATCGCAGCCGGCACAAGTTTGTGGGTGTTGCGGTCGGGCGGGATCGCGTCCGTCATCCCACGTCCGTCATCCCACGTCCGTCATCCCGGCGAACGCCGGGATCTCCGGTCAGACCGGCTGAGCGTTGGGGACGGTTCCTATTCCGGTTCAGGGGACGGTTCCTATTCCGGTTCAAGGGACGGTTCCTATTCCAGTTCAGCCGCCACTGAGCCACGTTGCCTCGATTGGCGTCCTTACCTGATCGAACCCCGGGAAGGACGCCGAAGGGTCGGAACCATCGCCAGACGCCGCGGCTTTAACCCTGAGGATGTTGTGACGGGTGTTGTCCGAAAAGCTAGGTGTTGTCCGTTTCTGACAACACCACCACCAGGGCGGTTCTGGACGAAAAAGTGTCAGTGCCAGTACGTAGCGTTCACTGTATGAACAGGTCGATCGGGTCGGTGTCGGTGGTGGATTTCACCACCGGCATCACCGGCCTGCTCGACACCATCGACACCGATGTGCGACTGCTGACCGATCGGGCCCAACTCGACCTGGTCGCCGACCTGCTACGAATCCAGTCCCGACTGGCCGGAGTGCTGCACACCGTGCTGGGTGTGGTCG
>JAGPGQ010000269.1 GCA_018055925.1 Micropruina sp.
CGGCGGATCCGTCCAGCTGCACGGTGTAGGCCGGCAGCCGGACCACCAGTCGCCAGATCACGGCGCCGACGATCCCGGCGACCACCGCGGCCGCCCCGAACAGCATCGCCGCCGTGGCGTCGCTGCGTGCGCTCGGCGCGGCGGCGTCGGGTTCGGCCGGGGACGTGCTGCTCACGTGGTCACCCTAGTGCTCGCCGCTAACTGCTGACGCAGGACGGCCCGAGCAGCGCCTTCAGGTCGGCCATCAGCGGCGGCGACGGCATCACCCGGAGGGTCTCCTCGAGCTTCCACAGCGTGGTGCGGTTGCTGGAGGTGGTCAGCCGGACCCGGACCTCGGTGGCGCCGGGATGACTGGTCAGCACGGTCCGCAGCTGCTGCACCACGGCGGGCGTGCAGCGGGCGGCGGGCAGCGAGATCACCACCGGGCCGGACGGGCCCTCCGACACGTCCGGGAAGGAGACGTCGGTGCCGCGCATCTCGACGCCCTCGTCCTTGCCGACCACCCGGCCCTTGATCCGCACCACGGTGTCGGTGGCCAGTTGCATGGCGACGTGCTGGTAGACCTTCGGGAACAGCAGCACCTCGATCGATGCCTCCAGGTCCTCGACGGTGACGATCGCCCACAGGTCGCCGTTCTTGGTCTGCTTGCGGGTGACCTGGGTGATCATGCCGGCGATCGTGGTCTGGATGTCTCGCGGACCGTCCTCGGCCATGATCTGCCCGACGGAATGGTCCCGGTTGGCCAGCAGCACGTGCTCCAACCCGAGCAGCGGATGGTCCGAGACGTACAGCCCGAGCATCTCGCGCTCGAAGGCGAGCCGGATCCGCTTGTCCCACTCCTCCACCGCGGGAACCGGCGAACTGATCATCGCCTCGCCGCCGCCGGCGTCGCCGAACAGGTCGTCCTGGCCGTTCGCCTCGTTCCGCTTGAGGTCGATGACCTCGTCCACCTTCTGCTCGTAGCACTCCATCAGGCCGCGCCGGGCGTGGCCGAGCGAGTCGAAGGCGCCCGCCTTGATCAGCGACTCGATCACCCGCTTGTTGCACACCACCAGCGGGACGCCGTCCAGGAACGAGTTGAAGTCGGTGGAGGGGCCGTTGGCCTCGCGGCCCTCGACGATGCCCCGCACCACGTTCTCGCCGACGTTGCGGATCGCGGCCAGGCCGTAGCGGATGTCGGTACCGATCGGGGTGAACATGCTGACCGACTCGTTGACGTCCGGCGGCAGCACCTTGATGCCCATGCGGCGGCACTCGGCCAGGTAGACCGCGGACTTGTCCTTGTCGTCTTTGACCGATTGCAACAGCGCGGCCATGTATTCGGCCGGATAATTCGCCTTGAGGTACGCCGTCCAGTAGGAGATGAGCCCGTAGGCGGCGGTGTGCGCCTTGTTGAAGGCGTAGTCCGAGAAGGGCACGAGAATGTCCCACAGCGCCTTGATCGCCCCGGCCGAGAAGCCGTTGGCCTGCATGCCGGACTCGAAATGGACGAACTCGGCGTCCAGCACCTCCTTCTTCTTCTTGCCCATCGCGCGGCGCAGCTGGTCGGCGGCGCCGAGGGTGTAGTTGGCCACCTTCACCGCGATCTGCTGCACCTGCTCCTGGTAGACGATCAGGCCGTAGGTCAGGTCGAGGATCTCGGCCAGCGGCTCGGCCAGCTCGGGATGGATGGCGGTGATCGGCTGCTTGCCGGTCTTGCGCAGCGCGTAGTTGGTGTGGCTGTTGGCGCCCATCGGGCCGGGCCGGTACAGCGCGAGCGCCGCGGAGATGTCCTCGAAGTTGTCCGGCTGCATCTGCCGCAGCAGCACCCGCATGCCGCTGCCGTCGAGCTGGAAGATCCCGAGCGTGTCGCCGGTGGCCAGCAGCTCGTAGGTCTTGGCGTCCGTGGGGTCCTTGCTGAGTTCGTCCAGGTCGAGGTCGATGCCTCGGTTGGCCTTCACGTTGGTGATCGCGTCGTCCAGGATGGTCAGGTTGCGCAGACCCAGGAAGTCCATCTTGACCAGGCCGAGCGATTCGCAGCTCGGGTAGTCGAACTGGGTGATGATCTGGCCGTCGGACTCCCGCTTCATGACTGGGATGACGTCCAGCAGCGGGGCCGACGACATGATCACGCCGGCGGCGTGCACGCCCCACTGGCGCTTCAGTCCCTCGATTCCGCGGGCGGTGTCGACGACCTCCTTCACCTCGGGGTCGGACTCGTACAGGGCGCGAAACTCGCCGCCCTCGGCGTAGCGGGCGTGCTGCGGGTTGAACACCTCGGGCAGCGGGACGTCCTTGCCCATCACCGGCGGGGTGTACGCCTTGGTGATCCGCTCGCCCAGGCCGAACGGCTTGCCGAGGACCCGTCCGGCGTCCTTGATCGCCTGCTTGGCCTTGATGGTGCCGTAGGTGACGATCTGGCAGACGTGGTCGTCGCCGTACTTCTCGGTGACGTACCGGATCACCTCGCCCCGCCGACGCTCGTCGAAATCGATGTCGAAGTCCGGCATCGAGGGACGTTCGGGGTTCAGGAACCGCTCGAAGATCAGTCCGTGCGGCACCGGATCCAGATCGGTGATCCGCAGCGCGTAGGCGCACATCGAGCCTGCGCCGGAACCACGGCCCGGGCCCACCCGAATGCCATTGTTCTTGGCCCAGTTGATGAAGTCGGCGACCACCAGGAAGTAGCCGCAGTTATGCACCGCGATGCCTTCGGCTACATAGGTGTGATCGCCCGTGACAGTGAGGTTGTGCACGGTTCCTCGGTAGCGCTCGCGACCCGTGCTGCGGACGCGGACCCACCACCGCCCATCCACACATCGTGCGTTGTAGGGAGCCTTGGTACGGGACGGAATCCACTTCACGCGATACGCCTGTTGACTGGGACTGCGTTCAACGGTGGCCCACTGCCCGGTCATCAGCAGGAGCGAACGCAACTGGCGGGCGAGCCCCGCGTTCACTGTCGTGACGCCGACGCGGGTCCGATCCCGGTATCCGTCCCCCTCCAACCAACCCGCAATAAATGCCCGGATGCCTTGGTCCGGCAACGACATGATCCATGGGTGAAGTTGCTTGGTCCGAACGCCACATCCCGCGAGAGCCTGTAAGAACAGCGCAAGTGGGTGATGGGTGAGCATGATGGTGACGCCCTGATGATCTGGTGCACACGCGCTCGCCTTTCCGTACGTCCGCGGCTCACCCAGACCCAACCGCCGGATTGTGTCGCACAAGCGTTCCACCGCCGGCTCATCCTTGTGTAGCGTCCAACCGATCTGGCCGGGGCTGCCTGTCGCGGCAGGGTCGATCACGTGCCCTTCAGCGACCCATAGACCGATCAGCCACATCAGATCCTCGGACCAGTCCACGAGGCGGGGCATCGAGCCCAGGGCCGCTCGCGGCGCACGCAACTCGCTGGTGCAGAGTCGGACGAACTGACCGTCCGGCATGCCTTGCGTAGTCCATCCACGTTCAATCGCCGCGCGATGCAGGTCGAATGGCTGATAGTCCGGCCGAACCGCCTGAGGCAATAGCAGCCAGTCTCCCGGTCTTACGTCGGAGGCTGCAACCCATCCTTTCGAGTCCACCAGGAACGGGTGCTCTGCAGTGGCTTGAACAGGGAATACCTGGCCGAACGGCCTGATCACACAGAGTTCCTCATCGACCTCACGCACGAGCGCCTTCTCGACAGTCGCAGTCTGACCGCGGAGATTC
Source organism: Micropruina sp. (assembly GCA_018055925.1). GTDB lineage: Bacteria > Actinomycetota > Actinomycetes > Propionibacteriales > Propionibacteriaceae > Micropruina. Next base: position 3,691 of record JAGPGQ010000269.1, read on the forward strand.
CAGGTGCTCACCGAGGTGATCTCGTCGCCGACAGCAACATCTTGGATCGGTTTCGCCGAGCCATCTCCCATCAACACCGTGGTGTCGGGCGGGAAACAATATCCTTTGTCCGTGATCACCTGGGTCTCGAACGCCGCCTGTTCGGTGGCATAGGAGGGCACTCCTTCGGGGAACCGGCGCTCCAGCCCGCGGCGCACCTCTTTGGCGAACCAGGATTCCTCGGTCTCGCCGGCGGGTACCGGGAAGCGGGCCATGAAGGTGCCGGTGCCCTCGTCGAAGTGGGTCTCGCAGCGTTCCGCGATGGCCAGCGTGTTGTCGCAGGCCTCGGGCAGCTCGCGCCAGATCTGGCGCATCTCGGCCGGGCTCTTCAGGTAGTAGCCGTTGCCGTCGAACTTGAACCGGTTCGGGGTGTCCCGGTTCGAGCCGGACGACACGCACAGCAGCGTGTCGTGGGCGTCCGCGTCGTCGGCGTGCACGTAGTGCAGGTCGTTGGTGGCGACCAGCGGCAGCTTCAGGTCCTTGGCCAGCCGCAGCAGGTCGTGCCGCACCCGGCGCTCGATGTCGAGGCCGTGGTCCATCAGCTCGCAGTAGAAGTTGCCGGCTCCGAAGATGTCGCGGAACTCGGCGGCCGACTCGACCGCCTGCTGGTACTGGCCGAGCCGCAGGTAGGTCTGCACCTCGCCGGACGGGCAGCCGGTGGTGGCCAGGATCCCCTTGCCGTAGCGGTGGAGCAGTTCCCGGTCGGCGCGCGGCTTGTAGAAGAAGCCCTCCAGCGAGCTCAGCGAGCTCAGCCGGAACAGGTTGTGCATGCCGTCGGCGTTCTGCGCCCACATGGTCATGTGGGTGTAGGCGCCCTTGGACGCCACGTCGTCGCCGGTGCCGTCGCCGAACTGGACGCGCTTGCGCTCGCTGCGGTGGGTCTTCGGGGTGAGATACGCCTCCAGCCCGATGATCGGCTTCACCGCGCTGCCCTTGGCGGCCCGGTACCACTCGTAGGCGCCGAACAGGTTGCCGTGGTCGGTGACCGCCAGGGCCGGCATGCCCATCTGCTCGCAGCCCTTCACCAGGTCCTTCAGCCGCGCGGCGCCGTCCAGCATCGAGTACTCGGAGTGGCAGTGCAGATGCACGAACCCATCGGCCATCGGCGGTT
>JAGPGQ010000270.1 GCA_018055925.1 Micropruina sp.
GTCAGGGTGCGGCCGGTGGTCGCCGGCTGGGCCTGCGCGTGGATCACCCTCACTGGACGACCACCCCGGCGAGCAGGCGCGGCAGATCGCTCAGCGCGCCCAGGGTCAGCACCGAGATGCCGGCCGTCTGCCGCAACGCCATCGGCCGGCCACGTTGGACGGTGACCGCGAACGTGTGCACCTCTGGCGGCAGGTGGGCGCGGGCGTGCGCGAACGTGCCGAACGCGGCGTTCGTGCCGGAGACCAGGATCGCCACGCTCGCGTCGGGGGCCAGCCGGGAGAGTCGCCCGGTGGCCAGGGCGAGCGCCTCCGGCGTCCAGTCGGCGCGGGCGAACGTGTCCAGCGCCAGGGCCGGGTGCGGCTTCTGGGCGGCCTGCTCGCCGCAGACGATGGTCAGGTCGAGCTCGTCGGCGAGCGCCCGGACGGCCACCGAGGCGCCCACCGAGATCGCCAGTTCGAACTCGGCGGCGTCCGCATAGGCCTCGGGGTCGGCGTCCACCACGACGGCGATGTGCGAGCGGCGGGTGTCCAGGAACTGCTTGACCAGGAAGGTGCCCTGCCCGCTGGCGGCGCTCACCTTGGCCGAGGAGCGCCAGTGGATGTAGCGCCGGTCGTCGCCGGGCGAGTATTCCCGCAGCGTGTGGAAGGCCAGATCGCTCATCGAGGTGTCGTTGGTGGTGTGTCCCTCGAGGTCGCGCAGCAGGCCCGAGCCGAGCGGCTCCAGCGGGACCCGTCGCGGGTGCACGAACAGCTCGAGCCGTTCCGTCCAGGTCACCTCACGGCGGACCAGCCCGAGCGGGTCGCCGCGCTGGGTGATCACCGGTCCCAGTTCGATCACGCCGCGCTTCTGGGTGGGGATCACCACCACCTCGTCGTGGCTGCCGCCGGCGTTCAGCGCGGGCAGGGTGAACCGGCCGACCGCCTCGCCGACCGGGAACTCCAGCCCGATCGGCAGGGCCGGGGTGCGGGCCAGGTTGGTCACCCGCACCCGGGCCGCCGCCGATTCGCCGACGGTGACCCGCAGCGGGTCGGCGTCCAGGTCGACGGCCAGGTTCATCCGTCCGATGGTGAACAGGCAGGCGATCGCGAACGCGGCGAGCAGCACCGACGCCAGCAGGGCGAGTTCGCCCCAGCCCCACAGCGCCGCCGCGAGCCAGGCGGCGCCGGCCAGCGCGAGCACCGTCCAGCCGAGGGCCGAGACGGCGGCCAGCACGGCCCGCACGACGGCCCAGGCCGGGCGGGCCGCGTCCAGGTACGGCTCGACGGTCTCGCGGATCCGCGCCACCCGTCCGGCCAGGCCGGCGCGCAGCGGTGCGGTCCGCTCGGCCAGTCGCCGGGTTGCCGCGGCCAGCCGGTCGGCGGGCCCGGCGAACCGGCGCGGTGGACGGATCGGCATCGGCTCAGTTGCGCCGGTCGACCGGTGCCGCGACCCCGGCGAGCAGGTCGGCGATCACCTGGTCGGTGGTGATGCCCGAGAACTGCGCCTCGGCGTTCAGGATCAGCCGGTGGCTCATGATCGGCACGGCCAGGTCGTTCACGTCATCGGGAATGACGAACGCGCGTCCCTTCGCGATCGCCCAGGTCTTCGCGGCCCGAACGTAGGCCAGGCAGCCGCGCATCGACAGCCCCAGCTTCACCCGCTCATGCCGCCGCGACTGCTCGGCCAGCTGGCTGATGTAGGCCAGGATCGCCGGATCGACGTGCACCTCGTTGGCGAAGTTCGACATCTGCGCGACGGCGTGCGCGGCGATCACCGGGTTCACCTTCGCGGACCGGTCGCGGTTGGCCGCCTGGGCCATCAGCTCGACGGCCACGTCGTGATCGGGGTAGCCGATGGAGCTCTTCATCAGGAACCGGTCCAGCTGCGCCTCGGGCAGCCGGTAGGTGCCGGCCTGCTCGATCGGGTTCTGGGTGGCGATCACCATGAACGGCCGGCCGACGGTGTGCCGGATGCCGTCGACGGTGACCTTGGACTCCTCCATCACCTCCAGCAGCGCCGATTGGGTCTTCGGCGAGGCCCGGTTGATCTCGTCGGCGAGCACCACGGTGGCGAAGATCGGGCCCTTGTGGAACTCGAAGGTCTGCTTGTGCTGGTCGTAGACGGTCACCCCGATCACGTCGGACGGCAGCAGGTCCGGGGTGAACTGGATCCGGCTGTGGCTGCCCTGCACCGTGTTGGCGATCGCCTTGGCGAGCTGGGTCTTGCCGGTGCCCGGGTTGTCCTCCAGCAGCAGGTGTCCCTCGCTCAGCATGCAGGTGAGCGAGAGCCGGATGATGTCGCTCTTGCCCCTGATCGCCAGTTCGACGTTGGCCACGAGCTGCTCGAAGGTCTGGTTGAACCAGGTCGCCTGCTCGTCGGTGATGCTCATCTGATCGATTCCTTCCTAGGCAGGTCTGCTGCCGTAGTGCCGCGAGGCGATGCCGCCGCAGACGACCTCCACCCAGGCGCTGTTGGGATGATTGCCCCAGTAGGCCCGGGAGATCTCGGTTCCGTTGCCCTGGCTCCAGCGGGTGTTGAAGTTGGTGCCGTAGCTGTCCCGGACGTGGCAGCTGAGGGTCGTGGTGGCGTTGGACACCTCGGCGCCGATCCGCCGGCAGTGGTTGCTGTTGCCGCAGTTGGCGGGTGCCCCGGTGATGTAGGGACCCCAGACCAGCTTCACGGTCGGGTTGGGTGGCGCCGCCGAGCGGAGCTCGATGGTCCGGCTCTGGGTGCGGGTGCCGTCGGTCACCTCGACCCGGAAGCTGCGGGTCACGCTGTAATCGCCCAGGTTGCGGGTGACCGACCGGCTCCAGGTGCCGTCCCGGGCGTCGGTGGTGGCGAGCGCCGCGCCGGCCACGCTCACCCGCAGCGCCTTGCCGTTCGGGTTCACCCGGATGTCGAAGCTGACCGACATGCCGCTGGACACGTTCGCGGCCAGCGTGAAGCCCCCGATCGGGCCGAACGCGGTGGCGTTGGCGGCCGGGGACGCCGTCCCGCAGCGTTCCTCGTTGCACACCTGCAGGGTAAACGCGTACGACACGCCGTCGGCGGGCACGGTGACGTTGCGGTCGAACGCCTGCCCGCGGGCGGACACCTTCAGGGTGGCGACCGCCGAGCCGTTCGCCAGGATCCGCAGGGTGGACTGCTGCCCGCGCGAGTCGGGTGCGGTGCCCTGGACGCGGATCGTCCGGTCGTTGCCGGTCGCGGTCACCCGTGGCGCCCCCGGACGTTCCGGCGTCCCGATCGCCCGCCAGGCGGCCCGGGCGCTGGCGGTCTTGCCGGCCCCGTTGCGGGCGGTCACCTGGTAGGTGTGGCTGGCGCCGTCGTAGGTCACCCGGTCGTCGGTGCACCCGGTGGCCGAGGTGTTCGCGCAGATCGTCTTGCCGCCGTCGCGAACCACGGTGTAGGTCAGGTCGTTGGGTCCGTTCTTGTCCGCCTGGTTCCACGAGACCCGCAGCGCCGTGGCGGCGCCGGTGGTGGTGGCCGGGGCAAAGGAGGGGGCGCTCAGGCCGAGCGGGTTGCCTGCGGACTGCCCCTGGACGCGCGCGCTCGGGCCGATCGCCAGCTCGTTCTCGGCGGCCAGCGAGATGGTGTAGACGGTGTTGTTGTCCAGCCCCCGGATCACCGTCGAGGTGGCGTTGCCGGGCACCCGGATGGCCCGGCCGTCGACCAGCACGTGGAAGGTCTTCACCGCGGTGCCCTCGAACCGGAGCGGGTTCCAGCTCAGCGTCAGGGCATGGTCCTGCGGGTTCGACACCCGCAGGCCGGACGGGGCGGGCGGCGGCTGGTCGGGACGGATCCGGCGGCTGGGTTCGCTCCACTCCCCCGGGCCGGCCTTGTTCACCGCCTGCACCTGGAAGGTGTACCACTCGCCGTTGGTCAGCCCGGTGATCCGGCAGCCGGTGGCCGGGCAGGAGGTCGTCCGGCCGCGGTTGTCCCGCACCCGGTAGCCGGTGATCGGCGAACCGTTGGCGGCGGGCGCCGTCCAGGTGAGGTTCTCGGCCTTCGACTGCACCTTCCGTCCGGTCCGCGGCGGGGACGGCTTGCCGGGCACCCCGTACACCTCGAGGGTGAACCGGGCGGACACGTGCCGGTCGGTGCGGCCGTGGTCGGCGACGTCGGTGCCGATCACCTCGAAGGTGATCACGCCGTGGGCGTCGTTGGGCGGGGTGAACGTGACCGTGGTGCCGCTGACCGTGTGCGGCGTCCTGGGTCCGCCGGTCTGGGTGACCTTGACGATGCCCGGTTTGGCGTCCACCAGCGGGGACCTGATGCCGACCGGCACGCGCACCGGAGTGCCCTGCTTGATGTCGCGGTAGCTGCGCCCCTGCATGGACGGTGGTGGCGCCTCGGTGATCCGGAAGGTCAGCCGCTGGGTGGCCGCCGGGCTGCCGGCCACGCCGATCACCAGTTCGGCCTCGCTGCCCGGGACGGCGCCGCCGGTGGCCGTGACCTGGACGGTGCGGCCGCCGCGGGCCTCCAGGCCGGACGCGGCGCCGGCCCATTCGGCGGTGTAGCTCAGCCCCGCCACGTCGGCGGGGTCGGGCAGCCAGACGTTGCACAGGGTGGCGATGTCGAGGGTGCGCGCCTCGCCGCCCGCCGGCAGCCGGATCGGCGCCTCCGGGCAGCGCAGCACCGGCGTCGCCGGCCCCACCTGGACGGGGATGCTCACCTGGGAGCTCAGCACGTCGGGCTCGGTCAGCGAGCCGCCGTCCATCACCTGCAAGGTGACCGCACCCGGCCCGGTGTAGCCCTCCCGGGCGGTCACCCGGAACCGGGAGCCGTCCAACACCTCGATGGCCAGCCGATCGTCCGGGGCGGCCGAGGCGGCGTCCCCGCTGGTCAGCCGCACC
>JAGPGQ010000271.1 GCA_018055925.1 Micropruina sp.
AGGTGATCAGGTCCTCGATCACCTCGGGTTCCAGTTCGAGCTCGGCCGGCACCTGGGGCACCAGCGCGGCCAGCAGCGCCTTCTCGGCCGCCTCGTGGGCGCGGTTCACCTTGTGCCGGGCCAGCACGTGCCGGCGCAGCCGGTGCAGCGCCGGGGCGTCCAGGCCGATCACCTCGCCCTTGACGGTGAGCCGCAGGTGGGCGCCCCCGGGTCCGGGGTCGGCCAGCGGGGTGTCGACCAGCCGCTTCAGCAGCCGGACCATCCGCAGCGAGCCCTTGAGGGTGGCGGCCGCGGCGTCGTCGTTGCGGTCGGCCGCGAAGTCGAGCACGTCGGAGGCGACCGCCCCGATGGAGCGCAGCGTGACCGAGTCCTCACCCAGCGAGGGCAGCACCCGGTCGATGTAGGTCATGAACAGCGCCGACGGCCCGACCACCAGGATGCCGCCGCGCTCGAACCGGCGCCGGTTCGAGTAGAGCAGGTAGGCGGCCCGGTGCAGCGCGACCACCGTCTTGCCCGTGCCGGGCCCGCCGGAGATCACCGTGACCCCCGCCGGATCAGCGCGGATCGCCTCGTCCTGCTCGGCCTGGATGGTGGCCACGATGTCGCGCATGTGCCGGCCGCGGGCCCGCTGCAGGGACGCCATCAGGGCGCCCTCGCCGATGATCACCAAGTCGCCCGCCTCGGTGGCGTCCAGCAGGTCGTCCTCGATGCCGACCACCCGGTCGTTGCGGCAGCGCAGCACCCGGCGGCGGGTCACGTCCATCGGATCGGACGGCGTCGCCCGGTAGAACGGCTCGGCGGCGCGGGCACGCCAGTCGATCACCAGCGGCTCATACTCCTCGTCGCGCACCCCGATCCGGCCGATGTAGCGCAGGTCGCCGTCGGCCAGGTCGAGCCGGCCGAAGACCAGGCCCTCGTGCTCGGCGTCGAGCACCGCGAGCCGCTTGGCCGCCTGGAAGGCGAAGGCGTCGCGTTCGAACATGGCGGTGCCGTCCTCCTCGCGCATCCAGGTGCCACGATCGGAGGTGTACAACTCGCGCCCCGCGGCGGCTGCGCGCCGGGCGGCGGCGGACGCCTTGGCCAACTGGGTGTAGACGAGGTCCACATGGGCCTGCTCGACGGCGAGTTCACGGTCGAGTGCCGAGGCTGGCTGGGTCAAGGAACCTCCTGCTTGCCGACTTGCCAGACGTCCCACTCTACGCCGGGGGGTCAACCGTCGCCACGCGTGCCGGCTCCGGGTCCGGCGTGTTCAACCAGGTGCAGATCATCGAGGTCTGGGTGGCGATCGTCCGTTCCAGCCAATCCGGTTCGTCCAGCCGGACGCCGAAGGTCGCCTCGATCGTGTCCGCGTTGGTCACCCGGAACAGCGAGACCGCGCTCATCTGCAGGTGCAGCTCGACCGGGGAGATGTCGCGGACGATCGAGCCGTCCGCCCGGCCCCGGCTCAGGATGTCGCCGAGCAGCTCCAGGATCGGCAGGTTCGTCCCGGTCTGCCGGGGGGACGCCCGCAGGTGGGCGGCCCCGAGAGCGTTCTCGGCGGCCACCAGGCGAGCCAGTTCGGGATGGGTGGCGTGGTAGCGCAGGGTGTGTTCGATCAGGGCGGCCACCGCCGCCAGCGGCGGCAGGGCGGAAAGGTCGAGCGCCTTCTCGGCGGCACGGATATCGGCGTAGGCACGCTCCAGGACGGCGGTGAACAGCCCGTCCTTGTCGTCGAAGTAGTAGTAGATCATCCGCTTGGTGGTCGAGCTCTTCGCGGCGATCTCGTCCACCCGGGCGCCGTAGTAGCCGACCCGGGCGAACTCCTCGGTGGCGACCTGGAGCAGCTCGGCGCGGGCCCGGGCGGCGTTGCGGGTCCGGCGTTTGCCGGTGGCGGGCGCCGGGCGGGCGTTGCCGTGCACTGCCGGATCCGCGGACATGCCGGGCACTCTACTGGGCGCGCCCGAGCGCACCCGGGCGGGGGATCACGGCGCGGGACGTCCACCCGCTCCGCCCTGCCGGCGTAGCATCAGCAGATTGACGACGGCTCCGAGTACCCCGACCACCACGAAGACCCACCCGAAGACGGCGGCACCGCCCGCGCTGTTGGCCACCGTGTACAGGCCGGCGACCACCAGCAGCACACCGAGCAGGACTCCGGTGACCGGACGGTTCATGAATCTCATGGGGGGCCTTTCGCTCCGCCGGGGTGGGGCCGAACCCCGTCCCACCCCCGGCCGGTGTGCGGGTGTGTCAGCAGCCTAGTGGGCGTGTTCACAGGTTCGTCGGGGTGTTGTCCAGGCGGTGGGGTTGTTGAACCGGCCTGGGTTCTGAACCGGCCGCAGGGGTGGGGTGTGTCGGAGGGGCCTGCCGGTGGGGTAGGTGGGGGTCTTCGTAGTCGTGGTGGCTGGCTCGCCAGTTCGCGAATCCTCAGGAAGCCGAGCGGGGGTAGCGCGGCCGGGCACAGTCAGCCCGGCTGAGCCTCAATCTGCGCCTACTGCGCGACCCCCGGCTGGGCATCGGCTGCGCCGGGCACGCTCGCCGTAGGACCCGGTACGCCTTCGCGCGCCCGGCTTCCCGGCTTCCCGGTGCACCCATCTGGTGCCGCTCGCTACGGCGTCCACCCGGCGGATCGAGGCTGAGCGTTGGGAGATCCTTGGGGACGGTTCCTATTCCGGTTCAGGGGACGGTTCCTATTCCGGTTCATCGGCCGCTGAGCCGGCGTCTCCCTGGCTTTGCTTCCTTCACCCGGGCTTGAACCCCCGGAAAGGACGTCAAAAGGGGGTCGGGAATATCGCCCGTGATCGCGGTTTTGACCCTGGGGTGTTGTCACAGGTGTTGTCCAAAAAACTCAGTGTTGTCCATTTCTGACAACACCACCACCAGGGCGGGTTCTGGACGGAAAAGTGTCAGTGGCAGTGCGTAGCGTTCTCTGTATGAGCAGGTCGACCGGGTCGGTGTCGGTGGTGGATTTCACCACCGGTATGGCCGGGTTGCTCGACACCGTCGACACCACGGTAGGGTTGTTGACCGATCGGGCCCAACTCGACCTGGTCGCCGACCTGCTCCGCATCCAGTCCCGACTCGCCGGAGTACTGCACCACATCATCGGCGGAGTCGACCGGGCCGAAGCAGCACAAACCGCCTATGGGGTGCCGCTGACCAGCTGGCTCGCCGGCGAACTGCGCTACACCCGACCACAAGCCGCCGCCCTGGTGCACCACGCCCACGATCTCGAACGGTTCGGTCAGGTGAGGGACGCGCTACGCGACGGCCACGCCAACCCGTTCCAGGCCCGGGCGGTCACCGATGTGTTGCGGAAACTCCCCGACGACCTCCCCGTGGAAGCAGTCGTACAGGCGCAAGCGACGATGGTCGGCTTCTGTGCCGAGTTCGACAGCCAGCATCTGAAGGGTCTTGCTCAGCATCTGCTGGAGGTCGTGGCGCCCGAGATCGCCGAAGAAGCCGAAGCCGCCCGCATGGAACGCGAACGCAAAGCCGCGCTGCGCAACCGACACCTCACCTTCGCCGACGACGGCCACGGTTCGACGATCATCAAGGGCAAACTCCCCACCGGAGACGCCGCGTTGCTGAAAGCACAGATTGATGCGTTGGCGCACCAGCTGCACCGCACCGCGTTGGAAGAACGCGACCCGTCGGTGGGTGAGGTGACCTGGCCGATGCGCCGTGCCGATGCCCTGGTGGAGTTGGCCCGCCGCGTCGCGGTGCAGCAGGCGGCGCCGAAGCATGGTGGGGACCGTCCTCACGTCACGATCACGATCCGTTACGAGGACCTGGTGAAGGACTGCTGGAACGCGCAGCTGGCCAGTGGCCACCGGCTTACTGCTGGCGAACTGCGTCAGTACGTGTGTGACGCGGACATTCTGCCGGTCGTGCTGGGCGGGCCGTCCGGGGTGCTCGACGTCGGGCAGAAACACCGGCTCGTCACGCCAACGATTCGGCAAGCCTTGCATGCCCGGGACCAGGGCTGTGTGTTCCCCGGCTGCAACCGGCCAGCAGCCGATTGCGACGCCTATCACATCGTCCCCTGGCAGCAAGGTGGCGCCACCTCGTTGGCGAACCTGTGCCTGTTGTGCAAACACCACCACAACCTGATCGAACCCGATACTCGACGATCACCGGATCTGCAATGGCAGATCCGAATCAACCGCGATGATGGAGTCGCTGAGGTGACTCCGCCCCGGTATGTGGATCAGCACCAACGACCACGCCGACACCAACGATTCCGACGAACAGACTGTTGACAACCAATTCGCCGTTCGCGGGCGAGGAGATTCTCTTGAATCGGCTGGTTTGCGCGCCCGCATCAGGATCCCTGCACGTCATCCCGGGCCCCGACCCGGGATCCCATCACCAATGCCGCACCCGAGATCCCGGCGTTCGCCGGGATGACGAAATGCACAATCCGTACAGTTCGGCACGCACCGGATCGTCGACAACGGCTCCTTGCGCGCCCGCATCGGGATCCCTCTGCACGTCATCCCGGGCCCCGACCCGGGATCTCACCACCAATGCCGCACCTGAGATCCCGGCGTTCGCCGGGATGACGAAATGCACAATCCGCAGAGTTTCGTACGTACCGGGTCGTCGTCGACAACGGCTCCTTGCACGCCCGCATCCGGATGACCCCTCCACGTCATCCCGGGCCCCGACCCGGGATCCCATCACCAAAGCCGTACCCCCGAGATCCCGGCGTTCGCCGGGATGACGAAATGCACAATCCGTACCGTTCTCATGTACCGGATCGTCGACAACGGCTCCTTGCACGCCTCCTCGGGATCCCACCGGCACGTCATCCCGGCCCCGACCTGGGAGCTCCCCACCAAT
>JAGPGQ010000272.1 GCA_018055925.1 Micropruina sp.
TCTGCAGGTACACGTCCCGGTAGCCGGGGTCGTCCAGCATGGCGGCCTGGGTGTCCACCCACGGGTCGATCAGATGCGGGAACAACACCTGGACGAGCACCCAGGCGTCCCGCTCGAGCGCCAACGTCCGTTCCGTCACCCCTAGTGAACGCAGCCTTTCGTGCATCTCCACGACCTTGGCCGGCAGGAACGGCTCACCGCCCTCGGCGAGTGCCGCCAGGGATCGCCGGGTGCGCTGCAGGTCGCGGATGCGGGCTCGGAGGCCGCCGTCGATCTCGGCGATCGCGGCCCGTAGGGCGTCCGGTCCGGCGTCGACCAGTTCGCGCACCCGGGCCAGCGGGACGCCCGCGTCGGTCAGCACCTTGATCCGCTGCAGCTCGATCACGTCCTGGGCACCGTAGCTGCGGTAGCCGGACGCGTTGCGTTCGGGCTCGGGCAGCAGCCCGAGCGCGTGGTAGTGCCGGATGGCCCGCGTGGTGACCCCGACGTACTCGGCGAGTCGGCCGATCGTCAGCATCGGAACCGGGGCGGCAGGGTGCTCATCGAGGTCAGTGTGGACCTTGACGCAGGGTCAAGGTCAACCCCGCGGCTTTCTCGCGTCGCGCCGGAACGGCCGGCGTCGGCTCGGCCCGATGGGACGATGGGGGCATGGGTGAGCGCGAGGAGTCCGTCTGCGCCCTGCTGGACGACTGTTCGGCCACCCCGGAGCGGCCGTCCAGCCGGCTCTACACCGACTTCGTCCGCGAGCACCGGTGCACCGATCCGGAGACGCTGCGCGACGTCTGGACCCGGGTCGAGGCCGACCAGCGAACCGGCCTGCACGCCCTGCTACTGATCGACTACGAGTGGGGTGCCCGCCTGCTCGGCGCGGGCGACGAACGCGTGGACGATGCCGCGGCACTACGGGTGTTGATGTTCCGCGAGCTGGTGCTGCTGTCGAGTCGAGAGGCGGACGCCTGGCTGCGGGCCCGCACCGGCGGAGAGCTCGGCCCGGCCGATGCCGGCGTGATGCGGCTCCGATCGAGCGTCGACGAGGCCGGCTTCGCCGACGCGGTCGGACGCATCCATGAGGCGATCCGGGCGGGCGAGACCTACCAGGTCAACTACACCTACCGGCTGCAGGGCGAGGCGTGGGGAGCGCCCGCCGCCCTGTACCGACGACTGCGGGCCAGGCAACCGGTCGCGTTCGGCGCCTACATCGCGCTGCCGCCCGAGGCGGACGCCGGGGCGCCGACGCATGTGCTGTCGTGCTCGCCCGAACTGTTCCTGCGGCACGCCGACGGGTTGGTGACCACCAAGCCGATGAAGGGGACGGCGGCCCGCGCGGGCACGTCCGAGGGTGACCGCGAGACCGCCCGGCGGCTGGCGGCGGACGCCAAGAACCGGGCCGAGAACCTGATGATCGTCGACCTGCTGCGCAACGATCTGGGACGCGTCGCCGTCGCCGGGACCGTCCGGGTTCCCGAGCTCTTCGCCGTCGAGCCGTACGCGACGGTGTTCCAGATGACCTCCACGGTGCAGGCCCGGCTGCGTCCCGGCGTGGACCTGCCGGCGCTGCTGCGGGCCACCTACCCGTGCGGGTCGATCACCGGGGCGCCGAAGCACCGCACCATGCAGCTGATCGCCGGGCTCGAGGGGACGCCGCGCGGCCTGTACTGCGGCGCTATCGGTTGGGTCGACGCGCCCGTGGGGGAGGCGCGGATCGGTGAACTCTGCCTGTCGGTGGCGATCCGGACGGTCACCGTGGGCGCCTCGTCGGGTGGCCTGCGTCCGGTCAGCCTCGGCGTGGGCGCCGGGGTGGTGATCGACAGCGAAGCGGCCGCCGAGTACCGGGAATGCCGCCTCAAGGGCCGATTCCTGACCGAGTTGGAGCCCGGCTTCGAGCTGTTCGAGACGCTGCGCCGGGAGCCCGTCCGGGGCCTGCTGAACCTGGATCGGCACCTGGCACGACTGGCGCACAGTGCCGACGTGCTCGGGTTCGCCTTCGACCGTGCCCGGGTCGAGAAGGCACTGGACGCCGCGGCGGACGGCATCGAATCGGCGGAGCCGTGGCGAGTGCGGGTCGCACTGGACCGCGATGGCGACGTGCGGGTCACCCAGGCGCCACTGGCGCCCCTGGCGTTGGCCGGCGACGGCACCGTCGGGCTGCTGGTCGCCGAGCACCGGCTGCCGGACGAAGACCCGCTGGCCGCCCACAAGACCACCCGGCGCGGCCACTACGACGCCGGCATCCGGGCCGCCGAGGCGGCCGGCGCCTTCGACAGCCTCTTCCTCACCGGCGACGGGCGGCTGGTCGAGGGCGGACGCGGCAACGTCTTCGTCCGGCTGGACGGCCGATGGTGGACCCCACCGGTGTCGGACGGCGCACTCCCCGGTGTGATGCGCGGACTGCTGCTCGAGGACCCCGACTGGGCGGCGCGGGAGCGGACGATCACCCTGGGGGATCTCCGCCGGGCCGAGAGCATCGTCGTGTGCAATGCGCTGCGCGGGGTGCTGCGGGCACGGGTGCTCGACCGGGTCGGGACCGACTGAGGACGCGTACTCGGAGGAGTTCGTGCCGGGCCGATCAGCGTCGCTTGGCGAGCAGGCGCCGTGCGCGGTCGACGGCCGCGTCCTGCAGCTGAGCGAACCGATCGATGGTGACGCGGTGCTCCGCGGCGAGCCGAAGTTCGATGACGATGCGGCGTTGCTCGTCGCCGCCGGCTTCGGCGACGGCCCGCCCGGCGAGGTGGTCGACGGTCAGTTCGACGGTGTGCCACTCGACGAGGTCGCCGTAGACGGCGGTGCGGCCGATGGTCGTGCAGGCGTCCCTGCGGAAGTAGATCGCGCCTTCGGGCCCGCGGGCGATGGCGATGGTCGGGTCGGTGATCGGTTCCGGGCCGGCGATGACCTCGGGTGGGATGGGCTGGCCGCGCAGGGCGAGGGTCCAGCGGTCGGCCTCGGCCCGGGTGAGGCCGACCAGGTCGGGGTGCGGGCCGAGCGCGCCAGGGTAGGGGATCGGCGTGTAGGCGAAGCCGCGGGATGCCATGCAGGCGGCGACGGCCCGTTGGGTGCCGTCGTGCAGGATACGACGGTGCTTCTCGCGGCGTTGGAGCAGCTCCGACAGGACGCTCGTGGCGGCCGTCGGTGCCGATTCGGCGGGCCGCCGGGGTGGCGTGGTGGCTGGGGACGACGCGACGGTGTTCCGCGTCGGGGTCGGAGCCGCGGGGACGCCGCACCCGGCTGCGACCAGCACCACGAGCAAGGGCATGACGAGGGGGCGCCGCCCGCCGTGGGTGGCCGGCGGCGTCCCGTCGTGAGGACGTGGACCAAGCAGCCGGCCGCTCACCGTTTCGCGGTTTCCGGTCCGTAGAGGAACACCTGCAGGCTGCCGGTGATGGTGAGGTCGACGCGGGTGCAGGCCGCGGAGGGGTCGACCCGGGACGCGGTTGCCCAGTGGTGGTCGGCGGCGAGGGCCTTCTTGACCACGGCCTCGGCCTCGGTCAGCGAGAGGCATCGTTCGGCGATCTGCGTGCGGAGCTGCGGGATCAGGCCGGACGCCGCCGGGGCCGGGTTGGGGCTGAAGAAGGTGCGGACCTCCACCACTCCCGGTTTCTGCACCAGCAGCAGTGCACATGGGCCGGACCGGGGGTCCTGTTCACGGGTGGTGACCGTCCAGCCGGTGAGGCCGAGCCGATCGAGTTCGGCGTGGGCGAACCGGGTACCGGTGGTCTCGTCCAGGCAGCGGCTCAGGCCGCCGTCCACGTAGTCGTCGAAGGACCGCTCCAACTCGAAGACCCGGGCGTCCTCCGACGGGGTGACCGGGACCGCGTCCGCTGGCCTGCCGGCGCGTGGCCCGACCACCAGCCAGTCGCGCCAGCGCACCGCGACCGGATCGGCGATGCGCCGCTTGCCGGTGGTCTCGGCGTAGCTGTCGCAGTCGGCGACCGGGTCGGTGGTCAGCGGCGGGCCGCCGTACTGCTGGTCGGCGTGGGCGGCATCCCCTGGTTCCGCCCACGCGGTCATGCAGGTGAGCCCGCCCAGAGCACCCGCGGTGTACCAGGACGCGTACGTCGTATACGCCCAGGCCGCTCCGCCGCCGAGCATCGCGACCGCTACCGCACCGGCCAGGATCGTCCGCCCGCGGTGCTTCGGCGCCCTGACCGGGGTTGTCTTCGTCGCGTTCTTCGCGGCCGGATCGTCGGCACTGGTGGTGGCGCGGGTCAGGACCTGCTGCAGGGTCTGCTCACGGCGTCCGATGTACCAGGAATGGGTGATCCGGTCCTGCGCGGGCTTGAGCGATTCGATGGCCTCGAGCAGGTCGTCCGGGGAGATCTTCGTCGTCATCTCAGTTGCCTTCCGTCAGCAGGGAGAACGCGGTTCTGGTGGCACTCCGCGGTGGGTTGTAGTGGCGGACCAGCCGGCGCCTGGCCCGGCTCAACCGGGCACGGGCCGCGACCGGCGAGATTCCCAGGACGGTCGCCACGTCGGCCGAGCTCAGGCCGTCCCAGCCGACCAGCAGCAACACCTCCCGATCGTCCGGCGCGAGCGCGGCCAGGGCCGCGAGCAGGTGCGTCCGCTCGACCGCTTCGACCGCGCAGTCCGGACCCGCCAGTTGCTGCACGCCACGCAGTTCCGCGGCCAGGGCCTGGCGCCGGTCCCGCGAGCGCCACAGGTGGGACAGGGTCTTGCGGGCCGTCCCCAGCAGCCACGGCACCGGGTCGGCGGGGAGTTCGCCGAACCGCCGCCACGCGGTCAGGTACACGTCCGCGAGCACGTCGTCACAGTCCGCCTCGGTGCAGTGCCGCCGCACGTAGCTGTACACCCGGGGCGA
>JAGPGQ010000273.1 GCA_018055925.1 Micropruina sp.
AGCGCCGATCACGGCGTCCATTAGGGTGGTTCGGTTGTTTCAGCCCCGCGCGAGCGGACAGTGAAGGAGGCGTTCCGTTGGGATCGCACGTCATCGACATGCTCACCATCGGCAACAGTTTCGGCACCCCGCAGATGCGCGCGGTGTGGTCCGAGGAGTCCCGGCTGCGCGCCCAGCTGCGGGTCGAGGCGGCCCTGGCCAGGGCGGAGGCGGCACTCGGCGTGATCCCGGCCGCCGCCGCGGAGCGGATCGCGGCCGCGGCCGAGCAGGACTTCGACCTGGAGGCGATCGCCGGTGAGGCCGCCAAGGCGATGCACAGCCTGAACGCCACCATCGGGGCGCTGCAGCGGGCCGCCGGCGACGACGGCGAGTGGGTGCACTACGGCGTCACCACCCAGGACGTGGTGGACACCGGGGCCGTCCTGCAGGTGCGGGACGGGCTGGCGATCCTGCGCGCCGACCTGCGCGCCGTGGCCACCGACCTGGCCGGGCTGGCCGGCCGGCACCGGACCACCCCGATGGTCGCCCGGACGCACTACGTGCAGGCGCTGCCGACCACCTTCGGGTTCAAGGTGGCGATCTGGCTGGACGAGCTGCTGCGGCACGTCGAACGCCTTGACGCGGTCGCCGAGCGGGTGCTCACCGGCAACATCAACGGCGGGGTCGGCACCGCCGCGTCCCTGGGCGAGCGGGGCCGGGACGTCGAGGTCGCCACCCTGGAACTGCTCGGGCTGCACGTGCCCACCATCTCGTGGCAGTCGTCCCGGGACCGGATCGCCGAGTACGCCCAGCTGCTGGCGCTGATCTCGGCGAGCCTGGGCAAGATCGCGACCGAACTGTCGTCCCTGATGCACACCGAGATCGCCGAGGTCGAGGAGCCGTTCGCGCTGGGCAAGATCGGCTCCACGACGATGCCGCACAAGCGCAACCCCGCGCTGCTGGAGGGCGCCGCGGCGCTCACCGCGCCGATCAAGCACGCCGCCGGGCTCGCCCTGGACGGCATGGCGACCGTGCACGAACGGGACGCGATCAGCTGGCGGGCCGAATGGATCGCGCTGCCCGAACTGCACATCTACCTGGCCGGGCAGCTGGCCACCATGCACCGGGTGCTGTCGGGCCTGGTCGTCCGCGAGGACGCCATGCTGCGCAACCTGCACGCCCAGGGCGGGCTGATCATGTCGGAGCGGGCCATGTTCATGCTGGGCGACCGGCTCGGCAAGCAGACCGCGCACCACGCCGTGTACGAGGCCGCGATGGCGGCCATCGACAGCGGACGCACGCTGGCCGAGGTGCTCGCCGAAGACCAGCGGGTGCGCGCCGAGTTCACCGCCGACGACATCGCGGGCTGGCTCGATCCGCTGAACTACCTGGGCGACGCGCCCGCCGCGGTCGACCGGGTGCTGGCCCGGGCCGCCGAGGTGCTGGGGTGACCGACGGCTCCGCGGCCGAGGAGCTGCGCCGCCACGGCCGCTTCCGGCCGGCCGTGCTGGCCGACGCCGACGCCTATCGCGACCTGGTGCGGGCCTCGTTCGGCGACGACGCGGCCTCGCGTCGCTGGTTCGTCGCCGCCCAGGCCGACAGCGACACCGTGCGCGCCCACGTCCGCGGCAACCTGGCGTTCGTCCTGGAGGGCCCGGACGGGGACCTGCTGGCCAGCTGCTCGGCCCGGATGCCGTGGAGCCCCAACCCGTCCCCGTTCGCGTTCCCGCATCTCTCCTGGATCACCAGCCACCCCGGCCAGCGCGGCCGCGGCCTCGGCCGGCTGATCACCGACGCCGTCCTGGATCACCTGCGGACCGCCCTGAAGGTACCCGCGGTCAGCCTGGGCACCGCCCGGGAGCACGAGTTCCTGGTCGCCCACTACACCCGGCTCGGCTGGACGCCGATCGAGGACCGCGACCTCGGGCTGGGACACGTGACCAGGTACTTCGTCCGCGTGCTGGACGCCGAGGCGGTCCGTTCCCGCGGGACCCGGCTGGGCCTGAGCGCCGACCAGGTCGCACTGCTGGCCTGAGTTCGGACGACGCCCGCCGGAAAGATCACACCATTGTGTTCGGAGGGCGAAATAATATGATCTTTCGAGAGGCCATCGGATAGCGTTCTGGCACCTCGCAGTGGGCGAGGGTTCCGCACTCCGAAAGGTCCGCCCATGTACCCGTCCCGTCGCACGTTGCTCCTCGGCTCCGCAGCTGTCCTGGGCGGCATGGTGCTGACGGCGTGCGGTTCCCCCGGCGGCGAGGCCGCGAAGGTGATCCGGGCCGGCTCGACCGGCCAGTCGTACCCGAACGGGTACCGCGAGGGCGACAAGCTGATCGGCTTCGACGTCGAACTGCTCGAGACCGCCGCCACGGAACTCGGCTACACCGTCGAATGGACCACCGCCGAGTTCAGCGGGATCATGGGCCAGCTCGAGGCCGGCCGGCTCGACACGGTGGCCAACAACGTCGCGATCACCGAGGCCCGGCGGCAGAAGTTCGACTTCACCGCCACCTACGCCTACCTGGGCGCCCAGGTGGTCACCAACACCGACAACACCACGATCAAGACCCTGAACGACCTGGCCGGCAAGCAGGTCTCGGGCGTCCTCGGCTCCGACAACCTGCGCCGCATCGAGGACTGGGGCAAGGCCAACAACGTGGCGCTCACCACCCGGCCCTACGAGACCCGCGACGCCGCCATGCAGGACCTGATCGCCAAGCGCGTCGACGCCTACATCAACTCCGACGGCATCCTGTACGCCGAGGAGAAGCGGCACGGCTCGAAGCTGTTCAACTTCATCGGCGATCCGGTGGGCTACGACGAGATCGCCCTGCCGTTCACCCGCAACACCACCACCGGCGACCTGCGCGACAAGCTCTCCGGGGTGTTCGAGGCGATGCGTTCCGACGGCCGGCTGAAGGCCCTCTCGGAGAAGTACTACGGCGCCGACGTCACCGCGAAGAAGGGCTGATGTTCAGCTACGACGCGTTCATCGCCCTGCTGCCCCGGCTGGGCATCTCACTGCCGGTGACGCTGCTGCTCGCGATCGTGTCGATGGCGATCTCGCTGGTCATCGGCATGGCGCTGGCGGTGATCCGCTTCGTCGGAGTGCCCGTGCTGAACCAGATCGCGATCGCGTACATCTCGTTCTTCCGCGGCATCCCCACGGTGGTGCAGCTGTTCCTGATCTACTTCGGCCTGCCGCAGCTGATTCCGTCGATGTCGAACCTGGACGCCATGGGCGCGGCCATCATCGGGTTCAGCCTCAAGGAGGCCTCCTACCTGGCCGAGATCTTCCGGGCCTCGCTGGCCTCGGTCGACAAGGGCCAGTACGAGGCCGGCATCGCGTCCGGGCTGGCGCCGACCGAGGTGTATCGCCGGGTGATCCTGCCGCAGGCGATCCACAACGCCGTCCCGGCCACCGGCAACATCTTCATCTCGCTGCTCAAGGAGACCTCGGTGGTCTTCGTCCTGGGCCTGGTGGACATGTTCGCCGAGGCCAAGCTCGAGGCGTCCGCCACCGGCTACTACTTCCAGACCTACCTGGTGGTCGGCCTGGCGTACTGGCTGCTGGTGGTGGCCTACACCTGGTTCCAGGCGCGCGTGGAACGCGTCCTCGACCGTCCCTACGTGAGGTGACCCGATGATCGACGTACCAGACCAGACCACCGCGCACGCCGCCGACGCCGACGATCGCGCCGTGCTCGAGGTGACCGGGCTGCGCAAGGCGTTCGGCAACCACGTCGTCCTGGCCGACATCGACCTGAGCGTCCGCCGCGGCAACGTGGTGGCGGTGATCGGGCCGTCCGGCTCGGGCAAGTCGACCATGCTGCGCTGCCTGAACCTGCTGGAGAGCCCGGACGAGGGCACCATCCGGATCCACGACACGGTGGTCAAGGCGCCCGGCTACAGCCGCGCCGACGCCCGCGACCTGCGCCGGCACACCGGCATGGTGTTCCAGAGCCACAACCTGTTCAAGAACCGCACCGCGCTGCAGAACGTCACCGACCCGCAGACCTTCGGGCCCAAGAAGGTCTCCCGGGAGGTCGCGGACGAGAAGGCGCGCACACTGCTGAACTCGGTGGGGATCACCGGCCGCACGGTCGACCAGTACCCGGTGACACTGTCCGGCGGCCAGCAGCAGCGGGTGTCGATCGCCCGGGCGCTGGCCGTGGAACCGGACGTGCTGCTGTTCGACGAACCGACCAGCGCGCTCGACCCCGAACTGGTCGGCGAGGTGCTGCAGGTGATGCGGGCGCTGGCCGACGCGGAGACCACCATGGTCGTGGTCACCCACGAGATGTCGTTCGCCCGCGACGTGGCCAACCGGGTGGTGTTCATGGACGGCGGCTACGTCGTCGAGGAGGGCACCCCCGAGGAGGTGCTGCTCAACCCGAAGCAGGAGCGCACCCAGCAGTTCCTCTCCGACGCCCGCGACCATCCGGCCCCTCGCAAGCACGTCGACGACGACCCGGACGACGGCATCCACGTCGAACTGCCGATGGCCTGACCCGCAAACCCCTGCCTAACTATCTCTGCCCTGCCGTCGACGGGAGGGCGGAGATAGTTAGGCAGGGCCTTTCGGGGGTGGGCGAGGGACGTGCGAAGGGGTGTCGAGTGGCGTCGTTGAGTAGGGATTTCGTTCGGTTGGCGCTGGACGTTCCGGTGGCCGCCGACGTGGTCGCGGCGGCCGTCGCGCCGCTGGAGGATCTGCTGGTCTCCAGCCTGATGGCGGCCGGTGAAGCGCCGGTGGGACGCCTGCTGTCCTGGGGGCGCGCCGAGGGTGGCTCCGGCGGCTGGGTGGTCGGGCATCCGGGCGTCG
>JAGPGQ010000057.1 GCA_018055925.1 Micropruina sp.
CGTAGCCCTCGTTGGCGAAGACCCCGAGGATCACCGAGTAGCTGCGCTGGTCGCGCAGCCCGATCGGCTTGGACGACCCTGTGGCCTCCACGCGCTCCGACTTGTAGTGGCCGAGGACGTAGCTGCGCAGCGTTCGTTCCTTGGCGTCGGCCCCGGCGGCCTTGTTGTAGGAGATCCGGTGCGCGGGCAGCAGTAGCGTGGTCACGGCGTCCACCAACGTGGATTTGCCGCTGCCGATGTCGCCGGTGAGCAGGCTGGTCTCCCCCGCCAGGTTCAGCCGCCAGACCCGCTTGTCGAACGTGCCCCAGTTGAACATCTCGACGCGTTGCAGCCGGAAGCCCGACCGCGCCGGGTTGCCCAGTTCGACCGACGAGAACAGCGCGTCACTCATTGCCGGCACCGACCCCCCGCGACCCGGTGGCTCCCGTCCCGGACGCACGCGACCCGTGCGAACCGGACTGCGCGTACTCCGTCAGCTTGGCGGTGAAGTCCGACATGGTCTGGGCATCCACATAGGCCTTGAGGATGCGGCGCACCTCCCAATGATCGGGCTGGCCGCGCAACGGACGCAGGAACCCCAGGTCCGCGGCGCGGCGGACGGTGGTATCGACGGTGTCGATCACCCGGGCCTCATTGGTGGAGTCGGCGAGGAACAGCCGCAGCAGCGTGACGATCTGGTCGCGGCTGAGCACCAGCTTGCCCTCGCTGCCGGACGTCTCGAACTCGACCAGCCGCTTCCGCAGCAGCACCAACAGCAGGCTGACGTTGTAGGTGAGGCTCCGGCGCATCACCAGCCGCGGCAGCGGTTGTTCCTCCTCGTTGTCGTCGACGGATCGCAGGTACGCGTACCCCTCGGTGTCATCAACGACCACGTCCACACCGATCGTGTCGAAGTGGTCCCGGATCTGTGCGCTCTGGTGCTGCAGCGTGGTCCAACTGTCCTCGTCGGTTTCGCGGTAGACCACTCCGCGCATCAGCCGGATGATCGCGGCGCCCACGGCGTACTCCTCGGCGCTTCTCATCGCCTGGTCACCGTCACCTTCGGCAGGCGGACCCGCCGGACGCGGCCGGCGTCCTCGCCGCCGGCAACGACGTCGGCCCTGTGGGAGGCGGTGTCGTCGAAGGCCGCGGCGTCCACGACGTACTCCAGCAGCATCTCGTCATTCTCATCCATCGCCACCGTGAGGTCGTCCTCGTCCAGCGCGAGGTAGGCCACGATCTCGGCCGCACCCTGGCTGATCGGGTACAGCTCGACGATGTCGCTGAGCAGCGCCGTGCTGCGCGGCGGGACGACCGTCCTGATGTGCGTCGCCAGCCGGGCGTGGTCGACGAACGTCTGGGCGAACAGCGCTGCCACGTCGACGTCGGCCTCGGCATCCGGATCGATCAGGCTGTCCACGCGGGTGGCCGGCCGGGGATCGTAGAGCGGCCGCTCGAACGGCAGCGCGATGGTGATGCCCGGTTCGTCGACCTCCATGCCGATGTCGGGTGGGGCGTCGCGACAGGCGAGTGCCGCGGCCTCCACCGCGCGGACCAGTTCGAGCACCCGGCGGTTCTCCAGCCACACCTGGTCGTCGAGGAACCGGCGCAACTGCTCGGAGATCTGTCGCACGGTCAGCTGGGTGCGCTCGGCAGCGTCCGACCAGTCGTGATGCACCGTCCGCAGGCGACGATCCGGTGCGAGGGCGTCCATCGCCTGCACCCTGTCGAGCAGGTCGGACAGCTCCGTCTGCCGCGCCTCGGAGAGCAGGAAGTCGTAGAACGCCTGGAAGCTGCGGCCCTGGTCGGAACCGTCGATGACCGCCCTGGTGCCGACCAGGTCGGCCAGCAGTTCGCCCTTGCCGCCCGACCAGGACGCGATCCGCTCGCGCGCCGACCGGTCCAGCGCGCGGAAGTTCTCCTCCACCTCGCGAAAGTCGGCCAGTAGTTCGCGGGCCGTGCCGGCGAACTGGTGGTAGCGCTCCCGCAGTGCCGTCCCACCCAGGGGCTCGACCTCGCCGGCCGCCACTGCTTCGATCTCGGCATCGATCAACTCGCGACGCCGCTGCAGCTCGGCCAACCGGGCCTGCGGATCGGTCTCGGCACCGTGCACGATCTGGCGCAGCAGTTCGACCACGGTCTGCAGCCGCGACTCCGTACCGACGAACGGACGCACCCGCAGGCCGGCGACCCACGCGTACGCCTTCTCGAACGCCGGCGTGGCGTCGTAGTGGATCTCGTCGGAGCCGAGCGGATAGAAGCGGCGGAGCCAGCCGGCGGTATCGGCGGACCAATCGTCCAGGTATTCCGTCGGCGACTTCGGGTAACGGGGCTGTTCGGGGTCGGCGTTCAGCGCGTACAACTGATCGTCGAGCGCCGCCGACAGTACGGTCGCCGATGTCGCGCCGTGGTTCTCCTCGACGAAGTGGCGCCCCAGGAAGCCCAGCACGAGCGGAGCGTTGCCGGCGCGCAGCAGGCGCCACGCCGGGTGCCGCTCCCGCAGCGCCTCGATCTCCTGGTGCTCCACCTGCCGGACCTCCTGAACAGACTGCGCCTCAGGCTATAGACCCGATCCGACACTTTTCGGACCTGTTCCGCCGGCCAGCCTCGGCTGCGATGAACACGCGGTCCGTGGCGCTCGTCATCCACGCCTGCCGTGACCTGCGCCTACCGCGTCCGCCGCGTCACGTGAGCTTCGATCCAGGCCTGGATGTCGTCGGTATCGACCCTGCCATCGGCGATCCCCGTGCCGAGAAGCTCGAGTTCGGCGTCCGTGAAGCCGAGGAAGACCTCGTTGAGACCGAGCAGTGTCAGCATGGCGAGCACTCCGACGCGCTTGTTGCCGTCGACGAACGGGTGGTTCCGCACGAGGCCGAAAGCGAGCCGAGCGGCCTTCGCTTCGATCGTGGGGTAGAACTCGGTGCCACCGAAGCCCGCATAAGGGGCGGCGACCGCGGCCTCGATCAACGCCTCGTCTCGGATGCCGTCCGCTCCGCCGGTCTCGGCGAGCGCGTAGGCGTGCAGGAGCCGAACATGCTCGCTGTCGAGCTGGATCACCGAGCGAGTGCTTCGAAGGCCGCGCGATGGTCAGCCATGTAGTGGCGTGCCACCGACAGAACATCCTCATTGCTGGCACGTTCCGATTCGCGCGCGGCCGGGTAGCTGATGACGATGTAGGCAGGCTTGTTGTTCCGCGTGACGATCACGGCTCCGTCGGCATCGACCCGCCGGGCGACCAGGGAGAAGTTCTTGTTGGCCTCGCTGATGGCGACCGTGTTCTCGGGGTTGGTCAGCATGGCGACCTCCGATCGAAATAGGTTGAATACATCCTATCTCGGGCCATCGAGCCGAGGCAGGAGGACCGCCTGCCGTATCGGCGGTATCACCGGGCGCGCGGGTGGGCTGTCAGGAACACCTCACGGAGGTGCTCCACGGTCACCAGGGTGTAGATCTGGGTCGTGGCTACGGACGCGTGGCCGAGCAATTCCTGGACGACGCGGACGTCGGCGCCGCCGTCCAGCAGATGAGTGGCGAACGAGTGGCGCAGGGTGTGCGGGCCGATCTCGGCGGTGATGCCGGCGCGCGCGGCGTGCTCACGCAGCACCGCCCAGGCGGACTGCCGGCTGAGCCGCGCTCCCCTGGTGTTCACGAACAGCGCGGGGGCGCTCCCCCGAGCCCGTTCCAGCATGGCCGGACGCCCGCGCACCAGCCAGGCGTCGAGGGCGGCCCGGGCGTACGAGCCGACCGGCACCAGGCGTTCCTTCCGGCCCTTGCCGAACAGGCGCAGCCCGGCGTCCGGGTCGTGCAGCAGGTGGCTAACGTCGTCCACGTCGAGGGAGACCAGCTCGGTGATCCGGGCCCCGGTGCCGTAGAGCAGTTCGAGCAACGCGGCGTCCCGCAGGCCGGCGTGGGTGTCGGCGTCCGGGCTTGCCAGCAGCGCCTGCACCTGATCGAGCGACAGTGCCTTCGGCAGCCGGCGTCCGGACTGCGGCGGCGACACCCCCACCGCCGGATTCTCCACCGCCGCGCCGTCGTCGACCGCGAACCGGTGCAGCGACTTCACCGCGCTCAGGGCGCGGGCGACGCTGCTCGGCGCCAGCGCCGCATGTTCAGCATCCCCGGTATGCAGCCACGCCGCGAACGTCGTCACGTCCGCCTCCGTGACGGCTCCCAACTCGTCGCAGCCCCCGGCAGCGAGGAAATCGGCATACCGGCAGAGATCGCGCCGATACCCCGCGACGGTGTGCGGGGACGCGCCGCGTTCGACGGTGAGGTGGTCGAGGAACGATCCGACCAGCCGCCACACGGCACCATCGCCGGACATGCTCTCAGCCCAGTTCGGCGATCGCCCCGAGCAGCCCCTGCCGCACCTCGCGGGCGGGCCACGGGCTGTCCGCCGGGCGCAGGTCGTCCAGCCGGCCGGCGAGGCGCGCGGCCTCCAGCGCCAGGACGCCGGCGACGATGGTCGGGCTCTGCACCTGCCCCGCATAGATGCCGTCGACCAGGTCGGCCAGCGGAACCAGGCAGATCTCCATGTCGAGTTCCTCGTGCTCGACGACGAACCCCTCCGGACGCGGCACCTCGCGCAGGCTGCGGGCCAGGAAGAACCGGATCGATTCGGAGTTGCAGCCGGGCGAGGTGAACATGTCGATCAGCAGCCGCCAGTCGTCGGCGGCCAGCATCGCCTCCTCCGCCAGCTCGCGCTGCGCGGCACCGAGCCAGGATTCGCCGTCCGAATCGAGCAGGCCCGCGGGCGGCTCGATCAGCTGGAAACCCACCGGATGCCGGTACTGTCGCACCACGACCACCCGATCGGCATCATCGAGCGCGATCACCGCGACCGCGCCCGGATGCAGCAAGTACTGCCGGTGCATCTGTTCACCGGCCGGGGTCGCGACGATGTCGTCCACGTAGTCGGAGACGGCACCCTCACCGAGCACCCTGTGCTGCTTGATCCGCCAGCGAGAAGGGACGTCGACCGCCTCGCCCGGGCCGAGCAGCCGGGGCTCCGGCGCCATCAGGATTCCTCGACCGGCAGCCGGCCGGACAGCTTGCGCCGCAGCGCCGCAGCGACCAGCCCGGCGAACAGCGGATGCGGGTCGGTCGGCCGGGACTTCAGCTCGGGGTGTGCCTGGGTGGCGATGAAGAACGGATGCAGTTCCTGGTCCAGCTCGATGAACTCCACCAGGGTCGAGTCGGGCGACGTGCCGACCACCCGCAGGCCGGCCGAGGCCAGCTGCTCCCGGTAGGCGTTGTTCACCTCGTAGCGGTGCCGGTGTCGTTCGCTGACCCGGGTCTCCCCGTACAGCCGGGCGACCAGCGATCCCTTGGCCAGTTCGGCCGGGTAGGAGCCGAGCCGCATGGTGGCCCCGAGCTGGCCTTCACCCGACACGTGCGCGACCTGCTCGGCCATGGTGGCCACCACGGGGGCGTTGGTGTCGGGTTCGAACTCGGTGGAGGCGGCGTCCGGCAGTCCGCAGAGGTTGCGGGCCACCTCGATCACCATGCACTGCAGGCCGAGGCACAGCCCGAGCGTCGGCAGCTGGTTCTCGCGGGCGTAGCGCAGCGCGCCGAGCTTGCCCTCGACGCCGCGGATCCCGAATCCGCCGGGCACCAGGATCGCGTCCAGGTCCCCCAGCGCGGTGGCCGCCCCGGCGGGGGTCTCGCACGAGTCGGACGCGATCCAGCGGATGTTGACCTTGGCGTGGTTGGCGAATCCGCCGGCCCGCAGCGCCTCCGACACGCTCAGGTAGGCGTCCGGCAGGTCGATGTACTTGCCGACCAGGCCGATGGTCACCTCTTCGGTCGGGTGATGGACGCGCTCCAGCAGGTCGTCCCACTTCTTCCACTTGACGTCGCGGAAGCTGACCCCGAGCCGGCGCACCACGTAGGCGTCCAGGCCCTCGCCGTGCAGCACCTTGGGGATGTCGTAGATGGACGGGGCGTCCGCGCAGGAGACGACCGCCTCTTCGTCCACGTCGCACATCAACGAGATCTTGCGCTTCACACCGTCGGGGATCTCCCGGTTCGACCGGCAGACGATCGCGTCCGGCTGGATGCCGACCTGGCGCAGCGCCGCCACCGAGTGCTGGGTCGGCTTGGTCTTGAGCTCGCCCGCCGGACCGAGGTACGGCACCAGTGACACGTGCAGGAAGAACACGTTCTCGCGGCCGACGTCGCGGCGCACCTGCCGGGCCGCCTCCAGGAACGGCAGCGACTCGATGTCGCCGACGGTGCCGCCGATCTCGTGGATCACGATGTCGACCCCGCGGGTCGCCATGGCGAGCATCTCGTCCTTGATCTCGTTGGTGATGTGCGGGATCACCTGGACGGTGTCGCCGAGGAAGTCGCCGCGGCGCTCCTTCGCGATCACGTTGCTGTACACCTTGCCGGTGGTGACGTTCGCGTCGGCGTTCAGGTTGACGTCCAGGAACCGCTCGTAGTGCCCGATGTCGAGGTCGGTCTCGGCACCGTCCTCGGTGACGAACACCTCACCGTGTTGGAACGGGTTCATGGTGCCCGGGTCGACGTTCAGGTACGGGTCGAGTTTCTGCATCGTGACCCGGAGTCCCCGGGCCACCAGCAGGCTGCCGAGGCTGGACGCCGTGAGCCCTTTACCGAGCGACGACGCGACGCCTCCGGTGACGAAGATGTGCTTGGTTTTGCTGCCGTTCCCCACGGGATTCCACCATATAGGTGCCGTGCGGGCGCGGGCGAACCGGCGCGCGTCAGTTGCGAGGCCGTAACGAGCCCGGCCGAATGGGCACCGCGCACGAACCCGGCCCTCCGGCAGACCTCGATCCCGGCTTCGGGATGCGTGCAGCAGCCGCTTGGGATCGATTCAGTGCGGGAAGTTCGTGGTATCCGGAATTGGGAGTCCCGCGCGGAGTTTCTCGATCTCGCGTGACATCTGGCCCGTCGAGGTGCTCGGTCTGATGGCGTCGCCATACAGCAGCTTCGCGGCCAGGGCGTCGAGCTGAACGGTGAAGTAGATGGCCATCAGGGGATTCACGAACAGGTCGGTCACGGCGGGAGCGCCCGGGAGTGCGGGTTGTCCGACGAGGCCTTGGATCGCGGCGGAGATCTGGCCGTTCACGATACTGGGTCGGGCCGAGTTGTGCAGCGCGGCGTGAGCCACCGCATCGACGTAGGCCACGGCCTCCGGCGAGTCGGGTGGAATCGACAAGGCTCCCAGGTAGGCGCCTTCCCTGGCCAGGTCCGCCAGGCTTACGAGCACCTCGGTGCCAGCGACACCGTGATGGGCGTCGATGCCGAACCCGAGGCTGACCACGAGCTTCGTGGCGACTGTCAGTTCGCTGGCGGCGATCAGGCTGACGGCGTCCTCCTCGGGCGTGCCGAGTCCCGACTCGTCGCCGCGCAACAGGATGTCGGTGCCGCCATCGACCAGGACCAGAGCATCGGGTGCGAAGTCGTCGATGAGGTGCTCGTAGGCCCGCTTGACGGGTTGGACGCCGGCCCGCGCGATGGCGAATACGTCCCAGTCCTGCCCCTCTGACCGGAGCCAGCGGACCAGCGTGCGTTCCGGGAAGTAGTCGAGCCGTCCGGGTGTGTCCGGCTCGATCCGCGCACACTCGTGACCGAGCCAGGCGTCGACGGGCACCCCGCCGAGATCGCTGAACGAGAGGTTGGCCAGGGCGACCCGCTTGCCAAGCCGGGCGAGCCGCCAGGCGATCGGCAGCCCGGCGTACACGTCGAAACCGCCGCCGGCGCCGACGAGCAACACGCGATCGCTGGCCGCCAACGCTGCCCACAGCGGCGGCACGTCGAGCGAGTTGGCCACCGGGCAAGTCTGCCTCATCCGGCGATCGCGGACGGTAGCCCTCATCGCCGCGACTATTCGTTCGGTGGAGGCCGAGATCTCCGCGGCGGCTCCAGATCCCGTGGGAGAGATCCCGGGTCGAGCCCGGGATGACGGACGGCAGCTCGCTCGTGGTCTTGTGACTCAACCGCGACTGGCCTCGGCCAGGAGGTCCGCGGCGTGCGCCTGGGCGTTCACGGAGCCGTCCAGCCCGGCCATCATCCGGGCGAGTTCGTCGAGCCGGGCGGCGCCGCTGACCTCGGTGATGCCGCTGGTGGTGATCCGCCCGTCGGTCTCCTTGGCGACCACGTAGTGCCGGTCGGCGAATGCGGCGACCTGGGCCAGGTGGGTGACCACGATCACCTGGCCGTGGCGGGCCAGCCGGGCGAGCCGGCGCCCGATCTCGAGCGCCACGGCGCCGCCGACGCCGGCGTCCACCTCGTCGAAGACGAACGTGTGATCGGAGGTGCCCTGCGCCAGCACCACCTCGAGGGCGAGCCGCACCCGGGAAAGTTCACCGCCCGAGGCCGCCCGCGCCAGCGGCGCCGGCGCCGCGCCCGGGTTGGCGGTGAACATGATCGTCACCTGGTCGGCTCCGTGCACGCCGACGGGAGCCGGTTCGACGGCGAACTCCAGCCGCGCGTGCGGCATGGCCAGGGCGGCCAGTTCGGTTTGCACCCGGGCGGCCAGGTCCTGCGCGGCAGCGATCCGGCCGGCGGTGATCGTTGCCGACGTCTCGGCCAGGTCGGCGTCCAGGACGGCGATCCGCCGTTCCAGTTCGGCGATCCGTTCGTCGGACGACTCCAGCCCGGCGACCCGCTCGGCGGCCTCCAGGGCCCACTCCAGCACCTCGTCGAGGGTGGCCCCGTACTTGCGCAGCAGCGGCTGCAGCGCGGAGCGCCGTTCGGCGATCCATTCCAGGCGGCGGGGGTCGGCCTCGAGCCGGTCCAGGTAGCTGGCCAGGTCGGCGGCGACGTCGGCCACCAGGACGGACGCCTCGGCGAGCCGGGCCGCCAGTGGGTCCAGCGCCGGGTCGTCCGGCGCCGCCCCCTCGACGCTCTTGCGGGCGGCGGCCAGCAGGCTCAACGCGCTCGGCGCGTCGTCCCAGGCCTCGGCGTCGCCGCTCAGCGCCACCCCCGCGGTGTGCGCGGCCAGCCGCAGGTCGTCCACCGCCTGCAACCGCAGCGCCTCGGCGGCCAGCGCCGCGTCCTCGCCCGGCTGCGGGTCCACGGTCTCGATCTCGCCTAGCCCGAACGTCAGCAGGTCGAGTTCGCGCGCCCGTTCGCGGGCGGCGCCGGTCAGCTCGGCCAGGTCGGACGCGGCCCGCCGGCGTTCGCCGAACAACGCGGCGTGCCGCTCCAGCACGCCGGCGTGCGGCTCGCCCGCGAACCGATCGAGCACCTCACGCTGGCGCTCGGCCGTGCCCAGCCGGACCTGTTCCGATTGCCCGTGGATGGTGGCCCACCGGGTGACCACCCGGCCCGCCTGAGCCAGCGGCACCGCCGCTCCCCCCACGAGTGCCCGGGAGCGGCTCTGGCCGATCTGCCGGGCGACGAGGAGTTCTCCGGCCTCGGTCTCGGCGCCCAGGTCGGCCAGTTCGGCCGCGATCTCGTCGTCGACCCGCCAGGTGCCCTCGACCACGCACCGGGTCGCGCCGCGCCGGATCAGGCCCGCCTCGGCCCGGGCGCCCAGCAGCAGCGACAGGCCGGTGACCACCATCGTCTTGCCCGCGCCGGTCTCGCCGGTGACCGCCGTGAAGCCCGGCCCGGGCTCGAGCACCGCCTCGGCGATCACCCCCAGGTCGGTGATCCGCAGGTCAGTCAGCATGATGCCCGGCACGCACGCCGCGCCAGCCGTCGACGGGCAGGGCGAACTTGCGGACCAGTCGGTCGACGAACGGGCGTTCCGAGATCCGGGCGAGGAGCAGCCGGTGCCTGCCCACCCGGGTGGTGACCGTCATGCCGCCGGAGATGTCGGTGGTCCGCCGGCCGTCGCACCACACCACGGCCCGGCTCTCGTTGCCCGGCAGCACCTCGATCGAGACGGTGGAGTGCGGCCCGATCACCAGCGGGCGGCTGAACAGGGCGTGCGCGGAGAGCGGCACCAGCAGCAGCGCGTCGATGTCGGGCCACAGCACGGGACCGTTGGCCGAGAACGCGTAGGCGGTGGAACCGGTCGGGGTCGACACCAGCACCCCATCGGTGCCCCAGCGCGACAGCGCCCGGCCGTCGACCCGGACCAGCACCTCGATCATGCGTTCGCGGGCGAGTTTCTCGATCGAGACCTCATTGATCGCGAACGAGCGCCACAGTTCGGTGCCGTCGGAGCCGGTGACCACCGTTTCGACGGTCATCCGCTCCTCGACGCTGTAGTTGCGCTCGACCACGTGGTTGATCAGGGAGCCGGCCTCGTGCGATTCCAGCTCGGCCAGGAAGCCGACGTGGCCGAGGTTGACGCCGAGCAGCGGAATGTCGAGCGGCAGCGCCCACTCGGCGGCCCGCAGCAGGCTGCCGTCGCCGCCGAAGACCACGGCCAGTTCGCTCCGCTGCCCCGTCTCGGAGGTGAGTTCGGCGGTGTCGCCGACCGTGCCGAGGGCCCGCAGGTGCTCCGGGTCGAGCAGGCAGGTGATGCCGTGGGCGGACATGCCGGCGATGAATCCGGCGGCCGCGGACAGCGCTGCCGGACGCCCGCCGTGCAGGCTCACGGTCACGAAGCGTCGGGGGGTGCTCACGGGTCACACCCTAACGCGGCCCACCGACATCCTCGCCATGCCCGCGGAACAGCAGGAACCACTCCACGTTGCCGGCCGATCCGACGATGCGGCTCGGTCCGCGCCACGCCTCCCGCCAGCCGAGCGCCGCGGCGTCGGCGGAGACCGCGTCCACGCAGCGGCGCCGGACGACATCGTCGCGCACCACGCCGCGCGAGTCCAGCCCACCCTTGCCGACCTCGAACTGGGGCTTCACCAGCAGCAGGGCGGCCCCGGACGGGTCGAGCACCCCCAGCAGCCGCGGCAGCAGCAGCCGCAACGAGATGAACGACACGTCGCCGACCACCAGGTCGACCGGTGCGCCGTCCAGGTGGTCGAGGGTGAGGGTGCGCAGGTTCAGGCCCTCGTGGACGGTCACCCGCGGGTCGTGCCGCAGCTGCGGCACGAGTTGATCGTGGCCCACGTCGACGGCGTGGACGTGGCCGGCGCCACGCTCCAGCAGCACCTGGGTGAAGCCGCCGGTCGAGGCGCCGGCGTCCAATGCGCGTCCGGCGACCGGCAGGCCGGTGTCGTCCAGGGCGCCGAGCAACTTGTGCGCCGCCCGCGAGACGTAGTGGTCGGCGACGACCTGCACCGCGTCCGAGTCGGCGACCGGGGCGGCGGGCCTGGTCACGACGCTGCCGTTCACCCGGGCGGCCCCCTGGCGGATCAGGTCGGCGGCCCGGCCCCTGGACCGCGCCAGGCCGCGCTCCACCAGGACCCGGTCCAGGCGCCGGGTCACCGTCCGGACGACCCGGGACGCGGCGTCGCGTCGCTGGGGTTGAGGATCTCGTTCAGCACGGTGTGGACGGCCTGGTACTGCTCGGCGTGCGCGCTCACCGGCGCGGACAGGTCGAGTTCGGCCAGCGCCGCGTCGATGACCGGATGACCGGTGTCGGGCGGGTTGTTGTCGGCATCGCTCACGGCGCCATCCTAGGATCAGGGCCCCGGCCCGGCGTCCCCTCCCCCAGGCCGCGGGCCGCCAGCGCCTCGCCGGTGGCCTGGGCGAATCCGACCGCCCGCACGACCACCGGCGACAACCTGGCCACCCAGTGCCGCTCCAGCCCGCGGGCGCGGGCGGCGTCCCGGACGTCGAGGAAGGCGCCGGTGAGGAACGGGACACTGCGCAGCATGATGCCGACGGCCAGCCCGAACCGTTCACCGTCGACGAACGGGATCCGGCCGGCCGCGCCGACAAGGGCGTCGATCAGCACCGAGGCGGGCGTGCTGCCGATGATCAGCCGGGCAGCGAGCACGGCGAGCAGCAGGTTGCCGGGCACCACGAACGCCGCCCCGTACTGCCCGACGAGCACCTGAAAGCCGGCCAGCACGGCGAGCAGGATGCCGAGCCCCCAGCCGACGGTCAGGGTGCTGCGGGCCGGCAGCCCGGTGCCCAGCAGGCAGCCGGTCGCGGCCAGCAGCGCCACCGCGGTGAGCCAGGGCTGCTGGACGATCAGGGCGGGCAGGGTCAGCACCAGCACCACCAGGTACTTCCGGCCGACCCCGGCCCGGTGCCACGGCGAGGTTCCCGGCCGGTACAGGCCGAACAGGGCGTCGGTCGACCTCATGTCATCAGCCTCCGGTAGGCGGCGATCACCTCGGCGGGCGGGCCGTCGGCCACCACCCGTCCGGCCTCGATCAGCAGGACCCGTTCGGCGTCGGCGGCCAGCTCGAGGTCGTGGGTGGCCACGATCACCTGGTGCGGCAGCCCGGCGAGCACCTGGGCGACCAGGTTGCGGTTGCGCAGGTCCAGCAGGGTGGTCGGCTCGTCGCAGACCAGCACCGACGGTTCGACCGCCAGGACGCTGACCAGCGCCGCCAGTTGGCGTTCGCCGCCGGAAAGGTCGTAGATGCTGTGTTCGGCCACCTCGGCCAGGCCGTAGCGGGCGAGCCGCTCCAGCGCCTCCCGCCTGCGCTCGGCACGGTTGCGGACGCGTGCCCGCAGGCTGAGTTCGACATCGTCCCGCGGCGTGGGCAGCACGAGCTGGCTCAGCGGATCCGTGAAGGTGAACCCGACCCGCCGGCGGACCTTCGAGGCCTCGGTGCGGGTGTCCAGGCCATGGACGGTCACGCTCCCGGTGCTCGGCAGGATCAGTCCGTTGAGCAGCCGCAACAGGGTCGACTTGCCCGAGCCGTTGGCGCCGATCAGGGCGATCCGGCGCTCCGCCAGTTCGAGGTCGATGTCGGCGAGCAGGGTCTTGCCGCCCGGCGGCGTGAGCGTGGGGACGCGCACGCCGACCCCGCGCAGCGTGATCACGTCAGGCAGTCGCCGGCATCCGGCGCGGCAGCAGCGCGGGGAACGCCCGGTGCACCGCCATCGTGATCGCGGCAGCCACCACGACCTTGACCAGGTCCCCCACCCAGAAGGCGGTGTTCACCGTGAAGGCGGCGGCCAGGTCGAGCTGGGCGACCAGCATCAGGCCGGCGATCCCCGCCGGGTAGATCACCAGGACGGTCGCCAGCAGCGCGGCCAGTCCCAGCCACAGCGCGCGCAGCCGGGGGTTCCGGCCGCCCAGCGCCAGGACCAGCGCCCCGGCGACGAGTGCGGCGATCGGAAAGCTCAGCAGGTAGCCGATGCTGGGCTTGCCGAAGACGCCCAGCCCACCGGTGCCGCCGGCGAACACCGGCAGGCCGGCGAGGCCGACCAGCAGGTAGAGGGTCACGGCGGCGAAACCGCGCCACGGACCGAGGATCAGGCCGGCCAGCAGCACGCCCAGGGTCTGCAGGGTGATCGGCACGGGTCCGATCGGGATGCTGGGCACCAGGGCGAGAGCGGCGATCAGGGCGGCGAAGACCGCGATGTAGGCGAGATCGGTGGTCGGCTGTCTTCCGGCGGGCACGGTTGCTCCTGGAGAACTAGGCACGCCGTGGTGGCGTGGTCGGACCCGACACTACCGGTGCGGTCGGCTCCGATTCGTCCGGTTCGCCGGGTTCGTTGCCCAGCGAGATACGGCCGCTCGCCGGGCGGACGACAAGCGCCGGTGTGGCCGGCCGGCGCCTCGTCCGTCAGTGCAGCAGATCGAGCGACGCCAGCGCGGCCGCGGGGTCGGCGCCGGTCGTCCAGTACTGGTGGGCCAGCGCCCAGAGCGCGTCGAACTGGCCCTCCTCGGTGTCCAGGTCCCCGGACAGCACCGCCATCCGGTCCCGGACGTCCGCGCTCGCGTGCCCGCAACGCCACCGGGTGCCGTCCTGCTTGAGCTTGCGGCGCGGCTGCAGCAGGGCCCGCAGATCCGCCCCGATGTGGGTGGGCCGCCCCTCGGGACCGGCGTCCAGCAGTTCGCGCTTGCCGTGGGCGCCGGTGAACACCAGCAGGGACGCCATGCCCGCCCGGTTGGCCCCCATGATGTCGGTGTCGATCCGGTCCCCGACGAAGATCGGACGCTGTGCCCCGGTGTGGCCGACGGCGAAATCGAGCATCGGCGCGTGCGGCTTGCCGAACACCGTGGGCGTGCGCGGGTGCACCGTCATGCCCACGACGGCCAGTTGGGCGCCCAGGCCGGCCACCAGGCCGCGGTCGGTGGGCCGGGTGGCGTCGTCGTTCGTGGCGTACCAGCCGGCGCCGCGCTGCACCGCGATCGACGCCTCGTCGAGCAGCGCCCACGGAATGGTGGGGCTGTAGCCCTGCACCACGGCGTCGGGGTTGTCGTCGGCGTTGTCGGTGGTCCGGAAGCCCGCCTCGGCCAGCAGGTCGACCAGGTTCTGCGTGCCCGCCGCGAGCAGCAGGCTGCCCGGGGTGAGGGTGTCGGCCAGTACGCCGGCCGCCACCTGGGCGCTGGTGATCAGGTCGTCCGGACCGGCGGCGAAGCCGAGGTCCCGCAAGTGGTGGGCGACCACCTCGGCGCTGCGGGCCGCGTTGTTCGTCACGTACATCACGCGGGCGCCCGCCTCGGTCACCCCGCGGATGCCGGGCACCGCGCCCGGCACCGCGAGCGGCCCCAGGTAGATCACCCCGTCGAGGTCGAAGAAGGCGACGTCGTGGGCGTCGATGATGCGGGTGGTCACTGCTGCTCCTCCTCGGTGGCTGTGCTGCGGTCGGCGGGCGTGGAATCTCGTCCCGGCTCGTCCTCGGTCACGGCCGGCTCCTCGGGCTGAGCTTCGGCGGCTTGGTCGGGGACTTCGCTCTCGTCGAACTCGATGGTGACCCCTTGCAGGGCGGCGAGTGCCTCCACGGCCCCGGTCTCGTTGTCGGGATCCAGCCGGATCGCCGCGCCGAACCAGCGCTCGGCCGCGGCTTCGTCGCCGGATTCGGCCAGCAGCTGCGCGTAGAAGTACCGCAACCGGGCCCGGGCCACCCGGGGTCCGCGGGCGCCGATCAGTTCCATCTCGTGGCGGAGCAGCCGGATCGCCTCGTCCCGCTGGTCCAGCGCCACCCTGGCCCCGGCCTCGACCAGTTTGAGTTCCACCCGGCCCGCGATGGACGGCCTGGCGTCCAGTCCCTCCTGGACGAGCCGCAGGGCGGCCTGCGGCCGGCCGAGTCCACGTTCGCAGTCGGCCATGGTGGCGAGGAAGTCGTCGGTCCCGGTCATCCGGCGCAGCGCCCGGAACTCGTTCAGGGCCGCCGCATACTCGCCGGCGGCGTAGGCCGTGGTCGCCGCCGCCTCCCGGGCCACCGGCAGCCGAGCCGCCCGCCTGCGGGCCGCCTCGGCGTGCGCGTAGGCCAGCGCCGGGTCCTCGTCCAGCAGGGACGCCGCCGCGGCCAGGTGCGCGCCCACGGTCTCGGCGTTCTCCGCGGACAAGCCACGCAGTTCGGCCCGGACGCCGCGGGAGAGCAGGTTCAGGTCGGCGTCCTCGGGCGTCGCCGGTTCGTCGGCTCGTGGAGCGAGCCCGGGTGGGAACTCGCGAATCTCCTCGCCGGGACGGGTATCGGGCTCCCGGTCGCGTCCGGGCCTGGCGAACTCGTCGCGCGACTGCCTGGGCCGGCCACCCTCGTCCGGGCGGCGCCTGGCCCCCGGGTGCCGCGGTGCCCCCCGGTCGCCGAAGGATCCCGCCGCTTCCGGGCGCCTGCCCCCGCCGCTGCGGGCGGAGCCGCGCCCGTCCTGACGGGCCGGACCACGGCCGGTCGGCCGTCCGGCGTCCCGGTCGTAGCGTCCGTTCTCGGACCGCGGGGCCGCGTCGCGTCCCCCCCGGCCCCGATCGGCTCGCGGCTTCCGGCCCTCGCCCGAGCGGGACGCCGCACCCGGCTCGCCGCCGGAGCGACTGCCGTCCCAGTTGCCCGGGCCCGAGCGCGGCTGCCGGTCCCGGTCCCCGCCCCGCACGGCTCGGCCGGCCGGACGCGTCGGTCGGTGGCCGGCCGGGCCGGAGCCCCCGCGGGGCCGTTCACCCTCCGGGCGGCGGTCCTCGGCCCGCGCACGTCCCGGGCGTTCCTGCTGGCCCGCGTACGGACGCCGTCCCGCACGTCCGCCTTCGTCCCAGTAGGGACGGCTGCCGCTGCCCCGGCCGTCACGGTCGGAACCGTCGTACGGACGTCGTGGTGCCTGGGAGTCGCGCTGCCCTGCCTTGCCGCCCTGCGACCGGCCCCGGTCACCCGAGTCACGCGTGCCGTAGTTGCGCCGCTGGCCCGCGGGTCCACCCGAACGTTCGGTTCGGTCGCGCGGCTCGGCGGCGCCCCGGCCATCGCCGCGCCCACCCCTCCGGAATCCCCCACTGGGGCGTCCCGGGTCACGCTCGCGCCCCGCACCCTTACGACCACTGTCGTCACGGCCCGCACCGCCCCTGCCGGTCCCCCGGGACTTGGGGTCGCGTCGCCGGTCACCACCAGGCCGGTCTTCTCGGCGTCCGTCACCCTCAAGTTCCTTGCTCACCGCACCAGTCTGCCGCTGTTCCCACCAGGGACGCAAAACACCCCCGTGATGGTCATTGCTGACCCTCACGGGGGTGTTTAAATGTCCGGCGACGACCTACTCTCCCACAGGGTCCCCCCTGCAGTACCATCGGCGCTGAGCAGCTTAGCTTCCGGGTTCGGAATGGAGCCGGGCGTTTCCCGCTCGCCATGGTCACCGTAACTCTATGGAGTTTTCGATCGCTCCCGACCGTTACTCGGGAACCGCACAGTGGACGCGTAACATCTTTGTAGGAAACAAGCCCTCGGCCTATTAGTATCGGTCAGCTCCATGCATTGCTGCACTTCCACATCCGACCTATCAACCCGGTGGTCTTCCGGGGGCCTTACCAGATTAACTCTGTGGGAACCCTCATCTTGAG
>JAGPGQ010000274.1 GCA_018055925.1 Micropruina sp.
CTGGTCGGATGGACGCCAGCCCCACCGCCCGGGCGCTGCGCACCCTGGACCTGATCCACCAACGGCCGGGCATCCGGGCGGCCGAACTCGCCGAGCGGCTCGGCGTCAGCGACCGCGCGGTGCGGCGCTACGTCGACACGTTGCGCGACGCCGGGATCCCGGTCACCGGCACCACCGGGCCGTACGGCGGCTACCAGGTCGGACGCGGGGTCAGGCTGCCGCCGGTGGTGTTCAGCGGACCCGAGGCGCTGGCCGTGGTGATGGCGGTGCTGGATTCGCCGGCGGGCGCCCCGGAGCCCGACAGCCTGGCCGGTTCGGGGGTGGCCAAGCTGTTGCGGGCGCTGCCGGAGTCGGTCGGACGTCCGGCCGTCCAGTTCTGGCGGCACATCGCCGCCGCCGGCTCGGACGCGCCGCGACCCGAGGTGGCGATCACCTCCGGCCTGGTCGAGGCGGTCGCCGCCCACCGCCGCGTGCGGATCGCCTACCGGAGCGCGGCCGGTCACGAATGGACCAGCGAGGTCGACCCCTGGGCGGTCGTGGTGCGCTACGGGCTGTGGTACTTGCTGTGCCGGACCCGGTCGGCCGAGCTGCGCACCTACCGGCTGGACCGGATCGGCTCCGTGGAGCAGTTGAGCGCGCCCGCCGAGGTGCCGGCCGACCTGGATGCCGTCGCCGTCCTGGAACGCAGTCTCGGCGAGGGCTGGGAACTGGCGACCCGGGTGCGTTTCGGCGCACCCGCCGAGCGGGTCCGGCCGTGGCTGCGGGCACCGATGGGCCGGCTGGAGCCGGACGGGGACGAATGCGTCCTGACCGGCACCACCAGCAACCCGCAGATGTACGCCGGGGAGTGGCTGGCGCAGGTGCCGTTCCCGTTCGTGGTCGAGGAGGGCCCGGAGTTGCGGGCGGCGGTGCGGGAGCTGGCGGACCGGTTCCGGGACGCGTTGGGCTGACGGGCCGGGCTGGTTCGGGTGCGGTACGGCGGGGCCACGGTGCCGGTGGTGGTCGGACGGGGGTGATGATCTCGCGATCGGTGCCTACTGTCGGGTTAGGCGACTGGTGTCGTGAAATAACCCGACAGC
Organism: Micropruina sp.; assembly: GCA_018055925.1. Classification (GTDB taxonomy): domain Bacteria; phylum Actinomycetota; class Actinomycetes; order Propionibacteriales; family Propionibacteriaceae; genus Micropruina. The sequence continues at coordinate 1,080 of JAGPGQ010000274.1, forward strand.
AGTGGCGCAAGGTGACACCAGTGGTGGATCGCGCGATCGGTGTGGCGGCCGACGCCGGAATAGTCCGCCACCACTGCACCGGCACCGGCGTGATCGGCGAAGCCAGCAAGGCTCAGCCGCGGCGCCGGACGAACTCGCGCCGGGCGTACTGGCCCAGGGCGTAGGTGAAATAGCCGTCGGCGGCCGCACCGACGCCGCCACCCACCAGCGGGATCCGCTTGGCCACCTGCACCACCACGTGCTTGCCGGCCATCTTGGCGCCCAGGTCGGTGAACACCCGCTCGCTGACCATGTGCTCCAGCGCCGGATCGAAGACCGGCGCGGTCGCCACCCCCATCGGGGTGCTCGGCAGTCGTCCGGACGAGACCCGCTTGCGCACCTCGTCCTCGCCGAGCATCGTCAGGGTCAGCGCCGAGCGCACCCGGCGGTTGTCGACGTCGTAGCCGCGCAGGTGGGCGATGCCGGCGATCATCCGCATCTGGACCACCGCCAGCCCGGCCAGGTTCGCGGGCAGCGCGACCGGCAGCGTGAGCAGCCCGCCGAGGTTGGTGAGGAAGCCCTGCGCGCCGGCCAGCCCGACGTGCTGCCGGATCAGGGTGTCGAGCGCGGCCTCGTGGTCTCCCCGGGCCTGCAGGGCCCTCGCCGCCGCGTCCTTGGCGCCCGGAATGGTCATGTTGCCGTCGATGGCGAACTCGAGGATCTGGCGGAGCCAGTTCCCGGCGACCTCGGGGGCGCGCTGGACGAGGGTCTTGCTGGGTGCTTGCGTGGAGTTGGGTTCCTGGGCGGACATGCGGTGACTCCTCGATGTCGCGGGCTGCGTCGTCCAATCTACCCATCGTGTCCCCGGCCACCATCCGGGGTCACCCGGCGGCACCCCCGGGTGGCCCGCCCACATCGTCCGGTCCGCCACCTCCCTCGATCGGCGATGGGCGGTGGCACAATCGAGCAATGAGTCGCCCGGGCATCTTCGGACCGCCGCGGGACTGGCCCGCCCAGGACCTGATCGGGCTGTCGGACGAACTCGACCCCGACCTGGTGGTGCTGGCCTACCGCTGCGGGGTGTTCCCGATGCCGCTGCACAACTCGTGGTTCCCGGCCCGGATGGGCTGGTGGTCGCCGGTGCGGCGTGGCGTGCTGCTGCCCGACGGCCTGCGGGTCACCCGTTCGCTGCGCCGTTCGGCCCGGCGCTACCTGACCACGGTGGACGCCGCCTTCGACGAGGTGATCGCCCGGTGCGCCGACCCGGCCCGGCCGCACGGCTGGATCGACGCCGACATCGTGGCCGTGTTCACGGCCCTGCACCGGCGTGGCATCGTCCACAGCGTGGAGACCTGGACGCCCGAGGGCCGGCTGGCCGGCGGCCTGTACGGGGTCTCGCTGGGCGGCCTGTTCGCCGGCGAGTCGATGTTCCACGATCCCGAGATCGGCCGGGACGCCTCCAAGGTGGCGCTGCTGCGGCTGGCCCGGACGATGCGCCGCGACCGGGCCGCGGAGCGGCTGATCGACGTCCAGTGGCGCACCGATCACCTGGCCTCGCTCGGCGTGATCGAGATCGACCGCGACGAATACCTGGCGGCGGTGGACGAGAGCCTCGGCGTCCCCGGCCCCGACTGGGCGGCCGAGCGGAACCTGGTCGAACGTGGAACGGAGGGTCACGATGCCTGAACTGCCCGAGGTGGAGGCGCTGCGGTCGTTCCTGACCGACCGGCTGACCGGCGCCACCATCGCCCGCACCGAACTGCTGGCGTTCAGCGCGCTCAAGACGTTCCAGCTGCCGCTGTCGGCGCTGCACGGCGCCGAGATCACCCAGGTGCGCCGCTACGGCAAGTTCCTCGCGATCGACGGCTCCGGCACCTGGCTGGTGTTCCACCTCGCCCGGGCCGGCTGGCTGCAGTGGAGGGACGCCATGCCGGCCAAGCCGGCCAGGCCCGGACGCGGCCCGCTGAGCCTGCGGGTGGTGCTGGCCGACGACTCCGGGTTCGACCTGACCGAGATGGGCACCCAGCGCAAGCTCGCCGTGTACGTGGTGGAGGACCCGTCCGAGGTGCCGATGCTGGCGAGCCTCGGGCCGGACCCGCTGGCCGACGACTTCGACTCGGACGCGCTCGCCGCGATCCTGGCGAAGGCCGGCCGGTCCCAGCTGAAAGGTGTGCTGCGCGACCAGCGGGTGATCGCCGGCATCGGCAACGCCTACAGCGACGAGATCCTGCACGCCGCCAGGCTGAGCCCGTTCAAGCCGGCCAACGCGCTGTCGGACGAGGAACACGCCCGGCTTTTCGCGGCGGTCAAGGACGAACTCCACGGCGCCATCGGACGGTCGGTCGGCCGGGCCGCCAAGGAGCTGAAGGGGGAGAAGAAGCTCGGGCTGCGGGTGCACGGCCGGACGGGCCAGCCGTGCGGCGTCTGCGGCACGCCGATCGCCGAGGTGTCCTTCGCGGATTCGTCCCTGCAGTACTGCCCGACCTGCCAGACCGGCGGCAAGCCGCTCGCCGACCGCCGGCTCTCCAGGTTGCTGAAGTAGCCCGTCCGAGATCCCGGCGTTCGCCGGGATGACGCGAAGAGTTGTCGGGATGACGTGAAGGGTTGTCGGGATGACGCGAAGAGTTGTCGGGATGACGTGAAGGGGTGTCGGGATCTCCGTGCGTGGGTGGGTGTTGGCCGGGACCGCACTGCCGGTCTTTGCGGTGTCCGTCATCCCGGGCCCGACCCGGGATCTCCGGTGTCCGACGTTGTGGCGGGGCGCCGCCGGGTAACACCATGGTCTCGACGTGCCCGAACGGCTGGGTGACGATCTGTCACGCCGCTAGTCTCAGCGTTGCCGTCTAACCCCGGAGGAGCCCATGTCGAGTGCGCTGGTTACTCGCGCTCGCGCGATCCTCGACCGGGAGTGGACGAAGAACTCCAGGCTCGGGCTGCGCCTGATCGTCGCGGCCAGCGCGGTCACCGTGCTGATCGCCTTCCTCGGCCCCTCCGCGGTGGCCCTGCGGCTCGGCCCGCGCAGCAGCCTGATGCCGCCCTGGTACCTGCCGGCCGGCATCGTGGCGGTCAACGAATGGGTGGCCGTGCTGTCGCTGTGGGCCGCCCTGGCCGCCGGCGCGGTCGGGCTGTGGATCTGCTACCGCGCGGTCGACGGCGGCTGGCGGCCCAATATCCACCGGCTGTTCGTGCTGGGCGCGGTGCTCTCCACGGTGACCTCGCTGGTGCCGCCGCTGACCTCGGCCGACGTGCTGATGTACGCCGCCTACGGCCGCCTGATGGTGCTCGGCTGGAACCCCTACGACATCACCCCGGCCAACATCATCCGGCAGGAGTACGACCCGGTGATGCGCTGGGTGGAGGCGCCGTGGCAGGACACCCCGTCGGTGTACGGGCCGATCGCCTCGTTCAGCCAGTGGCTGGCCGCCACCCTGGGCGGCGACAGCATGCACCAGGTGGTGTTCTGGCTGCAGATGTTCGCGCTCATCCCGTTCGTGGCGGTGGCGTTCATCGCGGTCAAGATGGCGCACGGCGACCCGGCTTTCCAGACCCGGGCGGTGCTGTTCACGATCCTGAACCCGATCATGATCTGGTCGATCTGCGCCCAGGCGCACAACGAGCCGCTGACCCTGCTGTTCGCGGTCGCGGGGCTGTGGTTCATGCGCCGCAACGCCTGGCTGGCCGGCGTCGGTATCGGCCTCGCCGGCTGCGTCAA
>JAGPGQ010000058.1:0-11160 GCA_018055925.1 Micropruina sp.
CCTCTCTGCGCCGCCCGATCTTGGCCGCCGACTTGAATGAGTGAGCACTCACTCATACACTCGGCCGACGTGGGCAGAGCACATCCCCTGACACCGGACGAGCGCCGGCGGGCGCTGATCGAGGCGACCCGGCCGCTGCTGCTCGAGCATGGGCTGAACGTCACCACCCGGCAGATCGCCGAGTGCGCCGACGTCGCCGAGGGCACCATCTTCCGCGCCTTCGGCACCAAACAAGAACTCATCGAGGCGGTGGTCGACGACTGTCTCGCCCCGGGGCCGGTGATCGACGCGATCGATGCGATCCCCGCCGACCTCGACCTGGAGGACACGGTCACCTGGATGGTCCGGCTGCTGCAGGGACGGATCCAGCAGATCCGTTCGCTGATGTCCGCGATCAGCCACTCGCAACCGCACGGCACGCGGCTCAAGCCGCCGCACCGCGACTACCATCGCGCCGTCGACGAGGCCATGGCGCGGGTCCTGGCCAGGTTCGACGACCGGTTCACCGTCGGCACGCCGACCGCCTGCTGGGCGATCTCGGCGATGGCGTTCGCCGCCGTCATGCCGTTCGCCGACCATCCCGACGCCACCGACCCACGACAACTCGCCCGCCTCATCCTGCACGGCATCGCCGTCGAAACCACCGAGGACAACCCATGCTGATCCGCATCCTGCGCGACTACCTGCGGCCCTACTACGGCCAGCTGGTCATCGTCGTGCTGCTGCAGTTGGTGGCCAACGCGGCCGCGCTCTACCTGCCGACGCTGAACGCCCGGATCGTCGACGACGGCATCGCCAAGGGCAACACCGGGCTGATCCTGTCGCTCGGCGTTCTGATGCTGGTGGTCACCGTGGTCCAGATGGCCGCCCAGATCGGCGCGGTCTGGTTCGGTGCCCGCTCGGCGATGGCGTTCGGCCGCGACCTGCGGGCGGCGGTGTTCGGCCGCACCCTGGACTATTCCGCCCGCGAGGTGGCCCAGTTCGGCGCGCCCAGCCTGATCACCCGCACCACCAACGACGTGCAGCAGATCCAGCAGCTGGTGATGATGACCGCGTTCATGATCGTCGCCGCGCCGATCATGATGGTCGGCGGCGTCCTGATGGCGTTCCGCGAGGACGCCGGACTGACCTGGACGATCGCCGTCGCCGTCGTCCTGCTGGGCGCGCTGATCGGGGTGATCGTCACCCAGATGATGCCGCTGTTCGCCACCCAGCAGGTGCGGATCGACACCATCAACCGGGTGCTGCGCGAACAGATCGGCGGCCTGCGGGTGATCCGGGCGTTCACCGCCGAACCCCGCGAGACCGCCCGATTCGCGGTCGCCAACGCCGAACTCACCGACGTGGCCACCCGGGTGGGCCGGCGGATGATGACGATGTTCCCGACGGTGTTCTTCGTGATGAACGTGTCGACCATCGGGGTGACCTGGTTCGGCGCCTTCCGGGTGGCCGAGGGGCACCTGCAGACCGGTCAGCTGCTGGCCTTCACCCAGTACCTGATCACCATCCTGATGAGCGTGATGATGGCGACGATGATGCTGATGATCGCACCCCGCGCGGTGGTCAGCGCCGGCCGGATCGGCGAGGTGCTCGACACCACCTCGACGGTGGTGCCGCCGCCGCACCCCGTCCGGTCCGTCGAGCAGCACGGCCGGGTCGACCTGCGCGACGTCGAGTTCCGCTACCCGGGCGCCGAACAACCGGTGCTGTCCGGGATCGACCTCTCGGTGCGTCCCGGCGAGACCACCGCGATCATCGGCTCCACGGGCGCCGGCAAGAGCACCCTGGTGAGCCTGATCCCGCGGCTGTTCGACGTCACCGGCGGGCAGGTCCTGGTGGACGGCGTGGACGTCCGCGAGCTCGACCCCGACCTGCTCTGGTCGCGGATCGGGCTGGTGCCGCAGCGGGCCTACCTGTTCACCGGGACGGTGGCCTCGAACCTGCGCTACGGCAATCCGGACGCCACCGACGGCGAGCTGTGGGCGGCGCTCGAGACCGCGCAGGCGGCCGACTTCGTCCGCGCCATGCCGCAGGGGCTGGAGGCGCCCATCGCCCAGGGCGGGACGAACGTCTCCGGCGGGCAGCGGCAGCGACTGGCGATCGCCCGGGCGCTGGTGAAACGCCCGGACATCTACGTCTTCGACGACTCCTTCTCGGCGCTGGACGTGACCACCGACGTCCGGCTGCGGGCCGCGCTGGCCCGGGAGACCGCCGAGGCCGGCGTCCTGATCGTGGCCCAGCGGGTCTCGACCATCCGGGACGCCGAAACCATCGTCGTCCTGGACGACGGCCGGATCGCCGGCACCGGCACCCACGACGAGTTGCTCACCGGGTGCCCCACCTACGCCGAGATCGTGGCATCCCAATTCAAGGCCGAGGAGGCAGCAGCATGAGCGGGCAGGCACCGGCGTCCACCGAGCAGCAGGACCGCAAGGCGAACGACCGTCCCGCGCACGCCGAGCATCAACGGCGCGGCATGGGGGCGGGACCCATGCAGGGGCTGGGCTCGTCCGAGAAGGCGGTGAACTTCGGCGGTTCCGCGAAGCGGCTGCTGCGCATGATGGGCCCCGAACGCGGCCTGATCATCGTCGTGGTGGTGATCTCCGCCCTGGCCACCCTGGGCAACGCGTACGGGCCGGTGATCCTGGCCCGGGCGACCGACCTGATCTTCGACGGCGCCACCGGTGGGGGCATCGATTTCACCGGGCTGGCCGTGGTGGCCGTCGAGGCGACCGCCATCTACGTGGTCGCGGGCGTCGTGCTGTGGTTCGCCAGCTTCCTGATCAACGACATCGTGCAACGGACCGTCTACCGGATGCGGGAACAGGTGGCCGGCAAGCTGCACCGGCTGCCGATCACCTACTTCGACGACCAGCCGCGCGGTGAACTGCTCAGCCGGGTGACCAACGACATCGACAACATCGCCCAGTCGTTGCAGCAGACCCTCGCCCAGATGCTGAACAACGTGTTCACCGTCATCGGCGTGCTCGCCCTGATGTTCTGGCTGTCGCCGCCGCTGGCGCTGGTGGTGCTGCTCTCGGTGCCGCTGACGGTGATCGTCACCGCCCAGGTGATGAAACGGTCGCAGCGCCGGTTCGGCGACATGTGGCGCTCCACCGGCGAACTCAACGCCGGCGTCGAGGAGGCGTTCACCGGGCACTCCCTGGTGAAGGTGTTCGGCCGGCAGCGCGAGGTCGCGGCCCAGTTCGCGCAGAAGAACGAGGAACTCTACGAGTCGTCGTTCAAGGCCCAGTTCATTAGCGGCATCGTGATGCCGGCGGTGTTCTTCATCGGCAACCTGAGCTACGTCGTGATCGCCGTCCTGGGCGGCGTCTGGGTGGCCGCGGGAACGATGACGCTGGGTGCCGTGCAGGCGTTCATCCAGTACTCCCGGATGTTCACCCAGCCGATCACCCAGCTGGCGTCGATGACCAACCTGCTGCAGTCGGGGGTGGCGTCGGCCGAGCGGGTGTTCGAGGTGCTGGACGCCGTCGAGCAGAGCCCGGACGGCACCGTCCAACTGCCGCGACCGCTGCGGGGACAGGTCGCGTTCGATCACGTGTCGTTCTCCTACGATCCGGCGAAACCCCTGATCACCGACCTGTCGCTGGTCGCAGAGCCGGGCTCGACGATCGCCATCGTCGGCCCGACCGGTGCCGGCAAGACCACCCTGGTCAACCTGCTGATGCGGTTCTACGAGGTCGACGCGGGCCGGATCGCCGTCGACGGGGTGAACATCGCCGACGTGTCCCGGCGCGACCTGCGCGGCAACATCGGCATGGTGCTGCAGGACGCCTGGCTGTTCGGCGGCACGATCCGGGAGAACATCGCCTACGGACGCCCGGACGCGACCGACGACGAGATCCGGGCGGCCGCCGAGGCCACCTACGTGGACCGGTTCGTGCACTCCCTGCCGGACGGTTACGACACCGTGATCGACGACGAGGGCTCCAACGTGTCGGCCGGTGAGCGCCAGCTGATCACCATCGCCCGGGCGTTCCTGTCGGATCCGGCGATCCTGATCCTGGACGAGGCCACGTCGTCGGTGGACACCCGCACGGAACTGCTCGTCCAGCAGGCGATGCGGGCGCTGCGCGGCGGCCGGACGTCGTTCGTGATCGCGCACCGGCTGTCGACCATCCGCGACGCGGACACCATCCTGGTGATGGAGAACGGTGCGATCGTCGAACAGGGCTCGCACGACGAGTTGCTCACGGTCGACGGGGCCTACCACCGGCTCTACCGCTCGCAGTTCGCCGGCGCTGCGGTGGACGAGGAGGCGGCTTGAGCCGTCACCCCGGCGGACGCTCCCGCACCCACCCAACCCGGCGCACATCCGTAGTCATCCCGGCGAACGCCGGGATCTCAACACCGTCCGACCGCGTACACACCTCAGATCGCCACCCTGGAACCAGGGACCCAGCGCGCCCTCGCGGGAACACCGCGTTATCACCAATGGGATCGCCCGGGTGATCAGCGTCGTGGGTGCGGCGATCGTCCGAGATGGGCTGCTGGAACGCGCACCTGGCCAACGGCCACCGACTCACCGCCGGCGAACTACGCCAGTACGCCTGCGATGCCGGCATACTCCCGGTGATCCTGGGTGGGCCCTCCGGCGTGCTCGATGTCGGAACAGAACACCGACTCGTCACCCCACCGATTCGCAAGGCACTTCATGCCAGGGATCGCGGCTGTATCTTCCCCGGCTGCAACCGGCCGGCCGCCGACTGCGACGCCCACCACATCACGCCCTGGCAACGAGGTGGCGACACCTCCCTGGCCAACCTGTGCCTACTCTGCAAGCACCACCACAACCTCCTCGAACCCAACCCCCGACAATCCGCCGAGCTGCAATGGAGAATCCAGATCAGCGCCGACGGAATCCCCGAGGTAATCCCACCCAAACACGTCGACCAACACCAACGACCACGACGACACCAACGATTCCGACGACTGACCTGCTGAGAAGCGGCCGCGTCAAGAAATGGTCACGTGATACGCAACCAGAAACCCGATTCCGGGCATTGCCCAGGCATGCCGGGATGACATATGGGTCAGCATTCGGCATGCGTGTCTTCCGTGCACAGTAATAGCGGCGGACGGGAGCCGCCACGGATTGCCGGGTTCACCGGCTCCCGCATCTCTTCGGCGCGATGCCCCTCAAGCCACCCCGCGCGAGGGGGCGGCCGTCCGCTAGCGATCCTTGGTTGCTAGCGTCGATCCGGTGATCACGGTGGTGGGGGCGGCAATCGTCCGGGCTGGGTGCGTGCTGGCCGCGCGACGCAGCTATCCGCCGGCCGAGGCCGGCCGGTGGGAGTTCCCGGGCGGAAAGGTGACCGACGGCGAGAGCGCCGACGCAGCCCTGGTCCGCGAGGTCACCGAGGAACTGGGCTGCTCGGTGCGAGTCACGGAATGGCTGCCCGGTGTCGTCCGACGCGACTCCGGGGCCGGGGAGATCACGTTGCGGGTCGGCGTGTGCCGGTTGATCGCCGGGGAGCCGCGCGGCGCGGAGCACGACGCGCTGCGCTGGCTGACGCCGGAGGAACTGGACGACGTCGACTGGCTGGAGCCCGATCGTCCGTTCCTGCCCCGGCTGCGCGAACTGCTGTTGGACGGCCAGCGTCTGCCGGGCGGGAGCGTCGGCGGGGCGGTCCGGATCGGGGCGACCATGCGCCGTCCCACCGGCCCCTGGACGCCGGCCGTGCATGCGCTGCTCGGACGGCTCGCCGAGCATGGCCTCGCTGCGGTCCCGCGGGTGCGCGGCCTGGACGCCCGCGGCAGGGAGGTGCTCGACTACCTGCCCGGCGAGGTGATCGACGTGGACGCCCAGGCGTTGACCCCGGCGCGACTCGCCGCATTGGGCCGCTGGCTACGGGATCTGCATGTCGCGGCCGCTGGCTTCGAACACTCGGGACCGTGGCGGTTCTTCGGCGCCGACGCACCCACCCTGATCACCCACAACGACGTCGCGCCGTACAACGTGGCATTCGACGGGGACCGCGTGGCCGGCGTCTTCGACTGGGACCTGGCCGGCCCGTCCACTCCCCTGCTCGACCTGGGCCACACGGCGTGGACGGCCGTCCCGTTCTTCCGGGCGCTCCCCGCCCCGGAGGCCGCCGCGCGGCTGCGGACGTTCGCCGAGGCCTACGGCGCCGAGCCGGCGATCGTGCTAGCCGCCGTCGAGCCCCGGGTACGGCTGGCCATCGACGGCATTCGCGAGGCGGTCCGGCGCGGTGACCAGGGGATGGCCAACCTGGCGGCGCTGGGTGAGCCAGAACGCACCGAACGTGCCCTGGCCGACTTCGTCGAGCGCCGCGACGCCGTCCACGCCCTTCTCCAAGCCTCGATCCCCGCGCCCCAATCAGCGCGAACCGCCGAAGGCCGGCTCACCGGCCGGCCCGACCGCGCAACCACTCCGCACGGGTGAGCGCGTAGGTCACCTCGCCCTGATCGGCACCGGGCAGCGGATCGTCCCACTCGCGCACCTCGGTGCGCACGTGCCGCATCCCGAGCTTCCGCATGACGCCGCGACTGCCCAGGTTGACCGCCATGGTCTCCGCCGTCACTCGTTCCAGGCCGAGGGTGCCGAAACAGTGCCGGAGCACCGCTCGGGCTCCCTCGGTGGCCAGTCCACGGCGCCAGTGTTCCCGGCGGAGCCGCCAGCCGACATCGGCCGTCGTCGCCGCGCCCTCGTCGGCGAACCGCGGCGAGGCGTCCCACCAACCGAGGAACACGTCGTCCGCGAAGCCGGACCAGAAACCGAGTCCCAGCCGGTCGGCCGCGGTGTCGGCGCACACCGGTGCCCAGTGTTCCCGCGCCTGTTCGGCCGTCCGGGCGCGACCCAGGATGAACCGCATCACCTCCGGGTCCGCGTCCAGCTCGACCAGCAGCGAAAGGTGCTCCGGACGCAGCGGCGTCAGCCGGATCCGGGGCGTCACCAAGGTCGGTCGCATCCCACCGGTCTACCAGAGCGGGCCCCCAGTAAGCCCGAAAGGCCCTGCCTAACTATCTCTGCCCTCCCGTCGACGGGAGGGCAGAGATAGTTAGGCAGGGCTTTTCGGGGGCGGGGCGAGGTGCGCGATGTAGCAGAGCATCCGATAGTCGGTGCCCGGTTCGATGTTCACGAAACCGTGCCGTTCGTAGAATCGCCGGGCGTCGACGTCGATCTCATCGACATTGATGTGCATCTCGCCGCCCCCACGACGACGCACCTCGCGCACCGCGGTGGTGAGCAGCGTCGTGCCGATTCCGCCACCCCGCATTCCGGGGCGCACATACAACTCGTCGAGCACCGCCAGCCGGCCTTCGCAGTACACCGTCGGACGAAGCGTCACCACGGCGTATCCCACCGGGTCGGATCGCGAACCGGCCAGCAGCGCGAATGCCGCCGGGTCGGCGAGCAGCCGTCCGAACCGCGGCAGCAGCACCTCGAAGGGCGGCTCGTCGGAACCGAACTCCGCCCCGAAGTCGATCTGCTGCCGGGCCAGCGTCGCCGCGTCCGATACGTCGGCGAGGATCACCCGGGTTCCGGTCGCCGTCATGCGTCACCTCCCTGTGAACTCAGCCGCCCTGTGAACTCGGCCGCACCGCCGGATCGCCGCGGCGGATCAGGGGTTCGGCGCGACCAGCTCCAGGGTATGCACGGACGCCGCCCGCTCGACCGCCGACGACACCAGGATGAGCTCGTCGGCGCCGGCGTGGACGGCGAACCGGTCCAGCCATTCCCGCACCTGGGCGGCGGTGCCGACGCCGGTGTAACGCAGCATGTGGTCCACCTGCGCGCCGCCGGGACCGTCCAGCAGCACCTCGACGTCCTCGTCGGTCAGCGTCCGGCCACGGCCCAGGAACGTCCGGACGCGGGCCCGCCGGGTCAGTTCCAGCAGCCGGCGCGCCTCGTCCTCGGTGTCGGCGGCGATCACTCCGGCACCGGCGATCACGTACGGCTCGGCCAGCTGTTCCGAGGGCTGGAAGTCGCGCCGGTAGAGGGCGACGGCCGCCTCGAGCGCGTCCGGGGCGAAGTGGGACGCGAACGCGTACGGCAGGCCGAGTGCGGCCGCCAATTGGGCGCCGAACAGCGACGATCCCAGGATGTACAGCGGAACCCGGGTGCCGGCGCCCGGGGTCGCGGTCACCCCGGGTACCACCGATTCGCCGAGGAAGCCCCGCAACTCCTGCACGTCGCGCGGGAAGGTGTCCGCCGAGTCGGGGCTGCGGCGCAGCGCCCGGACGGTGCCCTGGTCGGTTCCGGGAGCCCGTCCGAGACCCAGGTCGATCCGTCCCGGATGCAGTTCGGCGAGGGTGCCGAACTGTTCGGCGATCACCAGCGGGGCATGGTTGGGCAGCATCACGCCGCCGGCCCCGAGCCGGATGGTCGAGGTGTGCGCCGCGACGTGCCCGATCAGCACCGCCGTGGCCGACGAGGCGATGCTCGGCATGTTGTGGTGCTCGGCGTACCAGATCCGCCGGTAGCCCCACGCCTCAGCCCGCCGGGCCAGCGAGACGGTGGCCGCCAGGCCGTCCGCGACGGCTTCACCGGGCAGCACCTGGGCGAGATCGAGAATGGAGAGCGGAACCTGGGTCACGCTCGGACCAACCGCGCGCGGGCCCGGTTTCATTCCCCTGCCGCCGGCACGGGTTCCGTAGGCTGACCCCCACGGACGAAGGGGGCAGACGTGACCGAGCCGATCGCCGGGACCACCGCGGGCGGTGGCGACGCGGCTCACGGGCCGGCGGGGCGCCCCGGGAGCACCGTCGACCTCAACGCCGACCTGGGCGAGTCGTTCGGCGCGTGGCGGCTGGGCCAGGACGAGGACATGCTGCCGATCGTCACCAGCGCCAACGTCGCCTGCGGCTTCCACGCCGGCGACCCGCTCACCCTGCAGTACACCTGCGCGCTCGCGGCCCGGCACGGCGTCCGGGTGGGCGCCCAGGTGTCGTACCGCGACCTGGCCGGCTTCGGGCGGCGGTTCCTGGACTGCTCCGAGGACGAGTTGCGCGCCGACGTGCTGTACCAGCTGGGCGCCCTGCAGGCGATGTGCAAGGCCGCCGGCACCACGGTGGCCTACGTGAAGCCGCACGGCGCGCTGTACAACGCGGTGGTGCACCACGAGGTGCACGCCCGCGCCGTGGTGACCGCGGTGGTCGCGTTCGACCCGTCGCTGCCCGTGCTCGGCCTGCCCGGGTCCGCCGTGCTCCGGCTGGCCCACGAGGCGGGGCTGCGGCCCGTGGCGGAGGCCTTCGTCGACCGCGGCTACACCGCCCAGGGCACGCTGGTGCCGCGCGGGCAGCCGGGCGACCTGCTGCACGATGCCGACGCCGCGGCCGAACGCATCCTGCGACTGGTCCGCGAGGGGGTGGTGACCGCGGTGGACGGCACCGAGGTGCCGATGCGGGCCGAGTCGGTGTGCACCCACGGCGACTCCCCGGGTGCGGTCGCGATGGCCCGCCGGGTGCGCGAGGTGCTGGCCGGTGCCGGTGTCGAGGTGCGGGCGTTCGTGTGATGGACGGCCGGCTGCTGCCCTGCGGCGAGCGCGCCGTGCTGGTCGAGGTGGCCGGCCTGAAGGAGGTGCTCGCCCTGCGGTCCGCGGTCCGGTCGAAGCTCGGCGACGGCGCATTCGCCCCGGTGGTCGACGTGATACCGGCCGCCACCACGGTGCTGCTGACCGTGGACGACCCGGCCGCGCTCGATCCGCTGCGCGCGGCGCTGCGCGGCCTGCTGCCCGGCCTGGACGCCGCCGCCCGGCCGGAGGCCGAGGGTGCCCCGATCGAGATCGGCGTCGTCTACGACGGCGCCGACCTGGACGAGGTGGGCGGCCTCACCGGACTCGGCGCCGACGGTGTGGTGGCCGCGCACACCGCGTCCGACTGGCGGGTGGCGTTCGGCGGCTTCGCGCCCGGGTTCGGCTACCTGACCGGCGGCGATCCCCGGCTGACGGTGCCCCGGCGGTCCGAGCCGCGGACCAGCGTCCCGGCCGGATCGGTGGGCCTGGCCGGCAGCTTCAGCGGGATCTACCCGCGGGCGTCCCCGGGCGGCTGGCGGCTGATCGGACGCACCGATGCCGTGTTGTGGGATGCCGAGCGGGATCCGCCGGCGCTACTGCAACCGGGCCGCCGGGTGCGGTTCCGGGCCCTGGACGGAGAGCCGGCCGCGCCTCTCGACACCCGCCCGGCGGTCTCGACCGGCTCGACCGGCGAGGACGCCACCTTCGTGGGGGACGGGCCCGAACCCGGTCTGGAGGTGATCGCGACCGGCCCGCTCACCCTGTTCGTGGACGAGGGCCGTCCCGGCTATGCCGCGATCGGGGTCGGACGCTCGGGCGCCGCCGACCGGTCCGCCTACCGGCTGGGCGGCCGGCTGGTGGGCAATCCGCCGGGCCTCGCCGCCCTGGAGGTCACGTTCGGCGGACTGGTCCTGCACGCCGCGCAGACCTGCCTGATCGCGCTCACCGGCGCCGACTGCCGGCCTCGGGTCGACCAGCGACCGGCCGTCCATGCCGGACCGCTCTACCTGCGCGCCGGCCAGACCCTCACGCTGGGCGCCCCGCGGCACGGGCTGCGCACCTACCTCAGCGTGGCCGGCGGCTTCGCGGTGCCGCCGGTGCTGGGTTCGGCCAGCACCGACACCCTCTCCGAAATCGGCCCGGCCGGGCCCCGGCCCGGCGATCGGCTGCGACCGAACCGGTCCGGCCCGCCGCCGCTCACCGGGGTCGAGCATGCGCCCGAGCCGCTCAGCGCCGGAACTCTGGTGCTGGACGTGCTGCCTGGCCCGCGCGCCGACTGGCTGGCCGAGCGCGACGGGCTGACCCGGCGGGAGTGGCTGGTGTCCGGACGCAGTGACCGGGTCGGCATCAGGCTCGAGGGCGATCCCCTGGCCAGGCACCCGGACCGGCGCGGCGACGAGCTGCCGTCCGAACCGATGGTCCGGGGCGCGATCCAGGTGCCGGCCGACGGACGGCCGGTGATCTTCGGCACCGACCATCCGGTGACCGGCGGATATCCCGTGGTCGGCGTGCTGACCGAACGCTCCAACGACCTGGTCGCGCAGGCTCGTCCGGGGCAGGCACTGCGGCTGCGACCCGCTCCCGTCCGCGCCGGCCTGCCCGCACCGTGGCAGTGATCCTCGACCCGCAACCCGCGGCTACGCCCGGACGACGTGCCCGG
>JAGPGQ010000058.1:11260-16673 GCA_018055925.1 Micropruina sp.
CCGGTCTGCAGCAACCCGATCACCTCGTCGCTGATCAGCTCGACCCACGAGTGCGCCGGGCTGTAGCGCCAGGCCCGGCCGTCCAGTTCGCGTTTCAGCTGGCCCTTCTTGGCCAGCCGGTCCATCACCGTCATCACGGTGGTGTAGGCGAGATCGCGCTCCTTCGCCAGGGCAGCCTGAACGTCGCGGACGGCCATCGCCGTGGGACTGGACCACAGCACGTCCATCACTGCTTGCTCAAGCTCGCCGAACACGGGCATGGCCGCATCCTATGGCCTCGAAGCCATCTACGACAGTCCGTAGTACATACTGCTCGAAGTTCCCTGCCGACTCCCGACGATCAGTAGTAGATTGCGTCGCATGGATGAGGTCGCACTGGCGCGGTGGCAATTCGGCATCACCACCGTCTACCACTGGTTCTTCGTACCCGTCACCCTCGCACTGTCGTTCATCGTCGCGATCTTCCAGACGATGTGGCTGCGCACCGACGACGACAAGTACCTGCGGCTGACCAAGTTCTACGGCAAGCTCTTCCTGATCAACTTCGCCATGGGCGTGGTCACCGGTCTCGTCCAGGAGTTCCAGTTCGGCATGAACTGGAGCGAGTACTCCCGCTTCGTCGGCGACATCTTCGGCGCCCCGCTGGCGTTCGAGGCGCTGCTGGCGTTCTTCATGGAGTCGACCTTCCTCGGCCTGTGGATCTTCGGCTGGGACCGGCTGCCCAGGGTCATCCACACCGCCTGCATCTGGCTGGCCGCCCTCGGCACCAACCTGAGCGCGATCTTCATCCTGGCGGCCAACTCGTTCATGCAGAACCCGCAGGGCGCGGTCTACAACCCCGTGACCGACCGGGCCGAGATGGCCGATTTCGGGGCGGTGCTGACCAATCCGGTGCTGCTGTGGGCGCTGCCGCACACCCTGATGGCCTCCTGGCTGGTGGCCTCCGCCCTGGTCATGGCCGTCTCGGGCTGGCACCTGGCCAAGCTCAACCGTGCCGGACGCGCCGAGGCCGTCGCCGCCGAGGCGAACGCCGCCGATGTCGCGGAGGAGGGCGATGTCGCGGACGAGGGCGAGTCGAGGCCCAAGGCCAAGCCGGACAACAGCGAGGCCGCCCACCGGTTCGCCGCCACCTTCGCCGCGATCGCCATGCTGGTGTCGGGCGTGGGGCTGACCCTCACCGGAGACGAGTCGGGCAAGATCATGACCGAGGTGCAGCCGATGAAGATGGCCGCCGCCGAGGCGCTCTACGAGACCGAGGGCGGCGACGGCCACGGCGCCCCGTTCTCGATCCTGACCATCGGCTCGCTGGACGGTTCCCGTCCGTTGTTCGAGATCACTGTCCCGTACGTGCTCTCGTTCCTGGCGACCGGCACGTTCGACGGCCGGGTGGAGGGAATCAACCCGCTCAAGGAGGCCTACGCGGCCGGGCAGCTGGTCGATCCCGACAACACGCTGCAGCAGGCTTACGCCGAGCACATGCGGGCCTGGGGCGTGGAGACGCACACGCCGATCATCCCGGTCACCTACTGGAGCTTCCGGCTGATGATCGGCCTCGGCATGGCCGCGCTCGCGGTCTCGGTGCTGATGCTGTGGGTGCTGCGCAAGGGCAAGCTGCCGCCCGACAACCGGTGGTGGACGCTGCTGATGGTGCTCACCCCGCTCGGGCCGCTGTTCGCCAACTCGTTCGGCTGGATCTTCACCGAGATGGGCCGGCAACCCTGGCTGGTGTCCGGCGTGTTACCCACGATGGCCGGTATCTCGCCGGGGGTGACGCTGACCGAATTGTGGATCAGCATCATCGGTTACACGCTGCTCTACGGCGTGCTGGCCGTGGTCGAGGTGCGGCTGCTGCTGAAATACATCCGGATCGGCCTACCCGAGGTCGAACCGGTGAAACAGATCACCGACGACGATGACGTCCTGTCCTTCGCCTACTGAGAGCCGGTGAGAATCATGCTGATCGAACCCACCACGCTGCAGCTGGTCTGGTTCTGCCTGGTCGCCGTGCTGTGGATCGGCTTCCTGGTGCTCGAGGGCTTCGACTTCGGGGTCGCCATGCTGATCCCGTTCCTGGGCCGCAACGACAAGGAGAAGCGCCTGCTGGTCAACACCATCGGTCCCCTGTGGGACGGCAACGAGGTGTGGCTGATCACGGCGGGCGGCGCCATGTTCGCCGCCTTCCCGGGCTGGTACGCCACCCTGTTCTCGGCGCTCTATCTACCCCTGTTCATGGTGCTGGCGGCGCTGATCGTGCGCGGCCTGGCGTTCGAGTACCGGGCCAAGCGTCCGGAGCAGTCGTGGAAGAACCGCTGGGACTGGGGCGCCTGCCTCGGCTCCTTCACGGTGTCGCTGGTCTTCGGGATCGGGTTCGCGAACTTCGTGATCGGCATGCCGGTGTCGGTGGCCGACGGGCGTCCCGGGGTGCACGTGTTCACCGGCGGCTTCTGGTCGCTGTTCAGCCCGTTCGCCCTGCTCGGCGGCGCGGTGTTCGTGGCGCTGTTCCTGTTCCACGGCGCGATCTTCCTGGCGCTGAAGACCCGCGGCGAGGTGCACGAGCGCGCCAAGGCGTTCGCCGAGCGGATCGGCCTGGGCGTCCTGGCCGGCGGCGGCGCCTGGCTGCTGTGGTCGAACCTGGCCTACGGCATCGGGCTGCCCGGCTGGATCCTGATGGTGATCGCCGCCGCCGGGCTGCTGCTGGCCTGGTTCATGGTGCGCGCCGACCGGGACGGCTGGGCGTTCGTCGGCACCACCGTGACCACCGCCGTGATCGGCATCGGCATCTTCCTGCGGATGTACCCCGAGCTGGGCTTCACCAATGACGGCGCCGGGCCGCCGCTGAACATCATGACGGCCTCCGCCACCGAGATGACGCTGACCATCATGACCTGGGCCGCGGTGGTCTTCGTGCCGCTCGTGCTGGCCTACCAGAGCTGGTCGTACTGGGTGTTCCACCGCCGGCTGAGCACCAAGAACATCCCGGACGAGGTACACCACTAACCCCCGTCCCCCGGCCCCGCATACTCCGTATGGCCCTGCCTAACTATCTCTGCCCTCCCGTCGACGGGAGGGCAGAGATAGTTAGGCAGGGCCTTTCGGTGGGCGGCGGGACGAGGACCGCCCGGGGCGGATGCGCAAGGATGGTCGGGTGACCATCGCGTCGGGGACGTCCGCCAGGCGAGGCCCGCTGGATCCGCGGCTGCTGCGCCGCGGCCGGGCCACGCTGGGCTACCTGATCGCCGGGGTGACGGTGGGTTGCGCCACGGCGGTGCTGATCATCGTCCAGTCCTGGGGGCTGTCGCTCGCCCTGGGCGAGATCTTCGAGACCCACACCGTGGACGTCCTGGGCCGGGTGATGCCCGTGCTGGTGGCGGTGTTCGCCGGCCGGGCGCTGCTCGCCTGGCTCAACCAGTGGCTCGCCCACCGGGCCGCGGCCGCGGTGAAGTCCCGCCTGCGCCGCGACGTGCTGGCCGCCGCCCTGGCCAATCCGGTCGATCCGGGCGCGTCCACCGCCGGCACGGTCACCCTGGTGACCCAGGGGCTGGACGCGCTCGACGGCTACTACTCGAAGTACCTGCCGCAGTTGGTGCTGGCGGTCACCGTGCCGCTGATCATCGGGGTCGCGATCCTCACCTCCGACTTCACCTCCGCGATCATCGTGGCCTGCACGGTGCCGCTGATCCCGATCTTCATGGCCTTGGTCGGCTGGACAACGGAGGCCCGGACGCGTCGTCGCTGGCGGGTGCAGACCCGGCTCGCCGGGCACTTCGCCGACCTGATCGCCGGGCTGCCGACGCTGCAGGTGTTCGGCCGGGCCCGCGCCCAGGCGGAGGGGCTGCGGCGCTCCGAGGCGGCGCACCGGCGCGAGACCATGGGCACCCTGCGGGTGTCGTTCCTGTCGGCGCTGATCCTGGAGCTGCTGGCCAGCCTGTCGGTGGCGATCGTGGCGGTCGCGATGGGGTTCCGGGTGGTGTTCCACGAGATCGACCTGACCACGGCGTTCTTCGTGCTGATCCTGGCGCCCGAGGCGTACCTGCCGGTCCGGCAGGTGGGCGTCCACTACCACGACGCCGCGGACGGGATGGCGGCCGCCGAGTCCGCGTTCGCGGCGATCGAGCGGGCCCCGGCGCGTCCGGCCGAGCGCGCCGCCCAAGAGCCGGTCGCCGTGGGCGGCGCGCCGCGGCTGGCGATCGCCGGGGTCAGCCACCGCTACCCGGGCGGGCCGGCGGTGCTGCGCGACGTCTCGTTCGAGGTGTGGCCCGGCGAGCTGGCGGTGATCACCGGCACCTCCGGCACCGGCAAGACCACCCTGCTGAACGCCCTGCTGGGTTTCGTCGAGCCGGACGCCGGCGAGTTCGCCCTCGACGGGACCACCGCCGGGACGACGGCCCGACGCGACCGGATCGCGTGGGTCGGCCAGAATCCGGGCATGGTCAACGGCAGCATCGCCGACAACGTCCGGCTGGGCGCCGCGGACGCCTCCGACGCGGACGTGCGCCGCTGCCTGGACGCCGCCGGCGGCGGCAGCCTCGACCCCGGCCGCGGCGTCGGCGATGTCGGGGAGGGCCTGTCGGCCGGTGAACGCCGCCGGGTGGCGGTCGCCCGGGCACTGCTGCGGGTGCAGAACGGTGCCGATCTGCTGGTGCTCGACGAACCCACCGCCGGGTTGGACGCCGCCACCGAGACGGCGCTGCTCGACGCCCTGGGCGGGTTGGACGTCACCATCCTGGCGGTGTCGCACCGGCCCGCGGTGATCGCCCGCGCCGACCGGGTGCTGAACCTGGAGCTGCCCGGCTGAGCCGCTGGCGGGGGGACCCCGTCGTCCGGGCCGCCCCGGGATCCCTTGCCCCGCCGAGCCGCCAGCCGGAAACCCCGTCGTCCCGGGGTTGCCCCGGGATCCCCGTTACCCGACCGAACCGCCAGGCGGAAAACCCGTCATCCCGGGCCCGACCCAGGATCCCGTACCCGACCGAGCCGCCAGCCGGAAACCCCGTCATCCCGGGCTTGCCCCGGGATCTCGTCGCACCCCGCGGTAGGACGAGATCCCGGCGTCCGCCGGGATGACGGTCGTGTCCCCGAGAGCCCGACGTGCAACCGGGGGACGGGCGCGTCCCCCGAGATCCCGGCGTGCACCGGAGGCCGGGGCGCGTCCCCAAGACCCCGGCGTGCACCGGAGGCCGGGGCGCGTCCCCAAGACCCCGGCGTGCACCGGAGGCCGGGGCGCGTCCCCAAGACCCCGGCGTGCACCGGAGGCCGGAGCGCGTCCCCAAGACCCCGGCACCCGCCGGGGGCCGGAGCGCGTCGGCTCAGCCCCTCTGCGCCCACCATTCGAGCAGCTGGTTGATCGTGTCGCGCTCGGAGACCGCCTCGATGAAGAACTTCTGCTTGCTGAACGTCCAGGCGACCCGCGCGGTGC
>JAGPGQ010000059.1 GCA_018055925.1 Micropruina sp.
AGCCGCCGAGCCCGGCTCCTCAGCGCTCGCACCTCGCGATCGGTGAGCAACTCGGCCACCTCCGCCGGAACCTCGTCCGCCAGCGGCGCGAACGACTCCAGCACGGACGGCTCGATCGGGTCGCCGGTGAAGTCCCAGATCACCGTGCGCAGCTTGAACTCCGCGGCGAAGCACAGGCCGTGATCGATCGCCCACACGCGTCCGTCCTGGTCGCGCAGCACGTGCCCGCCCTTGCGGTCGGTGTTGTTGGCGAGCAGGTCGAAGACCGCCATCCGGCGTAGGGCCGCGTGGGTCTCGGGCGCGTCCCGCAGCAGCGTGAAGTAGTGCGCGGACGGCTCGAACTCGACGAACCACTGCAGCGAGCCGATCCCGAGCGGGGCGTCGTCCCGGATCACGGTGGACGGCACCAGTCCCCAGCCGAGCGCCCGGTCGAGCAGGTGCGCGGCCCGTTCACGGCGGAACAGGCCCGGTTCGAAGTCCCACAGCGGCCGCTCGCCCGACTCCGGCTTGTAGATCGCCCAGGCGTAGGCGTCCGGTTCGGTCACCTCGACCACGAACGTCGCGTTGCTGCTGTCGACCACCCGGCCGACGATCGCGAGCGCACCGTGATTCAGCAACCGCTCCTGGCCGGCGGTGTCCGGGGGCCCAGCGGCCGGGCGGGCGTCCTCGGGCAGGCTCACGGCGGCAGGGCTCCGGCGCCGGAGTTGATCACCCGGACGACTGGGGCGCCGCCGGCGGGCCAGTCGACCACCGAGATGGAGCCGGTGCCAACGTCGATCCGCTGGAAGTGGTCCAGGTGGCTGCCCAGCGCATGGGTGAGCAGCGCCTTGATCGGGTCGGCGTGCGAGAAGCAGGCCACCGTCGCCCCGGCGTGCTCGGCCCGCAGCCGCTCGACCAGGCCGATCATGCGGTGCTGCAGTTCGGCGAAGCTCTCGCCGCCGGGGAACCGGAAGGTGGACGGGGCCTGCTGGACGATCCGCCAGGCCGGCAGCTTCGCCAGCTTGTGCAGCCGTTTTCCGGTCCAATCGCCGAAGTCGCACTCGATCAGCGCGGGCTCGACGCGGGCGGTCAACCCGGTCGCCCGTTCCGACGGCGCGGCGGTCTCGCGAGCCCGCTCCAACGGTGAGGTGTAGAGGGCGGCGAGCCGGAACTGCCCGAGCCGCTCGGCGATGCCGGCCGCCTGCTCGTGTCCCCGGTCGGCCAGGTGCAGGCCGGGAGCCCGGCCCGGCAGCACCGTTCCGGTGGTGGGCGTCTGCCCGTGGCGGATCAGCAACACCCGCAGAGGGGAGGGGGTCACCCGGTTGAGCGTACTCGGAGGGCTCACCGGGGGAATAGCTGGCGGGTTTCACCACTGACTGCCGTGGTGAAACCCGCCAGCAACGCGGGCGTGCGGCGCGCGAGCGGCCGCCACCGCTCGATCGTACCGATCAACCTCCTGCAGTCCGGCTTCAGAGCGGGTGCTTCGCCCCGAACGCATGCTGAGCGGCGAAGGTGGCCGCCAGGTTCTCGTACAGGGCGCCCTGGATCTCGCCCAGCTCGGCGTACACCTCATGGGTCGCCGGGTCGGGTTCGGTGACCGCACCGAGTTGCGCCAGCCGGCGGGCCGTGTCGTCGATCGGCGAATCGGTGACGTGCGCGATCGCCTGCGCGGCGGCGCCCATCGCCGAGATCTCGTCCACGTCGCACTGGGTCAGCGGCAATCCGGTCGCGTCGGCGACGATGTGCCGCCACAGGTCGCTGCGCTGCCCGCCACCCATGATCCGCACGCTGGTCAGCGGCACCCCGGTGTCGGCCTGCAGCCCGCGCAGGTTGCGCGCCGTCTCCAGGCTGATCGCCTCCAACAAGGCGCGGTACAGGTGCGGACGGCCGTGGATGCCGGCCAGGCCGACGTAGGCGCCACGGGCCAGCGGATCCCAGTGCGGGCTCTGCACCGCGTTCCAGTACGGCAGCGCCACCAGGCCGCCGCAACCGGCCGCCACCGCCGCGGCGGCCTCGTCCAGCTTCGGGTCGGGCTTGCCCTCCAGCGCCGGGTCGCCGAGCTCGCTGCGGAACCAGCCGGCCAGGTACGCGCCGGAGTTCTGCACCACCTCCAGCACGTACTGCCCGGGCAGGCCGGCGGCGTCGGTGCGGTAGACGTCGCCGTGCCTGTAGTCGGGGTTGTGCACGCCGGCCACCACGGCGGTGCCCAGGTTCAGGTAGGCCTCGTCGGGACGGGTGGCGCCGCAGCCCAGGCCGGCCGCCTGGCCGTCGCCGCAACCGGCGATCACGGTGACCGGGCCGGGCAGGTTCCACTCCCGCAGCACCTCGGGCCGCACCTCGCCGATCGGGGATCCGGCCGGCACCAGCTCGGGCAGCTGATCCGTGCGCAGCCCGGCCAACTCGACGAGCTTCGGCGAGAACGACAGCGTCGCCATGTCGTACAGCCCGAGGCTGTCGGCGGTGGCGGCGGAGTCGACCCACTGGCCGGTCAACGCGTGCACCAGGTAGCCGTGCACGCCGGTCACCCGGGCGGCGCGGGCCACCGCGTCCGGCTCGTGCCGCGCCAGCCAGGCGATCTTGTACAGCGACGGCGTGACGTCCGGCTGGAAGCCCGACAGGGCGTGCACCTCGGGGCTGCCGAGTTCGGCGACCTGGGCGGTCGCGCGTCCGTCCAGCCACAGGATTCCGGGGCGGACCGGCCGGTCGTCACCGTCGATCAGCGCGAACGTCTGGCGCTGCGGCGTGATGCAGATGGCCGCGATCCGTCGGCGCTGGTCGTCCGAGAGCCCGGCGACGGCCTCGCCGATCGCCTCCGACGTGCTGCTCCACCACTGCGTCGGATCCTGCTCGTACTGGTCGACACCGGGGGTCTGCAGGGCGATCTCGCCACGTCCGGAGCCGAGCACGGCCCCGTCGGTGTCGACGACCAGTGCCTTGGTCGCGGTGGTGGACGAGTCGACGGCGATGACCAATGAGTTCATGGGGGACCTTCCTGTCTTCGTTGACGGGCGCCCCGCGGAACCGGGCGGCGGCGCCTGAGTCCCACCCTGTCATGCGGTGCGCCGCCGGGGGAGTGGTCGGGCGAAGCGGTGGACGTGACCGGCCGGACGTTGAGACGCCGCTCCGGGCTTGCACCCCGGATTAGCGTGAGGTCGTGACACGTCCCGGTATCGAACGTCCCAGCATCGCGACCGTCGCCGACCTGCGTGCCAGCGGGCATGTGCAGAAGGGGCTGCGCGAGGAGATCCGCGACAACCTGCTGGCCGCGTTGGCGGCGGGCGAGAACCCGTGGCCGGGCCTGCACGGCTTCGATCGCACGGTGCTGCCGCAGCTGGAGCGGGCTCTGATCGCCGGCCACGACGTGGTGCTGCTGGGGGAGCGGGGCCAGGGCAAGACTCGGCTGCTGCGCACCCTGGAGGGGCTGCTGGACGAGTGGACGCCGGTGATCGCCGGCGCCGAACTTGGCGAGCATCCCTACGAGCCGATCACCGCCGAGTCGCGCCGCCGGGCCGCCGAGCTCGGTGAGGAGTTGCCGGTGGCCTGGCGGCACCGTTCCGAGCGCTACGCGGAGAAGTTGGCCACGCCGGACACCTCGGTGGCCGACCTGATCGGCGACGTCGACCCGATCCGGGTCGCCGAGGGACGCCGGCTGGGCGACCCGGAGACCATCCACTTCGGGCTCATCCCCCGTAGCCACCGGGGCATCGTGGCGATCAACGAACTGCCCGACCTGGCCGAGCGCATCCAGGTGTCGATGCTGAACGTGATGGAGGAGCGGGACATCCAGATCCGCGGCTACGTGCTGCGGCTGCCGCTGGACGTGCTGGTGATGGCCTCGGCGAACCCTGAGGACTACACCAACCGCGGCCGGATCATCACCCCGCTGAAGGACCGCTTCGGGGCCGAGATTCGCACCCACTACCCGCTGGAGTTGGCCGACGAGGTGGCGGTGATCCGGCAGGAGGCCCACCTGGTCGCCGAGATCCCCGACGTGCTGCTCGAGATCCTCGCCCGCTACACCCGGGCGCTGCGCGAGTCCCCGGCGATCAACCAGCGCTCCGGCGTCTCCGCCAGGTTCGCCATCGCGGGCGCCGAGACCGTCGCGGCGGCGGCGTTGCACCGGGCGGTCGTCCGGGGCGAGACCGAACCGGTGGCCCGGCTGGTCGATCTCGAGACGGCGGTCGACGTCCTGGGCGGCAAGATCGAGTTCGAGGCCGGCGAGGAGGGTCGCGAGGAGGCGATCCTCACCCATCTGTTGCGCACCGCGACCGCCGAGGCGGCCCGGGCACACTTCCGCGGCATCGACCTGGGCCCGCTGGTGGAGGCGCTCGACGGGCAGACCACGATCATCACCGGCGAGCAGGTGACCGCGGCCGAGTTCCTGGACGGGTTGCCCGAGGCGGCCGAGGTCTACGACGAGATTGCCGAGCGATTCGACGCCGACAACCCCGGACGCCGCGCGAGCGCGGTCGAACTGGCGCTCGAGGGCCTGTACCTGGCCCGCCGGATCGCCAAGGAGTCCGACGGCAGCGAAACCATCTACGGCTAGGACGATCATGCCCCGCAACCGCGCCTCGCGTTACGGCCGCTACGCCGGCGGCCCGGATCCGCTGGCGCCGCCGGTGGATCTCAGCGAGGCGCTCGCGGCGATCGGCGACGACGTGATGGCCGGCTACACCCCGGAGCGGGCGCTGCGCGAGTACCTGCGCCGCGGCCGTCCGGGAATGTCGGGGCTGGACGACCTGGCGCGCCGGGTGAACGCCCGCCGGCGCGACCTGCTCGGCCGCTACCGGATGGATGGCACCCTGGCCGAGGTCAAGGAGTTGCTCGACCGGGCGGTGGCCGCGGAGCGCCGGGAACTGCTCCGCGACGCCATGATGGACGACGACGACCGCGCCTTCCGTGAGCTCCGGCTGGACAACCTGTCGCCCTCGACGGCCGCCGCGGTGCAGGAACTCGCAGACTACGACTGGGCGTCCACCGAGGCCGAGCGGGACTACGAGCGGATCAAGGACCTGCTCGGCCGGGAGCTGCTCGACCAGCGGTTCGCCGGCATGAAGCAGGCGCTGGAGAACGCCACCGACTCTGATCGGGCGGCGATCAACGCCATGCTCGACGACCTCAACGACCTGCTCGACAAGCACCGGCGGGGCGAGGACACGCCCGCCGACTTCGACGACTTCATGGCGAAGCACGGCGACTTCTTCCCGGAGAACCCGCGCACCGTGGAGGAGCTGATCGATGCGCTGGCGCAGCGCGCCGCGGCCGCCCAGCGGATGCTGCGGTCGATGAGCGCCGAGCAGCGTCAGGAGTTGATGCAGTTGTCCGCCCAGGCGTTCGGCTCACCCGGGTTGATGGCGCAGCTCGACCGGCTGGACGGCAACCTGCAGGCGCTGCGGCCGGGCCTGGACTGGTCGGGCGGTGAACAGTTCGGCGGGGACGAGGGGCTCGGCCTGGGCGACGGCACCGGGGTGCTGCAGGACCTGGCCGAACTCGACCGGCTCGGCGATCAACTGGGACAGAACTACGGCGGTGCCGACCTCGACGACCTCGACCTGGACGCCCTGGCCCGGCAACTCGGCGGGGACGCGGTGGCCAGCGCCCGGATGCTGGCCGAGCTGGAGAAGGCGCTGCGCGAGGGCGGCTTCCTGCGGCGGGACGCGTCCGGCGATCTGCGGCTGTCGCCGCAGGCGATGCGCCGGCTGGGCAAGGCCCTGCTGGCCGACGCGGCCAAACAGCTCTCCGGACGGCAGGGCAACCGGGACACCCGGCTGGCCGGCGCGGCCGGGGAACCGACCGGCGCGTCCCGGCCGTGGCAGTTCGGCGACTCCGAGCCGTGGGACGTCACCAGAACCATGCTGAATGCGGCGGGACGGGGCACCGAATCTCCGCGGCCGTCGGGATCTCCGGGCAGGGTGGAGATCCCGGGTCGAGCCCGGGATGACGGGATCCGCGCACGGCCGGACGGAGGGCCACCCCCTGTCATCCCGGCGGACGCCGGGATCTCAGACCGACCACGGGACGCCAGCACGCCACCCCCTGTCATCCCGGCGGACGCCGGGATCTCAGGCCGACCCGGAGAGGCCGCCGGCGGACCGCGCTTCCGCCTCCAGCTGGAGGACGTCGAGGTGATCGAGACCGAGGCGCGCACCTCGTCCGCGGTGGCGCTGCTGGTGGACGCCTCGTTCTCGATGGCGGCGGAGGGCCGCTGGGTGCCGATGAAGCGGACGGCGCTCGCCCTGCATCACCTGGTCAGCAGCAGGTTCCGGGGTGACCGGCTGGAGCTGATCAGCTTCGGGCGGTGGGCGCAGTCGCGGGAGATCGCGGAGCTCACGGCGCTGCCGCCGGTACGGGAACAGGGCACCAACCTGCACCACGGGCTGTTGCTGGCGAATCGGTTCTTCCGGCAGCATCCGTCCATGCAGCCGGTGCTGCTGGTGGTCACCGACGGCGAGCCGACCGCCCATCTGACCGCCGGTGGGGACGCCTGGTTCGACTGGCCGACCGCGCCCGAGACGGTGGCGCTGACCGTGGTGGAACTCGACAAGGCCGCACGGCTGGGCGCGGCGCCGATCTTCTTCCGGCTCGGCGACGACCCGGGACTCGAGCGGTTCCTCGGCCAGCTGGCCCGCCGCTCCGGTGGACGCGTGGTCGCCCCCGACCTGGCCGACCTGGGCAGTGCGGTGGTCGGGGAATACCTCACCGCCCGTTTCCGCCGTCCCTGGGACCCGGGCGACTGGCTCGAATGACGGTCCGGCTACGCACCCGTCCCGGAAAGCCCTGCCTAACTATCTCTGCCCTCCCGTCGACGGGAGGGCAGAGATAGTTAGGCAGGGCCCTACGGTGAAGGGCGTGTTGGGCGAGGGCGGGCAGACACTGTCGGGGCGAGACCCTAGGGTCGGGACCAGACACTGAGGAGGCCGCCGTGAGCGCACTCAACATGATCACCTTCGACACGCCGGATCCGCGCCGGCTGGCGCGGTGGTGGGCCGACCGCCTGGGCGCCGAGGTGGTGCTCGACGCGGACGGCTTCTTCTGCATCCTGGCGGTGCCCGGCTGGTCCACAAACCTCGGGTTCCAGCTCGTCGAGTCGCCGACAGCCGGCAAGAACCGGGTGCATCTCGACCTGGGCTGGGACGAGGGACAGCAGCGCGAGCAGGGCGTCGCCGCATGGGTGGACGCCGGGGCGGTACACCTCGGACTGCGTGGCGAGGCGGACTTCCAGTGGGACACCTTCGCCGATCCGGACGGCAACCAGTTCTGCATCAGCTCCGCGCACTGACGTCGTCCGGCACCCGGGCCTCAGGCCCGCTCCTCGCAGGTGTCCGGCTCCGCCCCGGCCGCGCAACCGGGGCGGTTCGGACACCCGGGCCGGCGTCCACCAGTCCGGATCGCCGATGGCCACCGGCTACAGCGGTGCGACGCCCGTGCGCAGCGCGAAGAGCACCAGCTGGACCCGGTCGCGGGCGTGGGTCTTGGCCATGAGGTTGCCCACGTGGGTTTTTACGGTGGGCATCGACAGCCACAGCCGCTTGCAGATCTCGCCGTTGGTCAGTCCGCGGGCCACGAGTTCGAGCACGTCCCGCTCCCGGCCGGTGAGCCGGCGCAGCACGTCCAGATCGTCGCGGCTCGGGGACGGTCCGCGCTCCGGTGAGCGGAACGCCGCGAACAGCCGGCGGGTGGGTTCGGGCGAGAGGACGGCATCGCCGCGGTGCACGGTGTGGATCGCCTCGATCAGGTCCGCCGGTGGGGTGTTCTTCAGCAGGAAACCCGCCGCACCGGCCTCGACCGCGGTGAGCACGTACTCGTCCTCGCTGAACGTGGTCAACACCAGGATCCGGCACCGGGTGCCGCCCGCGACGAGCCGCCGGGTCGCCTCGAGCCCGTCCATGCCCGGCATCCGGATGTCGAGCAGCAGCACGTCCGGTTCGTCCACGGCGCAGCGGCGCAGCGCGTCGGCACCGTCGATCGCCTGCCAGCTCACCCGCAGTCCGGGCTGGGCGTCCAGCATCAGGGCGAGGCCGGCGGTGAACAGGGGCTCGTCGTCGGCGAGCCCCACGGAGATCGCGCCGGAGGCACCGTCCGGGCCGGTCACGACCGGCTCCAGGGCAGCCGTGCAGCCACCCGCCAACCTCCGGTGACCGGATCCGGACCCGTCTCCGCGGTGCCGCCGAGTGCCCGGGCCCGCTCGTGGATGCCGACCAGGCCGTGCCCGGTGACCGTGTCACCCAGCTGGTCCCGGGACGGCCGGGAACTCGCCCGGACGGGATCCGCGGGCCTGTTGACGATCAGCAGGGTCAGGGCATCCGGTTCGATGCCGGCCTGCGCGAGGACGGACGCCCCCGGGGCGTGCGCGGCCGCGTTGGTGAGCGCCTCCTGCACGATCCGGTAGCCGGCCGATCCGACGCGCCCGGGGACGACCCGGGGATCGCCGTCGATGCGCAGCCGGGTGTCCGCGCCGGCGGCCCGCAGGTCCGCCACCAGCACCGAGACCTCCGCCAGGCCCGGTGGGGGTCGCCGGGCGGCCGTGGACGGGGCCCCGTCCCGCAACACGTCGATCACCCCGCGCACCTCGTCCACCGCCGAGCGGCTGAGCCGGCCGATGTTCGCGAGCGCCTCGTCGGCGCGATCGGGATCGGTGCGCAGCACCGAGCGGGCACCCTCCGCCTGGGCGGCGACCACGTTCAGCGAATGCCCGAGGATGTCGTGCATCTCGCGCGCGATCCGGCCGCGCTCCTCGGCCGCGGCCAGCCGGCGCTCGGCGGCCCAGCGCGCCTCGAGGGTCCGGGTCCGCTCCAGCGCGTCCTCGACCCGCTGGCGGTTCCGGCGCCGGATCGCGCCGATCAGCACGGCCACGGTGAGCGCCAGGCAGGCGGACAGGGCCGTGTTGATCCGGTACTCCCAGGACCGGTCCGGCCCGAGCACCGGTCCGTTCCCGAGCAGGACGGCGGCGGCGACGCCCGCGTAGAGCAGCGCCAGGAAGATCCACCGCCACGGGGGCTCGAGTCTGGTCTGGGTGGTGAACGCCGCGATCAGGCAGACGAGTCCGGCGAACGCGCTGACATCGTCCACCGCGACGACATGCAGCACGAGCAGGACGGCGATCACCGCCAGGCTGGCGCGCGGGTACAGCCGGCGGACCAGCAGCGCGACGCAGCAGCCGATCACCACGAACCCGTAGACGGCCTGCGGAGCCGACGCCAGGGACGCTCCGGGCCAGCTGGGCAGGCCGAGCACGCCCAGCAGGACCGCGACCGCCGAATCCGTCACGACCGGGTGGCGCGTGACGAAGCCGAGCGCGCGATCCAGCAGCGAGGCGGGCGAAGGGACGGCATGCATGACTCCCATAGTGATACCCCCGTCCCGACGGCCAGGCCTCATGCCCGGGTATGAATCCGGCTCGGTACCGGGGCACGATCCCGCCGCCGGCGGGGTCGTTGGATCGTGGACGACATGAACGACGTCATCACCACCGCCGGCCTCACCAAGGACTTCAAGGGCCACGTGGCGGTGGACGCGCTCGATCTGCGGGTGCCGCGGGGCGCGGTCTACGGCTTCCTCGGTCCGAACGGCTCGGGCAAGTCCACCACCATGAAGATGCTCCTGGGCCTCACCCAGCCGACCGCGGGCCGGATCACCCTGTTCGGCGAGCCGCTCACCCGCGCCTCCCGCGGTGACCTCCTGCCCGAGATCGGGTCGATGATCGAGGCGCCGCCCGGCTACGGCCACCTCACCGGACGGGAGAACCTGCGGGTGGTGCAGGACATGCTCGGGCTCGCGGACGTCCAGGTGGACCGGGCGCTCGAGACCGTCCGACTCACGGACAACCAGCACAAGCTGGTCCGCGACTACTCGCTCGGCATGAAGCAGCGACTCGGGATCGCGATGGCGTTGGCCCGCGAGCCGCGGCTGCTGATCCTGGACGAGCCGACCAATGGCCTCGATCCGGCGGGCATCGAGGAGATCCGGACCCTGCTGCAGCAGCTCGCCCGGCAGGGCATCACCGTGATGGTCTCCAGCCACCTGCTCGACGAGATCGACAAGATGGCGACGGTGCTGGGGATCCTGTCGAACGGCCGGATGATCTTCCAGGGCACCCGGGACGACCTGTTCCAGCACTCGATCCCGGACCTGCTGATCGATACCCCCGATCCCGCGGCCGCGCTCCGGGTGCTCGGCGACCAGGCCCGAGCGGACCCCGACGCGCGCGTCTCGGACGCCGGGGGCCTGCGGCTCAGCGGCGTCGACCGCGACCAGGGCGCCGGGATCGTGCGACGGCTCGCGGTGGCCGGGGTGCCGGTCTACGAGGTGCGGCGCCTGCAGCAGAGCCTGGAGGACGTGTTCATGGACCTCACCGGACGGGAGGGCCTGCGATGACTCGGGCGATCCGGTTGGAGTTCCGCAAGATGCGGCGGCTGCGCCAGGTGCTGGTGCTCCTGGCCATGGTCCTCGCCGTGGCCGCGCTGAGCAGCGTCTCGCTGTTCTCGGCCGGCGTGCGGCAGGACTTCGGTGACCCCACCGCGCGGCCCTGGGAATCGCACCTGATGACCTACACGATGATGGCGGCGATGACCTCCCCCATCCTGACCGCGGTGCTCGCCAGCCGGCAGACCGACATCGAGCACTCCGCGAACGGGTGGATCCTCGCGGGCACCGCCGGCGTCACCCCGGGCGTCCTGGTCCGCGCCAAACTGGCCGCCCTGAGCGTCCTGCTGACCGGGGGCGTGGCGGTGCAGACGGCGCTGGTCGCCGGCATGGGGTTCGCGCTCGGCATCCGGGTGCCGTTCGATCCGGCGCCCTGGCTCGGATACGCGGCCCTGCTGTGCCTGGTCAACGTCGCGCTGCTCGCGCTGCACGCCGTCCTGGCGGCGGTGTCGGAGAACCAGCTGGTGGGTGTCGGGATCGGCATGCTCGGCGCGTTCGCCGCCGTCTTCTCGCTGCTGATCCCACCGGTGATCACCCGGTTCATCCCGTGGGGCTACTACGCGATGATCTCGCAGGTCACCTACGTCGACCGCGTCATCGTCCGGATCACCCCGCCCTACGCCTGGATCGCCGGTTTCGTCCTGCTCGTCGCCGCGCTGTTCGTGCTGGCCACCCGCCGCTTCGACCGGATCGAGGGGTGACCGGAGTGTTCCGCGCAGAACTCGTCAAGCTGAGGCGGTCGGCCGTATGGGCGATCGCTCCGATCCTGCCGTTGATGGCCGTGTTCACCGGCACCATGAACGTGCTCGGCAACGCCGGTACGCTCGACAGCGGCTGGGCCTCGCTCACCTCGCAGGTGACCCTGTTCTACGGGCTGATGTTCTTCTCGATCGGCGTCGGCCTGCTGGCCGCCACCGTGTGGCGATCCGAGCATCGCGGCAGCAACTGGAACCTGCTGGTGACCGGAACCCGGCGGCCGTTGCTGCTGGTGCTGGCGAAGATCGCGGCGATCGCGGTTCCGGTCGCGTTCATGCAGCTGGTGTTGATCGCCGGCACCCTCGCGGCGGGTGTGCTGGTGCTGCGGCTGGACGGCCCGATCCCCTGGGAGTTCGCCGGAACCTGCGCGCTCTCCGTGGTGATCGCGTTCCCGCTGGTCGCCACGCAATCGCTGCTGTCGATGCTCATCCGTACCTTCGCGGCCCCGGTCGCGATCTGCCTGGCGGGCTGTGTGGTGGGGCTGGCCACGGTGATGTCGGAGGCCCTCCGCCCGCTCGGGTACCTCGTGCCCCAAGCACTCAACACCAAGGCGCTGAGCCTGGGCTCGAACGCGATCTCGGACGCCGGGGGCCTCGGGGCCGGCGACATCGTCCCCCTGGTCGGGTCGGCGGTCGTGCTCACCGCGGCCGTGGTGGCGCTGACCGTGTGGCTGATCCGCACGGTGAAGCTCCGCTGACGATTTCGGATCGCTCGGCCGCGGTTCGCCGCTGGTGCGCGCCCGGTCTCCGGACCGTTCGGTGCGCCGGTGGTGAGAACCGGCTACCGGCGCGGAGCCGAACGCGCCAGACTGGCATCGGCGCGGCGAAAGCGGCCGTGGAACGCGCGAGTACGAAGGAGTGAATGGACGTGGTGAAGGTTCTGGTCGCGGGGGATCGGTTCATCCTGCCGGAGATCCTGCTGGAGGCGCTCGGCCGGCACGTGCCGGGTGCCGAAACGACGATCATCAAGGGGAGTTGGCCGGTGACGCCGTTCGCGGACATCGCTGAGGTGTCCGAGGCCGAGGGTGACGAGGATGCCCTGATCGCCGCCCTCGACGGCTGCGAGATCGCCCTGGTGCACGCGTCCCCGTTCACCGAGAAGGTGCTGGCCGCGGTCGCGCCCACGCTGAAGCTGATCACGGTCGGACGGGGCGGTCCGGTGAACATCAACCTGGACGCGGCCACCGCCCACGGCGTGAAGGTGTCGAACGCCCCCGGCCGGAACGCCACCGCGACCGCCGAGCACAGCGTGGCGATGATCCTGGCGGCCGTCCGGCAACTCGTCGACCGGCACAACGAACTCGTCGCCGGGCAGTGGCGCGGCGACTACTACGCCTACGAGAACGTCGCCCCCGAGGTGCGCGGCTCGACCGTCGGGTTGATCGGGTACGGCGCGATCGGTTCCCGGGTGGCCAAGACATTGAACGCCATGGGCGCCCACGTGCTCGCCTACGACCCTTACGTCGCCGCCGCCGACATGCCGGACGCCGAGAAGCTCGACGATCTGGACGAGTTGCTGCGGCGCTCGAGCATCCTGACCCTGCATCCGCGGCTGACCGACGAGACCCGCGGCATGATCGGCGCCGAACAGCTGGCACTGCTGCCGGAGGGTGCCATCGTGGTCAACTGCTCGCGTCCGCCCGTGCTCGACTACGACGCGCTCGCGGACGCCCTGGACTCCGGACGGCTGTACGCGGCCGCCGCCGACGTGCTGCCGTCCGAACCGTTGCCCCCCGGGCACCGGCTGCTGCGCACCCCGCGGCTGATCGTGACCCCGCACCTGGCCGGCGCGAGCCGCGAGTCCGCCCAGCTGGCGGCCGAACTGGCCGCGGCCGACATCGCCCGCTACCTGGCGGGCGAGCCCCTGCGGTACGCCCTGAACTGACCACCCCGCCAGCGCTCGCCCAACTGTCTCGCGCTCGTGTCGGCGAGCGCGCGGTAGGTGGACGAGCGCTTCCGGCCCATCCCGAGCGACCACAGCCCGGCAGGAGATCAATCATGACCACGGCCTTTCCGGACGGCTTCCTGTGGGGCGGCGCCACCGCCGCCAACCAACTGGAGGGCGCCCACGACGCCGACGGCAAGGGACTCTCGATCCAGGACGTGATGCCGCGCGGCGTCGCGGGCCCGCCCACGGATGAGCCCACCCCGGACAACCTGAAGCTGGTCGGCATCGACCACTACCACCGGTACGTCGAGGACATCGCGCTGTTCGCCGAGATGGGCTTCACGGTCTACCGGTTCTCGATCGCCTGGAGCCGGATCTTCCCCAACGGGGACGAGGAGACCCCGAACGAGGCGGGGCTGGCCTTCTACGACCGGCTGCTCGACGAACTCGAGCGGCACGGCATCGAGCCGCTGGTCACGATCAGCCACTACGAAACCCCGCTGCACCTGGCCACGACCTACGACGGCTGGATCGATCGCCGGATGATCGGCTTCTACGAGCGCTACGCCCGCACCCTGTTCGAGCGCTACGGGCACCGGGTGAGGTACTGGCTGACGTTCAACGAGATCAACTCGGTACTGCACGCCCCGCTGCTCTCCGGCGGCATCTGGACGCCCAGGGAGCGGCTCAGCGAGGCCGATCTCTACCAGGCGATCCATCACGAGCTGGTTGCGTCGGCGTCCGCCACCCGGATCGCGCGGGAGGTGAACCCCGAGTTGCGGGTCGGCTGCATGCTGCTCGCCATGCCGATCTACCCGTTGACGCCGGATCCGCAGGACGTGCTGCAGGTGCTGCACGCCGACCACGGCAACCTGGCGTTCGGCGACGTGCACGTCCGCGGCGAATACCCGGGCTACCTGCTGCGCAGCCTGCGGGACAAGGGCATCGTCCTCGACATCACCGACGAGGACCGGCAGACGCTGCGGAATCACACCGTCGACTTCGTCTCGTTCAGCTACTACATGAGCATCTGCGAGTCGGCGGGCGGCGGCGAGGCCGGCCTGGGCAACATCCTGGGCGGCGTCCGGAACCCGAAGCTGCCGGCGTCCGAATGGGGTTGGCAGATCGACCCGGTCGGCCTGCGGATCGTGCTCAACCAGTTCTGGGACCGCTGGGGCAAACCGCTGTTCATCGTCGAGAACGGCCTCGGCGCCAGGGACGAACTGGTCGAGGTGGACGGGGTGAAGACCGTCGAGGACGACTACCGGATCGCCTACCTGAACGACCATCTCGTCCAGGTGCGGGAGGCGATCGCCGACGGCGTCGACGTGCTCGGCTACACCTGGTGGGGCCCGATCGACGTGGTCAGTGCGTTCACCGCGCAGTTGTCGAAGCGGTACGGGTTCATCTATGTCGACCGCGACGACGACGGCACCGGCACCCTGGCCCGCTACCGCAAGAAGTCGTTCGGCTGGTATCGCGACACCATCGCCAGCAACGGTGCGAACCTCGCCTGACTCGGTCGTTCGTCCTGGGTTGGGCGAGCGCCGTGGAGACGGGCCGGGACGGCGGAGAGCCGGGCCGCGACGTCCCCCGATGTCTGCAGGCCCGGCTCAATCCTGATCTCGCCGCGGTGGGCAGGTTCCCCCTCCGTTCTCGCGTC
Organism: Micropruina sp.; assembly: GCA_018055925.1. Lineage (GTDB taxonomy): Bacteria > Actinomycetota > Actinomycetes > Propionibacteriales > Propionibacteriaceae > Micropruina. Next base: position 14,711 of record JAGPGQ010000059.1, read on the forward strand.
CTCCCGAATCGCGATCCCGGCCCTTGCCCTGCGGCGGTTGTGCCCCCGGCACGAGAAGAACTCTGCCCGGTGAGTCTCAACGATTTGTAAAAGCAACCTCAAGGGCAGGCCAAGGTCGAGTGAGGAAACCCCGAGGACGATGCGGACGGGACGGGAACCGCCCCCTGAACGGGAATGGGGACGGTTCCCTGAACGGGAATGGGGACGGTTCCCTGAACGGGATAGGGAACCGTCCCCTGAACGGGAATAGGAACCGTCCCCGGTCAGGCGTCGCCCAACTCGAACTCGTCGGCGTAGATCAGCCGGTTCTCCCTGGTGGGGGCGCTGTTCGGGTCGCCCATGTCGGCCGGGTCGCCGACGAAGGTCTCCCATTCCTCGATCCGGACGCGGTGGTCGCCGGCGGTGGTGGGGCGGGTGAACGGCAGGACCTCGGGGACGTCCAGTTCGCCGGTCCAGACCAGGTTGGCCAGGGTGCCGGCGTAGCCGCGGATCTCCAGGTCGGTCTGGTCGAGCGTCTGCCAGGCCAGGTCGGACGTCTGACCGGGCTCCCGGCGTTGCAGCTTGGCCCGTAGCACCCGGTTGGCGCCGACCAGCAGCGGGTTCGCTCCCGGCTGCCTGCCGACGACGGCGATCCCGACCGGCGCGGAGCCGCCGAGCCCGACGTCGTGGACGCCCGCGGGACCGGTCACCAGCACCCGGACGCGGCCCTCCGCCGTCCGGCTGACCGACGCCGTCCGCTCCGGCGGGATCTGCACGTAATCGCACAGCACCGGCTTGGAGATGTGCCGGCCGGGAACGCTGTACGGCTGGTAGCGCACCAGCGCCAGCTGCACGAACGGCCAGAACCGGGCCGGGAAGCCGATGTCGACGAACCACTGCCGGCGTTCCTCGTTGTACTGCGGCCGGTACGGCACCACCCACACCCGCACATTCGGATCCTCGGCGCTCGGGTACTGCTCCGGCTTCCCGGACGGCCCCGCCACCGAGTCGTAGTCGTCCCAGCCGACCGCGGCCAGGAACTGGGTGAGCTGCAGCACCTCGCGGTCGTCGACCGCACTCCCGATCCAGAACGGGTCGCCGCCCCACTGGCTGACCCGGGTGGTCTCCGGACGCGCCCCGATCGCCAGCACCACGCCGATCTGCTCGTCGGCACCGGTCACGAACCACGGCCGCTCCAGATAGACCCGGACGCCGGTGCGCCGGCTCCGGCGCCGCGCCATCGGCTGCGCCGGCTCGGTGCCCTCCTCCCAGCGGAACAGCGGGATCACCGAATGCACCAGCGGCGGCGCCGGCAGCGACGTGTTCGGCACGTGCACGTCCACCTCGGCGCTGACCGTGCTGCGTCCGTCGTCGACCGGCAGCGCCGGATCGTCGGAGGGCGGCAGTGGCGCCAGCTCGTCGGGCGAGAAGTACTCCCGGAACCGGGTGGTGGCCCGGAACCGGTAGTGCACCAGCCGGTGCTTGGTGTCGCCGAACTCGTGAATCGCCTGGTGGGCGCGGACGTGCCCGATGGTGGCGTCGTCGTAGGTCTTGTCGGCGTGCGCCCCCATCAGCACCGCCACGTCCTCCCACGGCTCGATCGCCGTGGTCGCCGCCACCTGCCGCTGATCGGGCAGGGTGTGCCAGGCCGGGTTGGACAGGTCGTCGAGCACCTCGTCCCAGCGGGCGTCCACGATCAGCGAGTCGGTGCTCGGCCCGTGCAGCTCGATGCCGCCGAGCAGCATCGCGTTGGTGGCGTTCTGCACCCGGAAGACGGTGAACGCCACCGACTCCGGCGCGCGCACCGGGCGCGGCACGGCGTGCACCAGCGTCAGCGACTCGGACGGCGTCAGTGCCCACAGCCAGCCGTTGACCGCCGCCTGCGCCACGATCGGCAGCTGCTTCAGCGCCGCCGGCAGCTGCTGCCAGACCGCCATCACCGCCAGGTCGTCCAG
>JAGPGQ010000275.1:0-2232 GCA_018055925.1 Micropruina sp.
CTTCGTCACCAACGTGACCCACGAACTCAAGACGCCGATCGGCGCGATCGCGTTGCTGGCCGAGGCGATCGGCGAGGCCGCCGAGGACCCCGAGGCCGTGCACCGGTTCGCCGACCGGTTGAACGCGGAGACGGCGCGGCTCAACGAACTGGTGTCGCAGATCATCGCGCTGTCGCGCCTGCAGGCCGCGGATCCGCTGTTGGACGCCTCCGCGGTGGACGTGGACGAACTCATCGACCTGGTGCTGGACCAGGCCCGCGCCCCGGCCGAGCAGGGCGGGATCACGCTCGCCCGGCAGGGCACCCGGGGCACCGCCCTGCGGGGCGACTGGGGCCAGATCGAGGCGGCGCTGCGCAATCTCGTCCAGAACGCGATCGCCTACTCCGACCCCGGTGCCCGGGTGACCGTCACCACCCGCCGGGTGAGCAACGGGGGCGAGTGGGTCGAGCTGGCCGTCTCGGACAACGGCATCGGGATCGCCGAGGCCGATCAGCCGCGGGTCTTCGAACGGTTCTTCCGCGTCGACTACGGACGCAGCCGCGCCCACGGCGGTACCGGCCTCGGGCTGTCGATCGTGAAGCACATCGCCGCCGCCCACGGCGGTACCGTCCGGCTGTGGAGCCACCTCGGGCAGGGCTCCACGTTCACCCTGCGACTGCCCGCTCATGAGCCCGACACCGACGCCGAAGGAAGTGCCGCATGACCAGGGTGCTGCTGATCGAGGACGAGGACGCCTACCGCGAGACGGTCGGCTACCTGTTGCGCAAGGAGGGCTTCGACGTGGTCGAGGCGGCCGACGGCACCGCCGGGCTCGCCGAGTTCGAACGCACCGGCGCCGACATCGTGCTGCTCGACCTGATGATGCCCGGGCTGCCGGGCACCGAGGTGTGCCGCCGGCTGCGGGCGCGCAGCACGGTCCCGGTGATCATGGTGACCGCCCGGGACGACGAGATCGACAAGGTGGTCGGCCTGGAGCTGGGCGCCGACGACTACGTCACCAAACCGTTCAGCCACCGCGAGCTGGTGGCCCGGATCCGGGCGGTGCTGCGTCGCGGCCAGGACGTGGAACTCACCCCCGACGTGCTCGAGGTGGCCGACGTCCGGATGGACGTCGAGCGCCACGAGGTCTCGGTGCGCGGCAAGCGGGTCAAGCTGGCGCTGAAGGAGTTCGAACTGCTCGAGATCCTGCTCCGCAACGCGGGCCGGGTGCTGACCCGCGGCCAGCTGATCGACCGGATCTGGGGCGCCGACTACGTGGGCGACACCAAGACCCTGGACGTCCACGTGAAGCGGCTGCGGGCCAAGATCGAGAGCGATCCGGCCGATCCGCGACGGCTGATCACCGTCCGGGGGCTGGGCTACAAGTTCGAGGCCTGACCGGACGGCCGCGGCTCACTTGCCGACGTCGATGCCGCGGTACTCGGGCTGCGCGGAGTTCACCACGGGCGCCACGATCGTGAGCCGGCCGGACTTGGTGAAGTCCATGGTCACCTCGGCGAGCAGGCCCGGCTTCAGGTCGGGCGAGCTGACCGCGAACTTGAGCGGGGCCTCGGTGAGCACGACCAGCGTCTCGGTGCTCAGCTGCAGGGGCAGGCCGGTCGCGGTGACCACCAGCGGGCTGCCGGCGGAGCCGTCGGACTTGTGCGGCGTGCCGCCGACGGCGGTCAGGGTGTCGTCGGCGTAGGTGATCAGCGAGGCGCTGATCACGCCCTGGCCGGCGGCGTCGGCCACGATGACGAGGTTGCGCACCCGCACCTGGCCCACGTCGGAGTTGACGCCCTGCGCCGGCGTGTAGGGCTGCAGCGTCTGGACGTTCATGCCGCAGCCGGCCAGTGCCAGCACGAGCGGCGCGCACGCCGCGACGCAGAGTCGGCGGAGGGTGCTGGCCATCTGAACTCCTTGTGGTAGCCGGGTCGAGCGTCAGCCTAACGAATTGCACACCGGTTTGACGATCTCCTCGACGCGTCCGGTCTCGGGAGGTTCCGGCACGGCCCGCACCCTGTGATCCTGCCTGAAAGTGTGGATTCATCTGGATATCCGACCATCAAGCGTTGACAAACGCAGGCAAAACAGCAAGAATCAACATGTTCCAACGTAGGAAGGGGTTGCTTGCATGTATGCCGAAGAACGTCAGCGCACGATCGTCAGCCTGGCGCTCCGCAACGATCGCGTGGCGGTCACCGAGTTGGCACATCGTTTCGATGTCACCACCGAGACGATCCGCCGCGATCT
>JAGPGQ010000275.1:2332-4695 GCA_018055925.1 Micropruina sp.
CTGGTCAGCTTCGCCACGCTCAGTCAGGTCGATGTGCTGGTAACCGACTCGGGATTGCCCGAAGCTGATCGCCAACAGCTAGTCGATGCAGGATTGGAGGTCGTTGTCGCATGATCATCACGCTCACCGCGAACCCGAGTCTCGACCGGACGGCCACGCTCGAGTCCCCACTCGCGCGTGGTCAGGTCCAGCGGGTCCGCGAAGTCACCGTCGAGCCGGGAGGCAAGGGGGTGAACGTGGCCCGGGCGATCCACTACGCCGGGCACCCGGTGCGCGCGGTGTTGCCGGCACCCGACGACGATCCCTTCCTACGGGCGTTGCGCCAGGTCGGCGTCGAGTTCCGCACCCTGCCGGTCGTCGACCCCGTCCGGACCAACCTGACGCTCAGCGAAGCGGACGGCACCACCACCAAGATCAACGAGCCGGGCGGCGTGCTCGGCCCCGACCTCGTCCGGCGGCTCGCCGATCTGACCGTCGACGAGGCGCGCGGCGCCGAATGGGTGGTGCTGTCGGGATCGTTGCCGCCGGGCGTGCCCGACAGCTTCTACGCCGACCTGGTGCTGCGGCTCCGCCCGCTGGGGGTCAAGGTCGCCGTCGACACCTCGGACGAGCCGCTGGTTGCGCTGGTCACCCGGTTCCCCGAATCGGCGCCCGACCTGCTCAAACCCAACTCGGACGAACTCGCCCAGTTGACCGGTGCCGATGCGGCCAAGCTCGAGGCCGACGCCAAGGCGGGCGACCCGAGCAGCACGGTCGAGGCGGCCCGGTTGCTGGTCGGGCTCGGCGTCCGGGCGGTCGTCAGCACGCTGGGTGGTTCGGGTGCGGTGCTGGTCACCGGCGAGGGCGCCTGGCATGCCGCACCCCCGCCCATCGCGGTGCGCAGCACCGTCGGTGCGGGGGATTCCTCCGTGGCCGGATACGTGCTGGCCGCCTCCCGCGGGTTGCCCGATCCCGAACGTCTAAGAACCGCTGTGGCCTACGGGTCGGCCGCAGCCTCCATGGCCGGCAGCGCGCTGCCGGCCCCCGAACACCTCAATACCGCCGGCGTCGTCATCACCGACCTCGGCTGACTCACACCCACGAAAGGATCACCATGTCACAGGACCTGATCACAGCTGATCTGGTTGTGCTGGACGCAGACCTTGGGCCCACGAAGAACGACGTGATTCACAATCTCGCCGAACTCGTCGCGCGGGCCGGGCGCGCGGACGCCGCGGGTCTCGAGGCCGATGCACTGGCCCGGGAGGCCAAGGCGGCCACCGGGCTCGGCGGCGGCATCGCCATTCCGCACTGCCGTTCGGTCGCCGTCAGCACCAATTCGCTGGCGTTCGCCCGGCTGAAGCCGACCGTCGATTTCGGGGCCTTCGACGGTCCGGCCGACATCGCCTTCCTGATCGCGGCCTCGGACGGCGCGGACGACGCCCACCTGGCACTGCTGGCGCAACTCGCCCGCAACCTGATGCGCGCCGAGTTCACCGACGGGCTGCGCAGCGCCGAGACCCCCGACGAGATCGTCGCGCTGGTCAACGCGGCGCTGGCGCCGGACGAGCCGGCGGCTCCGGTCCCGGCGGCCGAGCCCGCCGCCGCGGGAGCCGGGGCCGACGAGAAGGTCGTCCTGGTCGCGGTCACCGCGTGCCCGACCGGCATCGCGCACACGTTCATGTCGGCCGACGCCCTCGAACAGGCCGCGAAGGCAGCCGGTGTCGAGTTGCACGTCGAGCCGCAGGGCTCCGGCAAGGTGACCCCGCTCGACCCGGCGGTCATCGCCGGTGCGTCCGCGGCGATCTTCGCCACCGACGTCGGCGTCCGTGACATGGACCGGTTCGCCGGCCTGCCGGTGATCGAGTCCGGCGTGAAGCGGGCGATCAACGAGCCCGCGAAGATGATCGAGGAGGCCCTCGCCGCGGCCAAGGACCCCAACGCCCGCAAGGTGGCGGGTGACTCCTCGGCCGCCGCGGCCAGCCAGGGCCCCGGCCAGCTCAGTGTCGGCAAGCGGCTGCAACAGGCACTGATGACCGGCGTGTCCTACATGATCCCGTTCGTCGCCGCCGGCGGTCTGCTGATCGCCCTCGGCTTCGCCATGGCCGGCTTCGACGTGGCGCTGGCTCCGGGATTCCGGGGCGCCCGCGAGTGCGCGCAGCTGCTCTGGGCGGACGCGACCGCCTGCGCCGAGGCCGCGGCCGCCGGCGCCGACGGCACCACGATCGGCGCGCTGATCATGGACGCGGGCTGGGCCTCGGGCTTCCTCAACTACATCGGCGCCCTGTTCTTCACCGTCGGCGGGGCGGCCTTCGGCTTCCTGCTGCCGGCTCTCTCGGGCTACATCGCCTTCGGCATGGCCGGCCGTCCCGGCATCGCTCCCG
>JAGPGQ010000276.1 GCA_018055925.1 Micropruina sp.
GGTCAGGTCGTTGAGCGTGCCCGAGCCGACCGAGCAGGCGCGCGCCCCGGTGCGTTCCAGGTGCTCCCGCACCCGGAGGGTGTTGTCGTAGTCGGCGAACACCGTCGGGCTGGCCGGGAAGACCAGTGGCTCGGCCAGTTCGACGCCCGCCGCGGCCAGGCTCTCGGCGACCGGTTCGCCGGCCAGCGCCCAGGTGGTCTCGTCGGCGACGATCGTCGCGCGGGCCCCGGGCACGGTTTCGGCGAACACCGGCCCGGTCCGGTCGAGGACGTCGCTGCCGAGGACGATCCGGCGGGTGTCGGTGGCGGCTGCCAGGGCGCGGTCGAGGATGTCGCTCACGGGGCATCTCCTTCGGGTGACGTCGCGGGTCGGGACGTGGAGTCGGTCACGTCGAGCGTCGGATACGCCGGCCGGTCCGGGACGTCGTCGTGACCCGGTCGAGGGTCAGCCTACGCGAGGTGACGCGCCCGGAAGCGGCTCCGGGCCTTCGGTCCCGAAGCCCGGCCGGCCGGTGATCACCCGGGTCCGCTCGCCGATGGCCTGCATGTCGGCCGCCGTCGCGCCGGTGTCGGTGACCAGGGCGTACACCTCGTCCCAGGAGCAGAACTGGAACAGGCCGGTCTGGGCGAACTTGCTGTGGTCCCCGAGGACGACGGTGCGGTTGCTCGCCCGCACCACCTCGGTCTTGAACTGGGCCTCCTCGTACGAGGCGGAGGACGGGCCGGACAGGCCGCGGCAGCCGTCCGTGCCGAGGAAGGCGAGGTCGACGCGGATGGAGCGCAGGGCGTCGACGGCCCAGCCGCCGGCCAGCGCCAGGCTCGTTCCGCGCAGCTCGCCGCCGAAGCAGAAGACCTTGTTGGGCGACGGGGCGAGCGCGGTGAGTACCGGCACCGAGTTGGTGAAGATGGTGAGGTCCTGCAGTTCGGCCAGGAGCTCGGCGAGCGCGTGAGTGGTGCTGCCGGCGTCCAGCAGGAGAATCGCCCGGTCGGGGATCAGTTCGCGGGCGGTCCGGGCGAGCTCGGACTTGGCGCGCGGATTCTCGGTGCCCTTGACCGCGGTGGGTCGCTCGATGAGGTCGCCGGTCGGGATCGCGCCGCCGTGGCTCTTGTGGGCCAGGCCCTGCTCCTGCAGATGGATCAGGTCCTTGCGGATCGTCTCGGTCGACACGCCGAACCGGCGCGCGGTCTGGCCCACCTTGATGCCGCCGTCGCGGACCAACTGTCTGGCCAGGAGCCGACGACGCTCCGCGGCCAGGACCCTGTCGGACATGCCGGTTCACCCCTCCCGCTGCGGACTCATTCGAAGTCGGCGTGCCTGCCGAACATGGACTCCGAGGTCTCGGAGCGCCGCGCCATCAGTTCGAGGACGATCGCATCGTAGGTGAGGAAGGCCAGCTGCTCGAACGCCGAACCCATCGGTTGGACGGAGGTGATCGCGGCCGTGGTGGCCAGCTTCGGCGACACGCCGGGCAGCACGACCGTGACGGTGGCGAGCCGGCCGATGGTGGAGGCCGGGTCCGTCGTGACCAGCGCGACGGTGACCCCCGCCGCGTGTGCCCTGCGGGCCAGTGCCACCAGGCTGCCGGTCTCGCCCGAGCCCGATCCGATGATCAGCAGGTCGCCGGGTGCGCTGTGCGGGCTGGTGATCTCTCCCACGACCGAGACGGACACACCCAGGTGCATCAGCCGGTTGGCGAACCCGCCGATGGCGATGCCCGAACGCCCGGCGCCGGCGACGAAGATATGGCGGGCCGCCTCGACGGCATCGACCAGTGCCGAGGCCTGGGCATCGTCGACGTGCCGCTGATTGGCGGTCAACTCGGCCAGGATGGCGGTGAGGTTCCCGGTGATGCTCACCGGGTCGCCCCGTCCACGATGTCGCGCATCCGGGCGGCTTCGGCGACCGCGTCGGCGGCGCCGGTGATGCCGCTGCCGACGATCAGGATGCCGGGGTCGAGGGCGAGGTAGTCGGCGGCGGTGTCGCAGGTGATGCCGCCCGCGACGGCGATCGGGACGGTGACCCCGCTGTTCGCGAGGGTGCGCAGGTCGCCGAGCGGGGTGCGGCCGCGGGCCTGCTGGTCGACCCCGGTGTGCACCGCGACGACGTCCACGCCGAGGAGCTGGAGTTCGGTGGCGCGGGCGGCCAGGTCGGTCACGCAGATCAGGTCGGCCATCACCTTCGCCCCGAACTGGGCCGCGGCCCGGACGCAGCCGGTGACCGACCCGTCGTCGGTGAGCGCCAGCACGGTGACGTAGTCGGCGCCCGCGTCGAAGGCCAGGGACGCCTCGTAGTGGGCGGCGTCCATGATCTTGGCGTCGCACAGCACCTCGACGCCCGGGACGTGCCGTTTGATGTCGCTCACCACGGCCAGGCCGTAGCGGATGATCAGGGGAGTGCCGACCTCGACGATGTCGACGTAGCCGGCCACCCGATCGAGCAGCGGCAGGACGTCGGCGCGGTCGATGTCGTCGAGGGCGAGCTGGAGCCGGGGTGCGGGTGTGATCGGGTGCGTGGTCATGGGTGCGGAGAGGTTCCTCATGTTGGGATCGGTGGCGATCGGACGTCCGAGTGAGCGCTGCTGACTCAGCGAAGGCTACATTATCGCATGTAATCACATGACAAGTTGCGATTACATGCGATATGCGGAAGGCTGAGGGCGATGACAGAGACACCACGGCGGCCACGGCAACTCCGGGCGGCGACAGCCGAGGACCTGGAGCCCGGTGATCGTTACCGGATGCTGATCTTCGACTGGGACGGCACTCTCGCCGACAGCACCCGGGTGAACCACGAGTCCTTCGCCGAGGCGATGCGGCCCTACGGTGTGCGGATCGCGCGCGACTGGTTCGAGGCCCGGTCCGGCCTGTCGGTCGCCGACATGGTCGCCGCCGCCACGCCCGACGGTCCGTGCGTCGATGCTGAGTCGGTCAAGCTGGCGCGCAACCGGGCCTACCTGAAGCGGCTGCCGGACGTGGGGTCGCTCGAGGTCGTCGTGGGGGTGCTCCGCAGGAACCGGCACCGAGTCCGGACGGCGATCGCGTCAGGCGGTCAGGCCGAGACACTGCTGCCGACCGCCCGTGCCCTCGGGCTGGACGTCCTGGTCGACTGCATCGTCACCCGCGAGGACGTCGCGGCCGGCAAGCCCGCACCGGACGTGTTCCTCAAGGCGGCCGGGATTCTCGGGGTCGACCCGGCCCGCTGCCTGGTCTACGAGGACAGCGACGAGGGCCTGCAGGCGGCCCGGGCAGCGGGTATGGACGCCGTCGACGTCCGTGCGCTCACCCGGTCCGGCGACACGCGGCCCAACGCTTGAGCCTTCTCGTGCGCCGCCGGGATCCGTCGCTCATTTGACCCAGCCCGCCACGAGGGTCAGCGGCCGTAACGGTAGGGACGGGTCCACGGCCATGCGACGGCGATCCACTCGGCGACGGCGTCCGCGAGCGGGGTGTCGAGTTCGGCACGGTCCGCCCGCACCCAGGACTGGACGCCGACGTCGTGGCCCGCCGACCTCGTGGGATACAGGTAGACGCAGCCGATCACGTCGTCATCGACCGGATCGAGGACCGTGAAGGTGAACCCCTTGCCGGCTGCGAAGTCGGCGGCGTGGCGTCGCAGGTCGGCGAGGTTGGCCTCGAGCGACATCCCGCTCATGGGCGGCCAGTCGCCGTCCGGGTAACCCGGGGTCGCCCGAATGTGTTCGACGCTCGACGTCCACGCTGCATGGTCGGCGAGATTGTGCCGCGGACCCAGCGGCTCGAGCCGGAACTGCTCCGTGACCAGGGACGTCGGCGGGGTGAAGCCGACCGGTGTGAACGCGTCGGAAGCCATCGCCGGACGGTATCACGCGGCCTCGTCCCGCCTGCCGGGGCAATGCCTACTCCCCGGTGCGCTCCGTCCCCTCGGGAGGCGCGGTGGCGGCGATGCTCAGTCGCTCGACGTCCAAGCGGTGATGGACGACCTCGTGGACGATGTGCGCCGCCAGCCACGACAACGGACGCAGCGTCGGCTCCGGGTAGTTGTAGCGCAGGGTGCGGCGCCAGTCGGCGTCCGCCAGTAGCTCCCAGGTGTGCGCCAGCCATTCGGCCGCCTGCCGGATCTCGACCGCGGCCCGGGCGCCGGTCAGGCCGTCGTACTCGCCCCAGGCGACACGGTCGTCCGGCGCCATCGTGACGACGGCCTCGCCGTTGCGCCGCCGGGTGTGCAGCGTGCGCTCCCGGGTGACCAGCAGCACGTCGCGCACGTGGCCCGCGTACTCGATCGCCGACCAGGAGCCGGCGGGAACGTCCTCGAGCGGCCGCCGGTTGCGCACCGCGTTCGCCAGGGCATCGGCCTCGCGGCGCAGCACCGAGGCGGCATCGCCGGGCGGCAGCCGCCGGTAGTCGTAGCCGCACTCGCCGCAGACCGGATCCATGCGTCCATGGTGTCAGGGTGGGTGCCCGGGTCGCGGCCGGGACGACCGCCGTCGATTGCCGTCGGCGTGTGCGCCGGCGCGTGTGGCCGATCGCCGAGTAGCCTCATCCATAAAGGACGCAAAGACTATAAAGGACGCAAAAGTGGCGCGGAATCCGTTCAAGCCCACAGCGGGCGCCAACCCGCCGCTGCTGGTGGGCCGGGATGTGCTGGTCGACGAGTTCCTCGAGTCGATCGAGGACGGGCCGGGCGCACCCGGCCGGATCACGATCTTCACCGG
>JAGPGQ010000060.1 GCA_018055925.1 Micropruina sp.
TCGACCCCGCGCCGCCATGATGGACGACCGCCGCCATGCGTGGGAACAGCCAATCGTGCGGTGCCTCGTCGATCGCGAACACGTCATCCGACAGCTCCGAACCGGCGGTGATGCCGCCCCAGCCGGTAGCGATGATTCCCCGCAGCCGATTCGTGGTCAGCGCCGCCAGCACGGCATCGCGGCGCTCATCGGCGCCCTTGCCGAAACCCATCGAGCCGAAGCCGACGTAGACCGGCGGGGGCCCGGCGGCGAGGAAGTCGGCCAGGTCCGCGGGCGGCGTCCACTCCGGCTCGTCGCGGAACCAGTAGCCGGTGACATGCGCGGTCGGCGGATAGTCCGACGGCGTCGGCACCACATGGGTGCTGTACGGGTAGAGCACATCGACTGCTCGGCCGTCGGGGCCGACCAGTGGGTCTGCGAGGCGTCCGGCTGCCCGCAGGCCGAGTTGGCGACGGAAGTCGTCGAGCATTCCGCCGTAGATGAGGGCGGTCGCGCGCCGCAGCCCGTACGAGGCCCGGTTGAGCCGGCCGGGCAGCCGGGCAGCGCCGAGGATCGGCTGCAGGAACTCCCTCGTCGGCGTGAAGTAGGGCAGCGGCAGCGACAGCACACCCGGCACGCCGAGCGCCTCCGCGACATGCGGCGCCCCGATCACCTTCGGGTGGTACACCACGAGGTCGGGACGTGCCGCCTGCGCGGTCGCCCACAGTTCGACGTTCTGCTGCCGCATCGCTCCGCGCATGATGCCGAAGGTCCGCAGGGCGTCCCGGGCGCCGCTGAGTTCGGGCATGACCTCCCTGATCAGCCGCAGCATCTCCGAGCCCACGCCGGCGAACGCCACCCCATCCGGCGCCAGGTCGCGGAATCCTTCCGCGGTGGCAAGGGACGCACGGTGCCCGGCGCGAACGAGTGCACCCGCCAGCGCGGCGTACGGCTGAACGTCTCCACGGGTTCCGAAACAGGTGAGCAGCACGTGCATGGTTTGCCTCGTCCGACCTCGGACGCGCCAGCCCGGAACGAGACGGCATCGCCGCCGACCAGGCTTCCCGGCACTCCGGCGGCAACACTACTCCGAGAGGGCGGCAATTGGTGCCGTCCCAGGCCGGCCCAACCGGGCTATCCTTCCAGCCAGTCGAGTAGGACCTGAACAGCCAGGCTCAGGTTCCCCAGCTGGCAGTGCTGGTCGGCATGCTCGGCGGCCGTGAAGATGCGCGTGCTTACCGAGCGGGCGTTGGTGAGCGCGGCGATCTGAGCGCGGGCCAGTTGCGGCGGCTGGAAGCGATCATGTTCGCCGATCAACACCAGGACGTCCTGGGTGATGCGTTCGCTGGCCACCTGCCGCGGGTTCATCGCCAGGAACCAGTCGACGACTGCGACCGGATCGGTGGCGTCCATGATGTACAGCGCCTGGTCGACAACCGTAGCCAGGGTCGGCACGAGCCGGGCCCGAGTGCGGATGCTCCAGCGCATGAACCGGCGCCGACCGAGCATCCAGCGCGTAGCCGGACGCAACACGGCTGGCACCCGCAGCAGCCAGTCGTACACCGGCGGCCAGGACACCACCCGATCGATGCGCTCCTCGTACGCGGCCGCACGCAGCGCCCAATGCCCGCCCATCGACATGCCGACCAGGCTCGCCCGATCCAACGCGAACCGGTCGAGAACCGCCGCAACCGGACGCTCCCAGTCAGGCTCGAACGGCAGGCCAGCCAGCCGGCGGGCGCCGCCCTGGCCGGGCCCGTCGAACGCGATCACATCGAATCCAGCAGCGGCGATGCGCTGCCAGATGCCGAGGAACTCCTCGATCAACGAGTCGAACCCGCCATGTACCAGAACAGTGCCGCGTCCAGAGCCTGGCAACCGGTAACACGGCAGGAAGCCGTCCCGGTAGTCGATCTCCACCCGTGCCGAGGCGAGCGCCGGAACGCCAAGGTCGGCGAGTTCACGGAACCGCCGGTAGCGCCGCTCCACCTTGACCGGGTCGCTCCCCGCGGTGAAGAACTCCGCGATCCGCATCGAGCCGGCGGCCGCACGGTGTCGTCCGTGGCTCGCGGCCTCCTCGGCGATCGTCTCGAACACGCCGGGCAGGTCGGCCCGACGTCGCAACTGCGCCGCCCCACAGTGCAAATCGGCAGCGTCGGCCCAACCCAGCGAGTGCGCCCGGTTCAACTGGTAATCGATGAACCGGGACCGATGAAACCGCTGGAACCCAACAGGCAGGAAGAGCGGAGCACCGTCCGACATGGCTCCAGGCTAGCTGGGCACGTGTCCTTGCCCGGATACGGCTACCGCGTGGCCATATGGGCCTGTTCGAGGCGGGCGATGCAGGCTCCGACGCCGTCCTCGTCGCGCAGCACACCGCGCAAGTGCTCGGCCGCGGGGCCGCATGCGATCGAGCGGCGCACGGCGTCCGCCAGCCTTCGCGGGACGAGACGATCCAAGGGTTCAGGCGCGACCCCCAGGAGAGCGAGACGTTCGGCCCAGAACCGCTGGGCGTCGGTGGCTGGGTGAACGAGCTGCGGCACACCCGCGATCAGTGCCGCTGCGATCACGTCGATGCCGCCCCGGTGCAGCACAGCGGACACCCGCGGCATCACGGCCGACAAGTGGGTCCGATCGACCACAGACAGACAATCCGTGACCGGTCCACACGCCAGGCCCGACCGTCCGGCCACCAGTACACCTCGTTGGTGCTTCGCCCGAAGGCCCTGGGCAATCGCTCGGGCCACGCGGGTTGCGTCCGGTCGGCGCAGGTCGTCGAGCACGATCAGCACTGGTCGGTCGCCGGCGGACAGATAGCCGACGACGTCTGCCGGCAAGGTGAGTCCCGAGCCGACGGGTAGCGTCCAGAAGCCCAGTGGGGCGGCGGACGGCGGCCAGTCAGGCGGCGCTGGCAACAGATGCCGGCTCCACGCGCTGAGCACGCCTCGTTCGGCCGCCAGGACGCTGAAGGGCGTACCCTCCGCTCGCAACCCCAGACGCTTGATCCGCCACCGTGCCAGCGCCGATCGCCATGGGTGCGGAGCCGCGTCCCCGTAGCACCATGTCCACCGGTGCAATACGCGGGGCGTCCACTGCGGAGCGTTCAGCGCGGTGAACGCCGCGGTCGCCGGCGCGGTTGGAACAACCTGGGCGGGAATCGCCGGCACGCCAAGGCGATCCGCGATCGACGACGCACCGACCGCGTCACGTGTGAACACGACGACATCGGCGTCGATGTCGGTCAGTGCAGCCAATCCGTCCAGCCAGCGTTGGAGGTCGGGTTCCGTCAGGTAGGGGCTCCGGGTACCTCCGACGCCCGCCCGGCCGAGTTCCTCACGGAGGGTGAACGCGGAGTCATCCAGTCCGGCGAACACGACACCGATATCGTCCGCGACGGCCGCGAACCGGCTCGGAGCGGCGACGGTGGCGTCGTGGCCGGCCTCTCCCAAGGCACGCGCGAGCGCCAGGAACGGCTCGACCTGGTCGCTATCCCCGGCCGCGATCAGCAGCACGTTCATACCGGTCATTTGGGAGCCTCCTGTGTCGCGTCAAGCGCGCCCACCGATCGGAGGACGCCAGTGCCGACCAGACTTCCCGGCTCACCAGTGCTGCGACTCTACTCCTCTTCCTGGACGCGGGCAGATGCCCAGTCCCGGCGGCGGTTCTACAGGGGCCTCGAGTCTGCGGGGACGGCTCGTCGTCCAGGGTGCGGCGCACTGCGCCCGGTTCCACACGCATGCCCCGGGCACGGGGACCGAACGCGAATAGGAGGAGCACGAAATTTCTAGTCGTCGACCAGTTCGGCTTGACCGCCGTTGAGGTTCAACTCCATTTCTCGCGCGGAGTGTGTGATCGCTGTATTGATCTGGCGATCAGTTCCTGACAAGGGAACCTCTCCCTGGCCACGTGGGCCCTGACTACCGCACCCAGGTGAGTTCGCTGTCGACGATCCCGATGCGAGCGGCGGCGTGCTCGGCTAGCCGGACGGAGCCACGCACGCGCAGTGGCATGGAGACAAGGTGCTCGCCTTGTATGTGGTCAGAGTCGAGAAGCGGTTGCACCGCGCGGGCGCCCATGGTCTCGAAGGGAGCGGTTGCCGTGGTGAGCATAGGGTCGAGGTAGACGGCGATGTCGTCATCGTCGAAGGAGATGATGGCAAACGTCGCGACCCACTTTGAGACGAGATCAACAGGCATCCCGCAATAGCCTGGGTCGTCCTGCGAATCGCATCGGTAGGGGACTTCTCCTTCTCCAGGTGCCCTTTCGAGCGGCACACGATGTCAGGTGTGCTTGTACCCGGTGGGATTGGCCTGTTGCCAGCGGTAGGTATCGCGGCAGGCGTCTTGGATTCCGAGTGCGGCCTGCCAGCCGAGTTCCGTCTGCGCCTTGGACGGGTCCGCGTAGGAGGCGGCGACGTCTCCTGGGCGCCGAGGCATGATCGAGTAGGGAATCTCGGTGGCGGCGGCATCCGAGTAGGCGGCCACCACGTCGAGAACCGACGAGGGGTGGCCGGTGCCGAGGTTCCAGACGTGGTAGCCGGTCGCGTCGCGCAGCTGGTCCAGAGCAGCCAGGTGGCCGCGGGCGAGATCCACCACGTGGATGTAGTCACGCAGTCCCGTCCCGTCGGGAGTCGGGTAGTCGTCGCCGAACACCTTGAGCAGTGGGTGGCGTCCGCTCGCTACCTGAGCGATGAACGGCAGCAGGTTGTTGGGAATGCCCTTGGGATCTTCACCGATGCGCCCCGACGGGTGTGCGCCGATCGGGTTGAAGTAGCGCAGGACTCCGACCGCCAGGTTCGGATCGGCGGTGGCCGTGTCGGCCAGCATCTGTTCGATCATGTGCTTGGTCCGTCCGTAGGGATTGGTCGGGCCGGTTGCCGCATCCTCTCTGAACGGTGGCTCTGAGGAATCCCCGTAGACCGTTGCCGAACTGCTGAATACGATGCGCCGGCAGTCGTTGGATGCCATCTCCTCCAACAGCGTCAGGGTGGTGTCCAGGTTCTCGCGATAGTAAAGGAGCGGCTTCTGGGTCGATTCCCCGACCGCCTTGTGACCGGCGAAGTGGATGACGGCGTTGGGACGGAAGCTCGTCATCGCGGGTCCGAGCAGCGAACGGTCCCATCGTCCTTCTTCGAGATGGATTCGGCGTGCCGCGAGGCCAGGTGTCTGTGCCGCCATTCGGTGGAGGGTGTGAGTTCAGCCGAGAACGCGGCGGATTGATCCGTCGAGGTCGGCCCACAGGTCCTCGACGTTCTCGATGCCGACGGACACCCGGCACAGTGTCATCGGGATACCCGCGGCGACTTCCGGCTCCCAGCGGGTGCGCCGCTCGATGAGGGTCTCCACACCGCCGAGGCTCGTGGCGTGGGCGAGGAGCCGGAGGCTCTGCAGGATCTCGTCGGTTTGTTCCGGCGTCCCTGTGAGCTCGAACGAGAGCATGGTCCCGCAACCGTCGGGGAGCACTCGCGCCGCGAGCTCCCGCTGCGGGCTGTCCGGCAGCCCGGGGTAGTTGACGCGACTGACGTGCGGGTGGGTGCTCAGCCGGGTTGCCAGCTCGGCCGCGTTCGACTCCGCCTTGTCCAGGCGCAGCGGCAGGGTGCGAAGTCCGCGCAGGGCGAGGAACGGCTCGATGCCGCCGGGCACTGCCCCGTGGTCGTGGCGGTGGATGGCCAGGTAGCCGGCGTGTTCCTGCGAGCGGCAGATCGCGATTCCCAGCAGGCAGTCGTTGTGGCCGCCGATGAGTTTGGTGGCGGAGTGCAGAACGATGTCCGCCCCCCAGGTGAGCGGCTTCTGGCGCAGGGGTGTGGCGAAGGTCGCGTCGACAACGGTCAGCGCACCGTGCTTGTGTGCGCCTTCGATGATGGCCGGCACGTCGGAGACGAGCATGGTCGGGTTGGCGATGGACTCCATCCAGACCATGTCGGCGCCCTCGGCGGCGGCGATCACCGCGGCGGTGTCCGCGGCGTCGACGGTGCGTACGGTCAGGCGTCCGTTGGCCTCGGCGCGCGCGAACAGGTTCGTCACGCCGTAGTAGGCGGCGCTCGGAAGCACCACGATGCCGCCGGCCGGGACGAGATCGGCGATCGAGTTCACCGCGGCCAGGCCGGAGGCGAAGGCGAGAGCGGTGCCGCCCTCGAGCACTCCCAGGGCATCTTCGATGGCGCCCCAACCGTCGTTGCCGTCGCGGCCGTAGGCGCGTGCGGTGTCGTGCATGTAGGTCGTGCTGAGGACAATGGACGGGTTGGTCGACGCACCTTCGACACGGGCGGGGCGACCTGCCTGGACGGCGATCGTCTCCGGGCTCCACTCGGGCACCATCGGGAGCATCGGAGGGTACATCGAGGCCTGAGTCATCGGGACTCCTAACTGAGCGTTGGGTCCGGCCGCCGAGGCGTCCGGAACGATGGTGTCACTTGTCTTGGATGATTGCGCACGCCATCGAGGTATCGAGCCTCAGAAGAGCACGGGGAGCCATGAGGCGGCGAAGCCGATCAGGCCCGTAGCGACGAAGATGATGCTCAGGGTCCACAGCGTGGGGCCGACGATGAGCCGGCTGCCGAACCGGATCCGCTCGGTGTCCCCCGTGTCGACCTGCCCGGGATGCCAACCCTTGCCGATCCGGCCGGCCTCGCTCCGGCGAAGGGGTCGTTGGTGCAACTCACCTGCGGTGAACCAGCGGGCAAGGGGAGTCCCGTCCTCGTCGACCACGACGATGTCGATCTCTCGCCAGCGGCTCTCCGAGGCTCGGACGATGCGAGCCAGGATCAGGACCGGCACTCCGATGCCGAGCCCGATCCACGACAACACCTCGCCCAGGAGGGCGATGGAGTCCAGGGACATCGGCTCAGGCTAGCCGAGCGGCCGGTCCCCGCAGGATCGCGCGGTGGAGCCGGCGAGACGGCTCAACTCGAATACTCGGGTCCGCCAGCTCAGCTGCGGAGGCGATAGCCGAGGCCGGGCTCGTTGATCAGGTGCCTCGGGTGTGCGGGATCGGCTTCGATCTTGCGCCGGATCTGGTTCGCGTACACCCGCAGGTAGTGGTGTTCGCGGCCGTAGCCCGGGCCCCACACGGATCTGAGCAGGCCTTCGTGGGAGACGACGCGGCCGGGGTGCCGGGCGAGCTCGGCGAGGATGCGCCACTCGGTGGGCGTCAGGTGGATGGGCCGGCCGTCCCGGCTCGCGAGGTGCGCGGCGAAGTCGAGAACGAGTCCGTCCACGTCGATGGTGTCCGGGGCGTCGGCCTCGGTGGCGCCCCGGCGCAGGGCGGCGCGCACGCGGGCCATCAACTCGTCGACGTTGAACGGCTTGCTGACGTAGTCGTCCGCCCCCTCGTCCAGGGCTTCGACCTTGTCGTCGGCCTGTTGGCGCGCAGACAGCACGATGACCGGGACCGACGAGAGCGCCCGGACCCGGCGGAGGACCTCGATCCCGTCGAGGTCCGGCAGGCCCAGGTCGAGGACGATGAGTTCCGGCTGGTTCGCGGCGAACGCGGCCAGGGCCTGCTCGCCGGTGGCCGCGAGCAGCACCTCGTGGCCGCGGGCGCGAAGGTTGATCCGCAGGGTCCGCTGCAGCACGGAGTCGTCGTCGACGACCAGGATCCGGGTCATGGGGCCACCTCGTCCCCCAGCGGGATCCGCTGGCCGGCACGGGTGGGGAGGGAGATCACCAGGGTGAGTCCACCGCCCGGTGTCGGTTCGGCCGCCACCCGTCCGCCCATTGCCTCGGCGAGACCGCGGGCGACGGCCAGGCCGAGCCCCAGCCCGTTGCTGCCGGGCACGTCGTCGTGCCGTTGGAAGGGACGGAAGATGCGTTCCTGTTCCTCGGGTGGCACGCCCACGCCGTGGTCCACCACCCGGATCTCCACCCGGTCGGCCACGCGGCTGGCGCGCACGATCAGGGGAGTCCCGGCGGGCTGATAGCGCAGCCCGTTCTCGGTGATGTTGCCCAGCACCCGGTCCAGCAGTCCGGCATCGGCCTCGACGGTGCGCGCGTCGGGGTCGATCTCCCAGGTCGCGCGCCCCGGATCCGGCAGGTTGGCGAGCGTCGCCGGGATGACCTCGCCCAGGTCCGTCGGGCAGGGACGGGCGATCAGGGCGCCCACCTGCAGCCGCGACATGTCGAGCAGGTTCCCGACCAGGGCTTCGAGCCGGTCCGCCGACTCCTCGATGGCCGCCTGCAACTCCTGCTGGTCCTCCACCGACCAGGTGACCTCGGTGGAGCGCAGGCTGCTGATCGCCGCCTTGATGCCGGCCAGCGGGGTGCGCAGATCGTGCGACACCGCCGACAGCAGCGCGGTGCGCGCCGCGTTGTCCTTGGCGAGCTGGGCCGCCGAGATCGCCGATCGCCGCAGCTCCTGCCGCTGCAGGACGGCGCCGGCATGCGCGGCGAAGGCATCGAACAGCCGACGGCGTTCCGCGGCCAGCCCGGGCGGCTGGAGAACCAGTTCGTGGGCGCCGCCGGCGTCCTCATGGTCGGCCGGGCCGAGCGGATCGAAGTCGCCGACCGAGTCGATCACTTCCGGTGCCCCGTTCGGTGGCCGGTGGACGATGGCTGCCGCCCGTACCCCGAACATGTCCACCGCCCGCTGCAACAGCAGCGGCAGCTGGTCGGTCGCGCCCAGGAGGGAGTGCGACAGTTCGGCCAGCGCCGCCGATTCCCGCTGGGCGGCCTGCGCCTGCTCGGTGCGGCGGGCGTTCAGGTGCACGATCAGGGCGACGATCACCCCGACCAGGACGAAGACGATCAGGGCCAGGGTGTTCTCCGGGCTGGAGACGGTGAAGGTGCCGGTCGGCTGGACGAAGAACCAGTTCAGCAGCACGGACGAGAACCCCGCGGCGATCACGGCGGGGATCACGCCGCCGATCACGGCAACCACCACGGTGGCGAGCAGGAAGATCGGGATGTCCAGCGGCAGATCGGCGGTGAACGGGTCGGCCAACAGGACCGCGGACAGCAACGGCGGCAGCAGGAGCGCGGCGGCCAGGCCGCTCCACACCCGGTGCCGGGGAAGCCCCAGATGCCGGCGGTGCCCGAAGCCCTTGCCGGCCCGTTGGTGGGTGACGACGTGGACGTCGATGTCGCCCGCGTCCGCGATGATCCGTTCGGCCAGGCTGTGGCTGAAACCCCGCCGCCACGGCGGCAGCCGGGACGCGCCGACCAGGATCTGGGTGGCGTTGACCCCGCGGGCGAAGTCGAGCACGGCCTCGGCGGAGTCGTCGCCGGTGACGGTGTGGAACTCGCCGCCCAGTTCCTCGGTGAGCCGG
This sequence comes from Micropruina sp., assembly GCA_018055925.1. Lineage (GTDB taxonomy): Bacteria > Actinomycetota > Actinomycetes > Propionibacteriales > Propionibacteriaceae > Micropruina. The sequence goes on from JAGPGQ010000060.1 coordinate 9,242, forward strand.
CGCAGTTCGGCGAGCTGGCTGAGCGCCGTGGTGGCCAGGCCGTCGGCCCGGGCGACGTACACCGCCAGCAATTGCCCGCCGGCCAACCGGGAGGCGATCCGGGCACCGCGGCGCAGCAGGGTCTCGCCCTCCGGCCCGCCGGACAGGGCGATCACCACGCGTTCCCGCGTGGGCCAGTTCTGGGTGATGCCGTGCTCGGCCCGGTAGCCCTCCAACCCGGCGTCGACCTTGTCGGCCAGCCAGAGCAGCGCCAGTTCGCGCAGCGCCCCCAGGTTGCCCACCCGGAAGTAGTTGGCCAGGGCGGCGTCCACCTTCTCGGAACGGTAGATGTTGCCGTGCGCCATCCGGCGGCGCAGCGCCTCGGGCGTCATGTCCACCAACTCGATCTGCTCGGCCGAGCGCACCACCTCGTCCGGCACCGTCTCGCGCTGCACGATGCCGGTGATGGCGGTCACCACGTCGTTCAGCGACTCCAGGTGCTGGATGTTCACCGTCGAGATCACGTCGATGCCGGCGTCCAGCAGTTCGTGGATGTCCTGCCAGCGCTTCTCGTTGCGGGAGCCCGGGACGTTGGTGTGGGCCAATTCGTCGATCAGCGCGACCTTCGGGTGCCGGGCGAGGACCGCGTCGAGGTCCATCTCCTCCAGCGCCGCGCCCTTGTAGTCGAGCCGCCTGCGGGGGATGATCTCGAGGCCGTCCTGCAGTGCGGCGGTATGCCTGCGACCGTGGGTCTCGCACAGGCCGACCACCACATCGGTGCCGCGGCCGGCCCGGCGGTGGCCCTCGTTGAGCATGGCGACGGTCTTGCCCACCCCGGGCGCCGCCCCGAGATAGATCCGCAGCCAGCCTCGTCCCATGGCTACATTCTCACCGCTCGGACAGGGCCAGGTTGAGCAGGGTGACGTTCACCCCGTCCACGCCGAGATAGCCCAGCGGCGCGCGATCGGTGGCGGCCGCGATCATCGCCTCGAGTTCGGCCGCCGGGATGCCCCGCGCCCCGGCCACCCGCGGCACCTGCCAGCGGGCGTACGCAATCGAGATGTGCGGGTCGAGCCCGGACGCCGACGCGGTGAGCGCGTCCTCCGGAACGGGACCGGCGTCGGGATTGGCCCGCTCCAGCGCCGCGCGACGCTCCTCGCGCGACCGCCTCAGGGCGGCCGACACGGGGGACTGGTTGCTGCCGCCCGACACCTCTCCCGAATAGTCGGACGCGGAAGGCCGCGGCTGGAACCACTCCGGGCCGTCGAAGGACTGGGCCAGCAGCACGGACCCGACCACGCGGCCGTCGGCAGTGGTGACCAGTGACCCGCCGGCCTGGGACGGGAACACCTGAGCGGCAAGCGTGATCACGGCGGGATAGGCCAGTCCCAGCAGCACCGTCATCACCACCAGCATGCGGAGGCCGGCGAGCAGTTGACGAAGCATGGTCATGGTTACCCCAATCCTGGAATGAGGGAGATCGGCAGATCGATCAGTTTGATCCCGATGAACGGCGCGACGATGCCGCCGAGCCCGTAGATCAGCAGGTTCCGGTTCAGCATCGCCGAGGCGCTCATCGGCCGGTATCGCACCCCACGCAGGGCCAGCGGCACCAGTGCGAGGATGATCAGGGCGTTGAAGATGACCGCGGAGAGCATCGCCGACGCCGGTGAGTGCAGCTGCATGATGTTCAGCGCCTGCAGGCCCGGGAACACCGTGACGAACATCGCCGGGATGATCGCGAAGTACTTGGCGACGTCGTTGGCGATCGAGAACGTGGTCAGGGCGCCCCGGGTGAGCAGCAGTTGTTTGCCGATGGCGACGATGTCGATCAGTTTGGTCGGGTCGGAGTCGAGGTCGACCATGTTGCCGGCCTCCTTCGCCGCCGACGTCCCGGTGTTCATCGCCACCCCGACGTCCGCCTGGGCCAGCGCGGGCGCGTCGTTGGTGCCGTCCCCGGTCATCGCAACCAGCCGGCCGCCCTGCTGCTCGGCCCGGATCAGCGCCATCTTGTCCTCGGGGGTCGCCTCGGCCAGGTAGTCGTCCACGCCGGCCTCGGCGGCGATCGCCCGGGCGGTGAGCGGGTTGTCCCCGGTGATCATGACCGTGCGGATCCCCATCGTGCGCAGCTCGGCGAACCGCGCCGCCATGCCGGGTTTCACCACGTCCTTCAGTTGGACGACCCCGAGCGTGCGCGGCACGCCACCCGGTGCACGGGTGGCCACCACCAGCGGGGTGGCGCCTGCCGCGGACACGCCGTCGGCGATCGCGTCCAGGCCGTGCACCGTCGTGCCACCCTCTGACCTCGCCCACGCGGTCACGGCCGATCCCGCGCCCTTGCGTACCTGCGTCCCGTCCGCCAGGTCGATGCCGGACATCCGGGTCTGTGCGGTGAACGGGACGAGAGTGGCGCCGGAGCGGATCAGCTCGGCCTCGTCCGGCACCGCGTCGGCGATGCCGTTCGCTGCGGCGAACTCCAGGATCGAGCGGCCCTCGGGGGTCAGGTCGGCAAGAGACGCCATCCGGGCGGCCGCGAGGAGTTCCGTCCGTTCCACGCTCTCGGCCGGGAACACATCGGTGGCCCGGCGATTGCCGAACGTGATCGTGCCGGTCTTGTCCAGCAGGAGCGTGTTCACGTCGCCGGCCGCCTCGACGGCGCGGCCCGACATGGCCAGCACGTTGTGCTGCACGAGCCGGTCCATGCCGGCGATGCCGATGGCCGACAGCAGCGCCCCGATGGTCGTCGGGATCAGGCAGACGAGCAGGGCGACCAGCACCACCAGGGACAGCCGTTGCCCGGAGAAGATCGCCTGCGGTTGCAACGCGATCACGGCGAGCAGGAAGATGATCGTCAGGGCCACCAGCAGGATGCCCAGCGCGATCTCGTTCGGGGTCTTCTGCCGGGAGGCGCCCTCGACCAGGGCGATCATCCGGTCGATGAACGTTTCGCCGGGCTTGGCCGTGATCCGCACGACGATCCGGTCGCTCAGCACCGTGGTGCCGCCGGTGACCGCGCAACGGTCACCGCCGGCCTCGCGGATCACGGGTGCCGACTCGCCGGTGATCGCCGACTCGTCCACCGTGGCCAGGCCCTCCACGATGTCGCCGTCGCCGGGGATCACCTGGCCGGCCTCGACCACCACCCGATCGCCGACGCGTAGATCGGTGCCGGCGACCTGCTCCTCGCCGCCGGCCACCAGCCGGCGGGCCATGGTCCGGGTGCGGGTCGTGCGCAGGGTGTCGGCCTGAGCCTTGCCGCGGCCCTCCGCGATCGCCTCGGCGAGATTGGCGAACAGGGTCGTGGCCCACAGCCAGAGGGTGACCGAGATCGAGAACACCGAGGGAGTCAGGATCGACAACACGGTGGTGAGCACGGAGCCGATCCAGACCACGAAGATGACCGGGCTGCGAACGAGGTGCCTGGGGTCGAGCTTGGCCAACGCCTGGGGGAGGGACTGCCAGGCGGTGAGGGCCAGCGAGGGGTGCGCCGGGCGTGGATGCCTGGTCATGAGACGGCCTCCGCTATCGAGCCGAGCGCCAGGGACGGGAAGTAGGTCAACCCGGCGACGATGAGAATGATCACGACCAGGAAGCCGACGAAGCTCACGGTGTGGGTGGGCATGGTGCCCGCCGTCGCGGGCCGGCGTCCCTGTTGGGCGAGACCGCCGGCCAGAGCGAGCAGGGCCACGATCGGCACGAACCGGCCCAGCAGCATGCAGGTCGCCAGCGCCAGGTTCAGGAACGGCTGGTCCGCCGACAGCCCGGCGAAGGCCGAGCCGTTGTTGTTGGCCGCCGAGGTGAACGCGTACACCATCTCCGACAGGCCGTGTGGTCCGGTGGTGGACAGCGCGCTCTCGGACGCCGGCAGGACCAGTGCGGTTCCGGTGCCGAGCAGGATCAATGTGGGGGTGACCAGCATGGCCGCGGCGGCCAGGGTGATCTCGCGGCGTCCGATGGTCTTGCCGAGCAATTCCGGCGTCCGGCCCACCATCAGCCCGGCGATGAAGACGGTCAGGATGACCATCACGAGCATCGAGTACAGCCCGGTGCCCACCCCGCCCGGGGAGAGTTCGCCGAGCATCATGTTGAGCAGCGCGATCCCGCCGGACAGCGGCTGCAGGGACGAGTGCAGTGAGTTCACGGCTCCGGTCGAGGTGCTCGTGGTGGCCGAGGCGAACACGGCCGACCAGACCGTGCCGAAACGTGCCTCCTTGCCTTCCAGGCTCCCGCCCGCAACCTCGGACCAGGTCAGCAGCGCCATCGCCCCGAGGGCAAGCACGGCCATGGCGCCGGCGATGGCAGTGCCCTGGCGACGGTCGTTCACCATCAGGCCGTAGGTGCGGGGCAGGGCGGACGCGATCGCCGTCATCAGCACGATCTGGAACAGGTTAGTCCAGCCGTTCGGGTTCTCGAACGGATGTGCGGAGTTTGCGTTGAGGAAGCCGCCGCCGTTCGTGCCCAGCTGCTTGATCGCCTCCTGAGAGGCCACCAGCCCGCCCTGGATCGTCTGCTGGCCACCGTCGATCGTGGTGATCGTGAAGGGTGCGGTGAGGTTCTGGATCACGCCGCCGGCGACCAGCAGGATCGCGCCGACCACGGCCATCGGCAGGAGCACCCGGAGGGTGCCGCGGGTCAGGTCGACCCAGAAGTTGCCCAGCCGATCGGTGGATTCCCGCGCCAGGCCGCGCATCACCGCGATCGCCACCGCCAGCCCGACGGCCGCGGAGAGGAAGTTCTGCACGGCCAGGCCGGCCGCCTGCACCAGGTAACCGGCGCCCGCCTCGCCGGCGTAGGACTGCCAGTTCGTGTTGGTCACGAACGACACCGCGGTGTTCAGCGCCGTGTCGGGGTTCATCGACCGGCCCAAGGACCAGGGCAGGGAGCCCTGCGCCAGGATCAACGCCCACAGCCCCAGGACCGAGATCAGCGAGAAGGCCAGCACCGACACCGCGTAGACCGACCACCGCTGTTCGGTGTCGGGATCGACGCCGACCAGGCGATAGACGAGCCGCTCCGCGCGCGAGTGCCGCGGCGACGTGAAGACCCGGTGGATCCACGCACCCAGCGGGACGTGGATGGCGGCCAGGATTCCGGCGACGGTGAGCACGGACAGCGTGGCGGCGACAACGGGGTCCACGGTTCAGAACCGTTCCGGACGGACGAGCGCATAGCCCAGGTAGACCAGCAGGGCGAGACCGAGCAGGGCGGCTAACAGATCCTCGAGCACGCATCGATCCTGAACCTCACGGGCACCGCAACCGGCGTTCCTGATGGGTCTTGACGAAGTCCTGATACCCGGCCGCCGGAACCCCCGCGGCTCCGGGGCGAGACGTTCGGCCGGGGTGCGATCCGCTCGCGGATCGAGGGCTCGCGGGCGGGCGAGATCTTGACGAATCCTTGACGGCGACCTGACGCGCCCGCTCCTACGCTCCCGCCATGGCGCTACAACGAGTGCTCTGGGTGGACCGGGCCTCCGGCACGGCGACCCGGCTTGCCGACGCGGAACTGGCCGGACGGCTCGCCGATCCGTCCGGTTGGCTCTGGCTCGACGTGCCCGAACCCGACGAACACACGGCAACCCTGTTGGCCGGGACCTTCGGCGCCCATCCCGCGGCGATCGCGGACGTGCTCGAGCGCAATCACCTGCCGCGGCTGCACGTGTACGGCACGGGCCTGTTCCTGGTGCTGCACCGACCGGAGGTGGGCGAGGGCGGCCACGTCCACTACCTGGAGCTCGATCAGTTCATCGGCACCAACTACCTGATCACCACCCATGGGCCACGGAATCCGGCCGTCCCACTGGAGCGGCTGCTCGGCGAGACCGACGAACTGGCCGAGCGGATGCTGTCGGGACGGTTCGTGCCGGTCGACCCCTGGGCCGCCTCCCACCGCATCGTCACGGCCTTGGCCATCACGCAGGAACGGTTCGTGAACCGGCTGGCTCGCGACGTGGGCGACCTGGAGAAGAAGGTGATGGCCCACAGCGACGACTCGGATCCCCAACGGTTCCTCGAAAGCCTGTTCCGCACCAGGCATGCACTGCTCACGGTGAGGACGATGACGACGCAGTCCGCGGAGATCTACGGCCGGGCGGTCCGCCTGCTGGGCGCCGACGATCGCGTGGGGCGGGCGCTGGGCGACAACCAGGACGCCTACGACCGGCTGAGCCGGATCACCTCCAGCCAGCTGGACTTCCTGGCCGGGGTGACCGAGTACTACCGAGCCCGCACCGACACGAAGATGACCATCGCGGCCGAGCGGCTGGCGGTGATCGCAGCGATCACGCTGCCGGTGACCGCGATCAGCTCGGTGGTGGGCATGAACGTGATCGTGAACGACGGCACCAACTGGGGTTGGCTGGCCGTCCTGGTGGCGGCGATGCTCGTGCTGTCCCTCGTCCTATTGCGTTGGGCGAAGCGTCAAGGCTGGTGGTGATCCCGAGATCCCGGCGTTCGCCGGGATGACGAGACGTGTCCTCGACCCTCCAGATGGTCCTGACATCAGGCGCCCGCCGTCATCCCGGCGAACGCCGGGATCCAGGTTGCCCAGCCGGACCAACTGGTCTTGACACTGCACCGGGAGATCCCGGCCTCACGCGACGGCATGCAGTGTGAGCCGCAGTCCCAGAGCGTTGGTGACCTTGAGCACGGTCGCCCAGGTGGGATTGCCTTGGTCGGAGAGGGCCTTGTACCGGGAGCGCCCCCGGCAGGCCCCAGATCCAGTCCGCTACCTGTTGCGTGATTCCTCCCAGGTGAGTGCGCCATGGACGCTGTCCAGCAGGACGTGGTTCCCGATCTGCGACGCGACCATCATCAACGACCGACGCAAACCTCCAGCCGCCGAGGTTTCGCTCACGGTGGAGTGGAGGCCCCTCCGTGCTTGATCCGGCTCAGCGTCGCGTCGTACCAGTAGGCCCAGCCGCCACCGGACTCGCGCAGTTCCCAGGTGCCGGCGATCAGGTCGTCGCGCAGGGCGCCGGTGAACCGAAAGTCGGGCCAGTCGATGGTCAGGCGATCCCCGTCCAGCCCGATCCGGTAGTGGCCGGCGTTCCCGTCGTTGTCGACGTAGTCGGTGACGCAGGCGCCCCGGTCCGGGTCCCAGCGGGTCACGGCGAGGCTCTCGTTGGTGGCGCCGGCCGAGGTCAGCGAGGCCCGTTCGGCCAGGACGCGTCCGCCGGAGAGCCAGCGCAGGTCCGTCACGCCCTCGACGGCGAATTCCGAGGTGCGCGAACGTCCCGACC
>JAGPGQ010000061.1:0-1572 GCA_018055925.1 Micropruina sp.
CGTCCGCGAGATGGGCAAGCCGCTGGCGGCCGCCCTGGGCGAGGTGGACTTCGCCGCCGACATCACCGAGTACAACGCCGACCACGTTGACGACATGACCGCCGACCAGCCGCTGTCGATCGACGGCGACGGCACCGCGGTGATCCGCCGCTCGCCGCTGGGCGTGCTGCTCGGGATCATGCCGTGGAACTTCCCCTACTACCAGGTCGCCCGCTTCGCGGCGCCGAACCTGGCGATCGGCAACACCATCCTGCTCAAGCACGCGCCGCAATGCCCCGAGTCGGCGGCCGCGATCGCCCAGATCTACACCGACGCCGGGTTCCCCGCCGGCGCCTACGCCGACCTGCGGCTGACCAACGACCAGGCGGCGGCCGTGATCGCCGATCCGCGCGTGCAGGGCGTCTCGGTCACCGGCTCCGAACGCGCCGGCGCCGCCGTCGCCGAGGTCGCCGGCCGGCACCTGAAGAAGGTCGTCCTCGAGTTGGGCGGCTCCGATCCGTTCATCCTGCTCAGCACCTCCGACCTGGACGCCACCGTCCAGGCCGCCGTCGAGGCCCGGCTGGACAACACCGGACAGTCCTGCAACGCCGCGAAGCGCTTCATCGTGGTCGACGGCCTGTACGAGGAGTTCCTGGACAAGTTCACCGCGGCCATGACGGCGGCGACGGTGGGCGACCCGTTCGCCGACGACACCGTGCTCGGCCCGCTCTCGTCCCTGACGGCCGCCGAACGCCTGCAGCGCCAGGTCGACGCCGCGGTCGGCCAGGGTGCCACGCTGGTCACCGGCGGCGTCCGGGACGGGGCGTTCTTCCCGCCGACGGTGCTCACCGGCGTCACGTCCGAGATGGACGCCTACCGCGAGGAGTTCTTCGGCCCGGTCGGGGTGGTCTACCGGGTCGCCGGCGAGGACGAGGCCGTCGAGGTCGCCAACGCCACCCAGTTCGGTCTCGGCTCCTACGTCTTCACCACGGACGCGGCGCAGGCCGAGCGGGTCGCCGACAAGATCGAGGCCGGCATGGTCTACATCAACCTGGTGCTCGCCGACGAGCCGGCGCTGCCCTTCGGCGGCATCAAGCGCAGCGGCACCGGACGCGAGTTGGGCCTGCTGGCCGCCGACGAGTTCGTCAACAAGAAGCTGATCCGGGTCGGCGCCTGAGGGCCGGCACCCGGGCCGCCCGGCCTTGACCCGTAGGTCTTTCCGTCATCCCGGTCTTTCCGTCATCCCGGTCTTTCCGTGGTTCCGGTCTTTTCCGTGGTTGCGGTCTTTCCCTCATCCCGGCGAGGCCGGGATCTCCGCACGCGCCCGGACCGGGCAGCTGCAGACGACCCGCACCCTCGCACCACTGCCGTGCGAGGCTGCGGGCAGAGGCGTCCCTCTCGGGGGTTTCGGCGATCTCGACATCGCTGTCGGATCAAGGGATGTCTACGGGATTTCGGGTTACGACGTGAGATCGGCGGGGGTTTCCCTCCACCGGACGGCGATGTCGAGATCGCTAATGGGGGTTGCGGTCAGGATGCGCCGACCGAGGCCGGATATCGCCTCCCCCCATTCGCCAGCAGCGCCCGCGGGGA
>JAGPGQ010000061.1:1672-6540 GCA_018055925.1 Micropruina sp.
GGCCGTCCCTCTCGGGGGTTCGGCGATCTCGACATCGCCGTCGGATCAAGGGATAGCTACGGGATTTCGGGTCACGACGCGAGATCGGCGGGGGTTTCCCTGCACTGGACGGCGATGTCGAGATCGCTTACCGGGGGTTGCGGTCAGGATGCGCCGACCGTAGCCGGATATCGCCTCCCCCCATTCGCCAGCAGCGCCCGCGGGGAGGCCGTCCCTCTCGGGGGTTCGGCGATCTCGACATCGCCGTCGGATCAAGGGATAGCTACGGGATTTCGGGTCACGACGCGAGATCGGCGGGGGTTTCCCTGCACTGGACGGCGATGTCGAGATCGCCCAATCCACCAGCGGACGGCCCGCCGGAGTGACGACCAGCCCGGGCCGGCCGGGGTGGCAGGTCCTTTGCGGGTGACCCGGCTAACGTGCGGGCATGAACTCGTCCGCCTTCCCCCTGCGCACCGACCGGCTCGTCCTGCGGACCCACGTCGCGGCGGACGTCGACTGGCTGCATCGGATCTACTCCCGCCCGGACGTGGCGCGGTACCTGCTCGAGGAACCCTGGACGATCGAGACCGCCCGGAAGAAGATCGCCGAACGGCTGCCGCGGACCGGCCTGGACGAGGAGCCCGGCGCGCTCGCCCTGGTGATCGAACACGGCGGGACCCCGATCGGCGACGTCGCCCTGTGGTTCACCGACCGGGAACGGCGGGTGGCGGAGATCGGCTGGGTGCTCGACCCGGAGCACGGCGGCCGTGGATTCGCCACCGAGGCCGTGAAGGCCGTGCTGGCGCTCGCCTTCGACCACTACCGGGTGCATCGGGTCGCCGCCCAGATGGACGGGCGCAACACCGCCTCGGCCCGGCTCGCCCGTAGTGCGGGTATGCGGCACGAGGCGCACCTGCGGCAGGACTGGTGGTGCAAGGGCGAATGGACCGACACCGTGGTCTTCGGCATGCTCGCCGGCGATCGGAAGTGAGGCCCGGACAACGTGTCGATCGGCGGAGTGGGTGAAGCCCGCCGAATAGCCGGTTCGGCACCGTGGGCGATTCCGCGTTGCTACCTTGCTGTTCATGACGGCGATGCACGCTCCCGGGAGCCGTCCATGACAGCGGCCGGGCGAGCGTCCGTCCCGGCGTTCCAGGACGCGCTCGCCCACCTGTCGCCCGGCTACTTCGCGCTGGTGATGGGCACCGGGATCGTGTCCATCGGGCTGCACCTCACCGGCTTTGCCCAGGCCTCGCTGGCGTTGCTGGTGGTTGCCGGAGTCAGCTACGCCGTGCTGTGGGTCCTGTACCTGTGGCGTGCGGTCCGCTACCGCGAACAGATGCTGGCCGACCTGCGCGGACCCGAGATGGCGTTCGCCTACTTCACCGTCGTTGCCGGCACCGACGTGCTGGCCGTCCGGCTCGTCCAGCAGGGCCTGACCGGCCTGGCCATGCCGCTGTTCTTCTTCGCCGCCGTGCTCTGGTTCGTGTTCGGCTACGTGCTGCCGTGGCAGGTGTTCATGACCCGCGACGGCAAACCGATCCTGGCCCGCACCAACGGCACCTGGTTCATCTGGGCGGTGGCCAGCCAGTCCCTGGCGATCGGCATGGCGCAGGCGCAGCCCCACCTACCCGCCGGTGCCCGTTGGGTGGGCATCCTGGCCGTGCTGTCCTGGTCGGTCGGGGTGGTGCTCTACGCCGGCGTCGCGATGCTGGTGCTGCTGCGGATCATCCACTACGGCATCACCGCCCGCGACCTCGAGCCGCCGTACTGGGTCGCGATGGGGGCCATGGCGATCGCGGTGGTGGCCGGCACGAACATCGTCGCCATGCAGTCCACGCCGATGGTGGACGCCACCCGCAACCTGATCGCCGGCACCGTGGTGGTGTTCTGGAGCTTCTGCGTGTGGCTGATCCCGGTGCTGGTCGGTGCCGGCGTGTGGCGGCACTTCGTCCATCGGGTCCCGCTGCGCTACGTGCCGACCCTGTGGTCGATCGTCTTCCCGGTCGGCATGTTCGCGGTCGCCTCGATCAACCTCGGACGGGTGGACCGGCTGCCGCTCGTCGAGGCCATCGGGGACGGTGCCCTGATGGTGGCGGTCATCGTGTGGGCACTCGTCTTCGTGGCGATGCTCCGCAGGATGGCCTCGGTGATGATGGGACGACGATGACCGACCACTGGTACGAGACCCTGCGACGAACCATGGACGCCGCCACCGGGCAACCCCAGCCCCCGTCCGAGCTGATCCGCGAGGCGCTCGGCGCGGCGCGCTCCTGTGACCCGCGATCCGAGGACGAGGTGGTGCAGGCGCTGGTCGAGCTGTCGCGGCTGGCCTGGCACGGCGTCGCGGCGTCCGATCCCGCGGCCGACGAGGTGATGCTGGCCGCGGCCGACCTGGCACTGGCCGCGTACCTGGAGGGCGGGCTGAACGGGCCGCTGCGCGGGGTGGCGCGGGAGTGGCATCGCCGGGGACGGACGGCGCAGGCGATCAACCTGCTCGACGAGTCCCGCCGGCTGGCGGCCGAGCACGGCGTGGGCGCCGAGCCGCGGGCGGCGGTGGCCACGTTGCACGGTGACCTGCTGCGGCAGCACGGCGAACTGGACGCGGCCGAGGTGGCGCTGCTGGACGCGTTGGCCGAGGTGGGGGCCGTCTCCGGCGTCGATCCCGCGCTGGTCTCCACGTTGCTGAACAACCTGGGTCTGGTGCGGCAGGAGCGGGGCGACCTGACGCAGGCGCTGGCCGACCTGATCGCCTCCCTCGAGGTGGACGGTCTCGAGCAGGACGCCGGATCGCTGGCCGTGACCCTGGACAACCTGGGCCGGTTGGAGACCGAGCTGGCCCGGCGGGCCGGACCGTTGTGGATCGACGCCGATCTCGTCAACGGCGTCACCGACGAACATCTCCGCCGGGCCGAGGAGTACTTCGCGCGCGCCACCGAGCTGTTCCAGGAAGGGTTGCCCGAAACCGCCGAGGACTACGTCATCTGCCTGCTGAACCGGGCGGACGCCGCCGAACTGCGCGCCGATGAGGCACAACGCGACCGGCTCAGCAGCACGGCCCTGGAGGAGGCGCTGCGGCTGCCGGTCTCGGCGGCCACGGCCTGGTCGGTGGCCGCGCTGCGCGGCGAGGTGCTGCTCGACCGCGGCCGTCCGGACGAGGCGGCGCAACTGATGGGCCGGTGGTTCACCCACCTGGCGCCGACGGTCTCGATGGGGGTGGCGCAGGCCGCCGGGTTGGCCATGTTGGTGACGGCCGCCGCCGTCGCGGGCGACGACGAGCTCGCCGGTCGGGTGGCCGCCGACCTGGCCGGCCTCGACTCGTGGCTGCTGGAGGGGTTGCTGGCGAGCGGCTCGCAGGCGGAAATCAGGCATCGGTTCCGGTCGTTCGCCCAGCGGGCGGAACTGGTGCTGGGGGCCTGCCTACCCCGGGAGCCCAGTGGGATCGCAGCCGACTGGCTCTACGAACTGGTGCTGAACCGCAAGGGCCTGCTGGCCGAGCGAGAGGGATCCGCGTGGCTGCACGCCCGGCGGTCGGAGTCCGGTGGCGCACTGTTCGAGGAGGTCCGGCGGTTGCGTGCCGACCTGGCGCACCTGGATCTGGGCGGCGATCTCACCGGCTCGATCCGCGAGGCGCGACAGCGTTACGAAAGGACCGAACGTGCCCTCAACGACGCCGAGGCGCGCCTGTTCCGCGACGGGGCGGACCGGCTCCGGCTGCCCCGGGTCGGTCTCGACGACCTCCGTGCTCGGCTGGGCGGCGGCGTCCAGCTGCTGGAGATCGCCACCGTGCGCCGGCCGGGCGGGGAGTGCCGGTACGTGGTGTTCGACGTCCGTTCCACCGGGCCGGTCGGCTACCGCGACCTGGGTGAGGTGGGCGAGGTGGACGGCCGGCTGCGCGCGCTGACCGAGGAACTGAGCCGGCCACCGCATGTCGGCGCCGCCCGGCGCGGGCTCGACCCGGCCGGCCTCGACCTGCTGGGCGACACCGTCCGCGACCGGATCCTGATCGCGCCCACCGGGGTGTGGGCGGGCGTGCCGTTCGGGGCATGGCCGGACGCCGACGGCCGCGACCTGATCGAACGCCACCTGGTCACCCTGGTGCCGAGCGGGCGGCGGCTGGTCACCGGTGCGCCGGAGCCGTCCCGGGACGTCGCCGCGGGCCGTCCGGTGGTGTTCGCCGATCCCGATTTCGACCGGGGGATCGTCGGCCTGGTCGACTTTCCCGTGCGCGGCCGCGCGGCGGGTCTGCCGCGCACCGCGGCCGAGGCGATGCACGTCGTCCGGGCGATCGGCGGAACCTATCGCGTCGGCGGTGACGCCACCCGGCGGGCGTTGCTGGCCGTGCGGCGTCCCCGGGTGCTGCATCTGGCCACGCACGGCACCTTCATCGACGCGATCGGCAGCCTGCGCGAGCAGAGCGAACCGCGCTCCCACGTGATCCGGCACGCCGGGCCGGCCGTGGTGACCGAGGAGAATCATGACCTCGGCTGGGTGCGCGCCCGGGAGCAACCCGACGGGCCGGACGCGGTGCACCGGCGCCGGGTCGAGTGGCTGGAGTCCATCGGGCCACGGTCTCCGCTGTCGCGTTCGGTCCTGCAGCTCGCGGGCTTCAACGCCTGGCTGACCGGCCTCGACACCCCGGACGAGGTGGGCAACGGGATGATCTCGGCGGTCGAACTCGGCCTGCTGGAGTTGTCCGGCACCGAACTCGTGGTGCTGTCCGGCTGCGAGACCGGAGCCGGGGCGGTCGACTACGCCGACGGCGGCCATCTCGGCCTGCGCGGGGCGGCGCTCGCGGCCGGCGCCGCCCGCTGCATCAGCACGCTGTGGACGGTGCACGACGCCGATGCCGCCGACCTCAACGCCGTGTTCTACACCGCCATGGC
>JAGPGQ010000061.1:6640-16375 GCA_018055925.1 Micropruina sp.
ATGACGACGTGGTTGTCTCCTCTGAACGTGCGCCCAGCCCGGAGGGAGATCCCGGGTCGGGCCCGGGATGACGACGTGGTTGTCTCCTCTGAACGTGCGCCCCAGCCCGGAGGGAGATCCCGGGTCGAGCCCGGGATGACGCAGTGGTGTCTCCCGTCCAGTCATCCTGGCGGGGTGCCGGTGGTGGGAGGCCCGGGATGACGAACGGGTTGGCTCGTCCCGTCATCCCGGCGTACGCCGGGATCTCTCCCGGGACGGCGCGCTCCTCCCGATCCAGACAATTGCGAGACCGGCCGGACCCGGTGCATCGGGTCCCGCCGGCCTCGTGGTGTGTCAGTGCTGCCCGTACACGTTCTGGTAGCGGTCGAACAGCCGGTCGATCAACTCCTGCTCGATCGGGATCGGCTTGCCCAGCTGCAACGTCATGTGCACGGTCCGGGCCACCTCCTCGCACATCACCGCGGCCTTGACCGACGCCTCCGCGGTGGCGCCGATGGTGAACGGTCCGTGGTTCTGCATCAGGACGGCGGGGGAGCGGGACTCCCGCAGCGTCTCGACGATGCCGCGTCCGATCGAGTCGTCGCCGATGATGGCGAACGGACCCACCGGGATCGGTCCGCCGAACTCGTCGCCCATCATGGTGAGCACGCACGGGATCTCCTCGCCTCGCGCCGCCCAGGCGGTCGCATAGGTGGAGTGCGTGTGCGTGACCCCGCCGACCTCGGGCATGTGCCGGTACACGTAAGCGTGCGCCGCGGTGTCGGACGACGGGGTCAGCTTCTCCGGCGTGCCGTCGTCGATCTTCTCGCCGTCGAGGGTGCAGACCACGATCGTGTCCGCGGTCAACTCGTCGTAGGACACCCCCGACGGCTTGATCACCATCAGGTCGGCGCCGGGAACGCGTGCGGACACGTTCCCGGCGGTCCAGACCACCAACTCGTACCTGGTCAACTCCGCGTGCAACGCGGCAACCTCCACCCGTGCCTGGTGCACGGCGGCCTGAACCTCGTCCGGTAGTTCAGCCAAGCGGATCGTCATCGGTGGTCCTCTTCCTTCCTGGTGGAGTGGTCGCGATCAGCCGTGCTTGCGGGCCATGGCTTCGCGCTTGAGATCCTTCAGCCGGTACATCACCTTGTTGCCGCCACGGCCGAAGAAGTCGTGCAGCTGCTTGTACTCGGCGTACAGCTTGTCGTACTGGGCGGACGCGTCCTCGTTCGGCGTGTAGACGTTGGGGATCTTCTTGCCCATCGCCTCGGCGGCGGTGTGCACGTCGGGGTAGGCCCCGGCCGCCACCGCACCGTGGATCGCCGATCCGAGCGAGCCGGCGTAGCCGGTGTCGGCCACCGACAGCGGCTTGCGGGTCACGTCGGAGTACATCTGCATCAGGAACTTGTTCTTCAGCAGACCGCCCGCCGCGATCACCTCGGTGATCTCGACCCCGTTCTCGGTGAACGACTCGATGATCGTCCGGAAGCCGAACGCGGTCGCCTCGAGCAGCGCCCGGTACTGGTCCTCCGGAGTGGTGGTCAGCGTCTGGCCGATGATCATGCCCGACAGGTTGGTGTCCACCAGGATCGACCGGTTGCCGTTGTGCCAGTCGAGGGCGACCAGACCGTGCTGGCCGATCTCCTGCTCCGCGGCCTTCTCGGTGAGCAGCTGGTGCAGCGAGATGCCCCGGCCGTCGGCCTCGTCCTGGTAGGACTCCGGCACGCAGTTCTTGATGAACCAGGCGAAGATGTCGCCCACCGCCGACTGGCCGGCCTCGAAGCCCCAGGCTCCCTTGACCAGGCCGCCGTCGACGACGCCGAACATGCCCGGCACCTCGCGCAGCTCCGGACCCGACACCACGTACACCGCCGAGGTGCCCAGGCTCGCGGTCAGCTGGCCGTTCTCTACGCCCTTCACCGCCGGGGTGGCGACGTGGGCGTCGATGTTGCCCACCGAGACCGGGGTGCCGGCCTTCAGGCCCGTCCAGGCCGCGGCCTCCTCGGTGACCTCGCCGGCCTTGTCGCCCAGCTGGGCGACCGGGGCGTCCAACTTGTCGAACGCGTCCGCGAACTCGGGATCGAGTTCGGCGAAGAAGTCCTTCGAGGGGAACTTCCCGTCCTGATAGAGGGCCTTGTAACCGGTCGCGCCGGCCGAGCGGACGTACGTGCCGGTGAGCATCCACACGATCCAGTCGACGGCGTCCACGAAGTAGGTCATCCGGTCGTAGATCTCGCGGTCCTTGTGGAACGTCTCGAGCAGCTTCGGCAGCATGAACTCCGAGGAGAGCGTGTCGCCGTAGCGGGTGAGCCACTTCTCGCCGCGCTTGCGGGCCAGTTCGATGATCTGGTCGGCCTCGGCCTGGCCGCCGTGATGCTTCCACAGCTTCACGTAGGCGTGCGGACGTCCGGCGAACTCCTGCCACTGGCACAGCGGCCAGCCGTTCTCATTGGTCGGCATCACGGTGGCCGAGGTGAAGTCGGTGCCGACACCGATGATGTCGGCCGGATCGACCCCGGACTCGCGGATCGCCTCGGGAACCGCGACCTTCAACACCTCGATGTAATCCTCGGGGTACTGCAGGGCGAACTCCGGCGGCAGCACCTCGTCCTTATGGGCGGTCAGCGTGCGGTCCATCACGGCGTGGCGGTACTCGTGTACCGCGGTGCCCATTTCTTTTCCGTCACTGACCCGGACGATGATCGCCCGCCCCGAGAGAGTGCCGTAATCGATTCCGCACACGTACTTGTCGCCTGGCATCAAATGCCCTTCCTTTCCTTATTCAGGCCGCACCTTCGCGGCCCTTTTGCACCGCCTCGTCGCGGTGTGGCTTTCGATGTTGGCGTCCGGGTCGGACGCCACGGCTCCGCTCAGGCGCGACCGGCCCAGTAGCCGCCGGGCTCGAACAGCTCGTCGACCAGCGGGTCGATGATGTTGGCCTCGGTGAGCAGGTCGGTCAGCACGTAGCGGCTCCGGATCCACCGCGCCCGGTGGTAGGTGTCCCGGAACCGGTCCCAGGGCATGTTGATCTGGTTCGGGTGGGTGATCGCGCCGATGGTGTCGAGCTTCTCCTGCAGTTCGGCGGCCGGCAGCACCTGCGCCCGGATGCGGGGCTCGATCTCGGGCCACTTCTGGACGAACAACTCCAACCGGGCGCGCAGCGCGTCCGCGTCCACGTACTTGCCCTTGGTCTGGGCGATCGCCTGATCGTGCAGGTCGGGACGCATGGCGGCCCGCACCTTCGCCTCCTGCTCCTCCCAGCTGGGCCAGGCGGCGACCGCGGCGTCGATGTCGATCATCGCCGGGATGTCCTTGGACAGCATCACCTCGTACAGCGCGGCCACCGACACCGTGCCCAGGCCGACCTTGAACCCGTGCGACAGCGGCGGGTCCCAGTCGAGCCCGTAGTGCTCCATCTCCCACAGGTGGCTGAAGTGGTGGCCGCCGCCCGAGGCGGGACGCGACGACGCGAACGCCTGCATCGCCAGGCCCGACATGATCAGGCCCTCGGCCAGACCGGTCAGCGAGTCGGGCTTGCCGTCCTTGCAGCCCTGCGGATCGGAGAGCGCCGAGCGCAGCGGGCCCTGCACCAGGTCCCACACGTAGGGGTCGATGTGCTCGATGCCGAGCGCGTCGGCGATGATCCAGTCGGCGCCGGCCGGCACCTTCTCGATCAGGTCGCCGAAGCCGGTCGCGGTCAGCCGCAGCGGGGCCTCCGCCATGATGTCGAGGTCGGCGACCACCGCCGCCGGGGCCGGGCAGCTCAGGGTCTGCTTGAAGCCGTCCTTGGTGATGGACGCGCCGAACGACGCGTAGCCGTCCATCGAGGCGGCGGTGCCGACGCAGATGTAGGGCCGGTCGAGTTCGGCGGCGGCGCGCTTCACGATGTCGTTCAGGGTGCCTGACGACACCGCGACGGGAACGGCGTCGATGTCGCGCAGCACCTCACGGATGATTTCGATGTTGTCGTAGCTGGCGTAGAGGGTGGGCTTGCCGGGGAAGATGTAGGGCTTGAGTTGCTCCACGCCCGCGGCGGTCAGCGATGCGGCGGTCTGCTCGCCGGCGACGCCCCAGGTGTTCTCGTCGGCGACGATGATCGCCGCCTTGCCGGGGAACAATCGGGCGAACACCTCGCCCGTGCGGCTGACGACGCCTCGGCCCACCTCGATTGCCTTGGTGTCGGTCGCGGTCTGTAGGGCCTTCTCGATCAAGCTCTCTGCCATTCGGGGTCTCCTAGGTCGACACTGACTGTGGTCGCAGCCTAGCCCGAGTCGCCCTCGCGGAGACAGCGTCGGAGGAACCGTCTCGCGTCCGATGTGTGGTAGATCACGTCCGATGTGATTGGGATCACGCCGGATGCGCGTCCGGTGTGGATCGGGGTCATCTCAGGAACACCGGACGACCGCCCGCGAAGGTGGCCGCGACCGGCATGGACCGCAGGCCGACGGCCGCCTCGGCCGGCTGCTCGTGGGCCAGGGGATCGGCGTCCAACAGCACGATGTCGGCCCGGCTGCCGACGCCCAGGGTGCCCTGGCCATCGGTGGAGGCGGCCAGTGCCTGGGCGGGGGTGAGCGCCTCCGACGGCGTCCAGGCCGGACGGTCGTCGGCGGTGCGGTGCACCGCGGCGGCCATGGCCAACCACGGGTCCAGCGGTGAGACCGGGGCGTCCGAACCGAGGCGCAGTTCGACGCCGGCACGCCGCATCGAGCCGAGCGCGAAGCACCGCTCCGCCCGGTCGGGCCAGCAGAGCATGGTCACGTCCCGGTCGTCGAGCAGGTGCGCCGGCTGGACGCTGGCCGCGACCCCGAGCCGGGCCATCCGGGCGATGTCGGCCACCGTGATCAGCTGGACGTGCTCGATCGAACCCCGCGCCCCGGTGGCGGCGAACACGTCCAGCGCGGTGCTCGCGGCGGCGTCGCCGATCGCGTGGATCGCCACCCGCAGGCCGCCGGCCCTCGCCCGGGTGAACCATTCGCCGAGGACGTCGGGGCTCACGTTGGACGCCCCGCGGGAGCCGTCCGGGGCGTCGGCGTACGGCTCGTGGCAGTGCGCCGTCCGGGTGTTCAGGGAGCCGTCCGAGATGATCTTCAGCGGCCCCATCGTCACCAGGCCGGCACAACCGGGGATCGGGTCGCCGGTGCGCAGGCCGGCGCCGAGCACGGCGTTCAGGGTGTCGGGGTAGGTGGCGACCCGCACCCGCAGAGTGTCGTAGCCGGGGCCGAACCGCTCCGTCCAGCCGCTGAGCGGATCCCCGAAGTCGAAGTCGACCACGCCGACCACGCCCGCGGCGGCCGCCCGGCGCAGGGCGACGCGATAGCCGCCGGACTCGCGGGCGGTGATCCCGGGCAGGTCGGTGACCCGGGGGAGGACCGCGAACCAGTCGTTCTCGGTGAGCGGGCCGCCGGTCGGCGGGACGTCCAGAAACCGCTGGGCCGCGGAGTTCAGCCAGCCGTTGTGGGCGTCGCCGGAGATCAGCGCCACCGGACGATCCCCCGAGACCGCGTCCAGCCCGGCGACCGTGGCCGGCTCGTCCCAGACCGCCGAACGGTGCCCGAACCCGATCACCGCCTCGTCCGGGTCGCTCAGGGTGGACAGGTGGGCGCGGACCCGGTCGACGGCCTCCGCGGCGCTCGCCGTGCCGGACATGTCCAGCCTGGTCAGGGTGGCCGCCCACTGGCCGAGGTGGACGTGCTGGTCCCACAGGCCGGGGATCGCCCAGCGTCCCTCGGCGTCGTGGACGAACGCGTCCTCCGGGACGGGGACCAGCCGAGGCGCGACCTCGGTCACCACGCCGTCACGCACCCGGAGATCGACCGTGCCCGCGCCGGTCGGAGCGGACGTCGTCCGGCCGTCGACGGGGACGCGGCGTACCCGGCGAATCAGCCCGTCGAGATCCAGAGAATCGGCAGTCATCGAGCAGACCGTATCGAGCGTCGGGCGGAAATGGTCAACCCCGGAGGATGCGAGTCGGCACGAACCGCCGCGTCATCCCGGCGAGTGCCGGGATCTCCATCGGGACGGTCGGCGACGGGGATCCCGGGGCAGGCCCGGGATGACGGGAGTTGCGAGGCGGCACGAACCGCCGCGTCCGGCGAACGTCGGGATCTCCATCGGGACGGTCGGCGACGGGGATCCCGGGGCAGGCCCGGGATGACGGGAGGTTACGAGTCTGCACGAACCGCCGCGTCATCCCGGCGAACGCCGGGATCTCCGCCTCGGTTCCTACACCAGCATGAGCAGGGTGCCGGCGACGATCAGCAGGAGCCCGAGGACCCCTCGGCGGGTCAGCCGTTCGCCGAGGAACAGCCAGGCGAACGCCACCGTCACGACGATGCTGGTCTTGTCGATCGGCACCACCACACTGGCCGGCCCGTCCTGCAGGGCCCGGAAGTAGCACAGCCAGGACGCCCCGGTGGCGACCCCCGACAACACGATGAACACCAGTTCGCGGCGCGAAACGGACCGCCAACGCGTGTGTTCCCGGCTCACCACGGCCACGATGCAGGCCATCACCAGCACCACCACGGTGCGGATCGCGGTGCCCAGGTTCGACTCGACGTCGGCGATGCCCACCTTGCCGAGGATCGCGGTGAGGGCGGCGAGCACCGCCGATCCGAGCGCGTACCACAGCCAGGCCCGGCCGGCCGGTTCGCGGCCCGGCGTCGCCGGTCGGCGTTCGATCATCAGGTACGTGCCGGCCGTGATCACCGCGATGCCGCCCAGCCGTGCGGCCAGGCTCTCGGTCTCACCGAACACCACGATCGCCAGCAGCACGGTCAGCACGACGCTGGACTTGTCGATCGGGGTCACCTGGTTGACGTCGGCAAGGTGCAGCGCCCGGAAGTAGCACAGCCAGGAGGCCCCGGTGGCCAGTCCGGAGAGCATCAGGTACAACACGGTGGCCGTCGACAGGCTCGGCAGGGTGGTCTGCGATCCGACCAGGAACACCACCAGCCAGGCGAAGACCAGCACCACTCCGGTGCGGATCGCGGTCGCCAGGTGCGACGGAGTGGTGGTGACGCCGACCTTGGCCAGGATCGCGGTCAACCCGGCGAACACGGCGGAGCCGAACGCATACAGCAACCACATGACCCGCTCGTCCCCATCGTCGGTGTTTCCGGCAGTCAGCAGCGTATGCCCGGCCGTCAGTCGGGTCCGGGCCTGCCCAGGACGACGGAACCGCTCGTCCAACTCACCAGGACTCGCCGAACTCGGCGAGCCCCATCGAGCCAGGACGAGTCGCCGGGGTCAGGGAGCGGCCAGGATGGCTTCGCCGAGGGAGTCGCGCCACCAGTCCTCGACGGCGTCCGCCGTCCAGCCGCGTTCCAGGACGGCGATCTCGTAGGTCTCGATCGAGATGGTGAGGGCGTAGACGTCGAGCGCCCGGTCCGGGGTCACCCCGGATCGGAAGGTCGAGCTTGGCCAGGTCTCGAGCACGGCGCGGCGGTTGCGGTCGCCGCGGCCCCGTCCCTCGGCATAGGCGGCGGCGAGCGCCGGTTCGTTGCGTCGTCCCTCCGCGATGACCCGGATGACGTCGCCGGCGTTCTCGAACAGTCGTCGGTCGAAGGCGACCAAGGCGGCCAGTTGACCCCGCGGGTCGCCGGTCGCGGCGTCGAGTTCGGCGATCACCCGGGTGGTGTCGGCGTCAGTGTCGGCGTTGTCCACCAGGGCGACGGCCAACCCGGCCTTGCTGCCGTAGGCCGCGTACACGGTCGCCTCGGAGACGCCCGCCGCCACCGCGACGGACCGCACGCTGGTGCCGGCCCAGCCGCGTTCGACGAATCGGTCGCGAGCCGCCCGGGCGATGCGCAGCCGGGTCTGCTCCGCCTGTTCCTCGCGCAGCGCCGAGCGATAGGGGCGGCCGGCCCCGTCCGTGCTCATCGGTGTCCGGCTCTCGTTCTCGCCCACATCATGTGGCCACTGTACAACTTCGTCGAGCGTCTATATATTAACTGAGCAATCATCAATGAATGATGAGCACTCACTCAAAGGGGGATCGATGGTCACCATCACCACACCCGCGCCGGACGAGGTCGCGCGGCACACGCTGCGGCAGCTGGAGCACGCCTGGAACGCCGGCGACGGCCCGGGCTTCGCGGGCGCCTACGCCCAGGACGCGACGTTCGTCACCATCCGCGGGGACTACGCCGTCGGCCGGCCCGCGATCGCGGACGGGCACGCGGCGATCTTCGCGACCACGCACGCCGGCAGCGTCAACCGGATGGAGCTGCTCGGCAGCCGGGAACTCGGCGACGGGATCGTCGTGACCGTGTCGCGGAACACGCTGACCGCGCCGCGCGGGCCGCTGCGGGGCACCCATGCCGCGCTCTCGACGTCCGTCCTGGTCCGCACGGCCGGGCGGTGGCGGATCGCCGCCACCCACAACACGCTGGTGGGTGCGCTGTGAGCCGGGTGGACGCCGCGGCCCGCACCCATGGGACGGCGGCCGGCGAGCCGGGGGCCTCGCCCGTAGCCGGGGTCCGGGTGGGTGCCGTCCTGCTGGCGCTGGCCGGCGTCTCGATGGCCGCCGGCGGGGCGCTGCACCCGCACGGGTCGGGCGACACGTTGGACGAGGCCCTGACCTCGATGCTCGGCTCGCCGCTGTGGAACCTGTCCCACCTGCTCGTCCTGGCCGGGCTGCTGGTGGGGGTGGCCGGCTTCGTCCTGCTCCGCCGGTCGGAGGTGTTCGGGCCGGGCCTGCGGCCGTGGCTGACGGCGGTGATCGTCACCTGGTCGCTGGGTGCGGTCGAGACCGTGCCGCACCTGCTCGCCGGTGGCGAGCACGAGGCGCAGGCGTCCGGGGGACCGACCCCGATGACGGACGCGCACGTGATGCTGTCCACGGTCACCACGCCGTTGCTTGCTCTGGCCGCCGCCCTGCTGGCGATCCAGCTCGCCCGGCAGGCCCGGACGGTGACGGCCTGGGTGCTCGCCGGCTTCGCCATCCTCGGCCTGCTGACCTTCGGCGTGGCCTCCCCGCTGCTGGCGATCACCGGCAATCCGGCGGTGTCGGCGCTGTTCCCCGGACAGACCCTGATCGATGTCTGGCTGGTCGGCACCGCGATCCGGATCCTGTGGGCCTCGCGGGGACGCCCGGGCCAGTAGCCGCTCAAGCCCTGCCTAACTATCTCTGCCCTCCCGTCGACGGGAGGGCAGAGATAGTTAGGCAGGGGTCTACGACCGGCGGGTGGGACGTCGGGGGAGGGTCAGGCTTCCTGGGGCGCCGACGCCTCGGCGTCCGGGGGTGGTGCGGCACGCCGCGCCCCGCGCCTGGCACTCCGGTTCTGCCGCCAGTTCTCCAGCAGGTCGTACAGCACGGGCACCAGGATCAACGTGAGCAGCGTGGACGACACCAGGCCGCCGATCACCACGATGGCGAGCGGCTTCGAGATGAACACCCCACCACCGGTCAGGCCCAGCGCCATCGGCACCAGCGCGAAGATGGTGGCCAGCGCGGTCATCACGATCGGACGGACGCGCAGCCGGGCCCCGGCGGCGATCGATTGCTCGATGTTCGAGCCGGAGGTGCGTCTCTGGTTGATCAGGTCGATCAGCACGATGGCGTTGGTGACCACGATGCCGATCAGCATCAGCAGTCCGATCATGCTGGGAATGCCGAGGGCGGTGTCGGTGATCAGCGACAACCCGAGCGCGCCGGTCGCCGCGAACGGGATCGACACCAGCAGGATCAACGGCTGCAGCAGCGATCCGAACGTGGCGACCATGATCAGGTACACCACGGCGACGGCG
>JAGPGQ010000277.1 GCA_018055925.1 Micropruina sp.
TGGTGGTTCTGGGTGCCTCCGGGGATCTCACCCACCGGCTGCTGCTGCCCGGGCTGGGCACCCTGCTGAAGGCCCAGCCGGAGCGCCGCGTCCGGCTGGTCGGCGCGGCCACCAACGAACTCACCGATGAGCAGTGGCACGACCGGGTGGCGGAGGCGCTGACCACGGGCGGCTGCCGGACGAAGATCGCCCGGCGACTGCTCGAGAACACGCGCTACCTGCGGATCGACTGCACCGACGCCGGCGAATTGCGCGCCCTGCTGGAGGGCCTGTCCGGCCCGATCGTGTTGTACTTCGCGCTGCCCCCGGCCGTATCGCTCATGACCTGCGAGGCGCTGGCGACACTGTCCCTGCCGGACGATCTGAGCCTGGCCATCGAGAAACCGTTCGGCACCGACCTCCAAAGCGCCCGCCGGTTCAATGAGTTGCTGGCCCGGATCGTCCCCGAGGAACGCGTGTTCCGGGTCGACCATTTCCTCGGCAAGTCGACGGTATTGAACCTGCTGGGGCTGCGATTCACGAATCGGCTGATCGAGCCGGTGTGGAACCGCGGCAATATCGAACGCATCGAGATCATCGCCGACGAGATGCTGGCGCTGGAGGGCCGTTCGGGCTACTACGACGGTTCCGGCGCCCTGAAGGACATGATTCAGAGCCACCTGCTGCTGGTGATGGCCCTGCTGTGCATGGAGGAGCCGAACCGGATCGAGGCGCGCGAGTTGCGCGACCTGCAGGCGCACGTGCTGCGGGCCACCCGGGTCTGGGACGACGACCCCGTCGGGGCGTCCCGGCGCGCCCGCTACCTGGCCGGCCGGATCGACGACCGGGACGTGCCCGACTACACCGCGGAGCCCGGCGTGGACGGCAGCCGGGGAACCGAGACCCTGGCCGAGGTGACCGTCGAGATCCGCAACGCCCGCTGGCACGGGGTCCCGATCCGGCTGCGCAGCGGCAAGGCCCTCGGCGACGGCTTCCGCGGCATCATCGTGGTGTTCCGGCCCGCCTGGCAGCCGCTCGGCTTCCACAACTTCGGCGAACCCAACGTGGTGGTGATCGGCATGGCGGACGAGGTGCTGCAGATCAAGCTGAACACCAACGGCGCCCTGGACAAGTTCGACCTGGAGGAGACGATCCTGCACACCGACCTAGGCAACAGCCCGGTCCGGCCCTACGGCGAGATCCTCGCCCACATCATGGACGCGGACCCGCTACTGTCGGTACGCAACGACGTCGCCGAGGACTGTTGGCGCATCCTCACCCCGGTGCTGGACGCCTGGCGCGACGGCCGGGTACCCCTGGACACCTACCGCGCCGGATCGTCCGGCCCGAAGAACTGGAGCTGAATCCCGTATGACCGAGAGCACCCCGATCGCCGGCGTCATCTTCGATTTCGACGGGGTCGTGGTGGACTCCGAGCCGCTGCACTTCATCGCCGAGAGCACCGTCGTCGCCCGGCACGGCGGCGGTGAGCTGTCGCAGGCCCACGCCAACGCCGCGATGGGCATGCGGGACGTGGACAGCTACCGCTACTACGCCGAGACCTTCGGCCTGGACGCGACCCCCGAGGCGTTGGTCGCGGAGGGCATGGAGATCTTCCATGAGCTGGTCGACCAACGACTCGAACTGATGCCCGGCGCCGCCGAGTTGATCGAGTGGACGCAGCGGGAGAACCTGCGCAGCGCCATCGCCTCGTCCGGCCGCGAGGGCTACATCCACCGGGCCCTGGCCCGCTTCGGTCTGCAGGAGCGGTTCGCCGGCCTGGTCAGCTGCGTCGACCTGGTGGCGAACGGCAAGCCCGCCCCCGACGTCTTCATCCACGCCGCCGGACGGATCGGGCTGCCGACCCGGGCCTGCGTCGTGGTGGAGGACACCGGCAACGGGATCCGCGCCGCCAAGGCGGCCGGAATGCGGGCGGTGCGCTACCTGCCCGAGGGCGGCGACGACGACCTGGCCGACGCCGTCGTCCGGAACCTCACCGACGTGCCCGCGGCGATCGCCGGGTTCACCGGCTGAGCCGGCCTAGCGGTCGGTCGGGGCGGGGGCGTCGAAGGCCACCGTCCGTTCGCCGCCGAGCCGCACCACGTCGCCGGGCCCGATCTCGAACGGCTCGTGCGGGGCCAGCCGGACGATCTCGTCCGAGCCGCCGCAGAGCACCTCCGTGCCGTGCTCGGAGCCGAGATCGGTGACGCGCACGGTCGACCGATCGACGTTGATCGTCGCATGCCGCCCCGAGATCCGCTCGCCGCTCAGGTGCACCAGCACCGGGTCGGAGTGGTGATGGTTCCAGTCCGCCGGGATCGCCGGTTCGCCGCCCAGCACGTAGTCCTGGTCGAGACCCAGGCCGTCGCCGCTGTCCAGCCGCAGCACACCTCCGGCCGAACCGTCGCCGGCGGGCTCGTCGTCCGGCTGCGACGGCGGCAGCGCCCGGCGCGGACCGTTCGCCCCGCCCGTCCCTCCCGCGGCCCCGCGGGACGGCCCGGCGGCCTCCAGCCGGATCCGCAGCACGGACGCCCGCACGACGCCGGTCTGCAGCCGGTGATGCCTCGCCTGCGGTACCCCGCTGGCGTCGTAGAGCTCCACCTCCGGCCCGTTCACCGTGCTCCCCCGCCACGTGCCCCGGGCCTCCAGCCGCAACTCGCCGGCGCGCACGCCCGCCCAGCCGCGGAGCACCACCCTGGTCCGGGACGGCCCGATCGCCTCGGCGACGGCGAAGTCCTGCACCCGCGGCACCCCACCGGGAGCCAGCAGCTCGAGGACCTGGCGGATGCCGGTGCCGGGCTGGTTCAGCAACGTGACCAACTCCTGGGCCAGTGGGTCCCCGGAACCGATATCGGCCAGCACCGCCAGTTCGGCGCCACGCGCGCCGAGGGTCGTCCCCGGCGCATAGTCAACCTCGATCATCGGCTCCCTCGTGCCCGTCGCATTCCCCCGTCGGGCCCCATGATGGCCCAAATGCCGGGAGCTTGCACGAGTCGGCGCCCAGCCTGTGAACGGACATTGCGCGGCGGGCGGTCGGCGCAATCGCATCCGGGCCGGTCTCACTTCATGAAACTGCGACCCATCCAATCCCGTTGTCAACGCGCCGGAAGGCCCGCTCAAGTTGAGACTGATCCCCCAACTGCGTATGGTGTGAGCAGACACCGCGCAGACGAGAGGTTTGCGCGGTTGTGACACGGCAACTTCGGGGGGAGTTCAGTGTGCGTATGACGCATGCCAATATTCATTTGCGAGCGACGGCATGAAGGCCGTCATCCTTGCCGGGGGTTTGGGAACCCGGCTGAGCGAAGCGACCGGAACCCGGCCCAAGCCCATGGTCGAGGTCGGGAATCGGCCCATCCTGTGGCACATCATGAGCATCTACTCCGCTCATGGAATCAACGACTTCGTCGTTTGTGCCGGGTACAAGGGCGAGGTGATCAAGGAATGGTTCGCCGGGTATTTCACCCGGACGGCGGACGTCACCTTCGATCTCTCCACCGGTGAGCAGATCATCCACCGGCGGCAGCCGCTGCCCTGGCGGGTGACCGTCGTCGACACCGGCGAGTCCACGATGACCGGCGGACGGCTCCGCCGGGTGGGCGAGTTCCTCGACGGCGAGTCGTTCTGCTTCACCTACGGCGACGGCGTCAGCAACGTCGACATCGGCGCCTCGGTGGCGTTCCACCGGGAGCAGGGCCGCAAGGCCACCATGACCGTCGTGCAGCCGCCCGGCCGGTTCGGCGCGATCTCGCTCAACTCGGCCGAGACCGAGATCAACCGGTTCAAGGAGAAGCCGGACGGCGACGGGGCCTGGGTCAACGGAGGATTCTTCGTGCTCGAGCCCGACGTCCTGGACTACATCGACGGCGACGCCACGGTGTGGGAGCAGGAACCTCTGCAGCAACTCGCCCTCGACGGCGAGCTCAACGCCTGGAAGCATCCGGGCTTCTGGCAGCCGATGGACACGCTGCACGACCGCAACAAACTTGAAGATCTCTGGCGCAGCGGAACGGCGCCCTGGAAGGTGTGGAACTGATGAAGATTCTCGTGACCGGCACGGACGGCTACCTCGGCTGTCTGCTCGCCCCGACGCTCGTCGCCGACGGCCACGAGGTGGTCGGCGTCGATACCGGCTTCTACCGCAACGGCTGGCTGTACGACGGCCTGGGCAGCATTCCCCAGACCATCTCGAAGGACATGCGACTGCTCACCGAGGCCGATTTCGAGGGCGTCGACGCGGTCGTCGCCATGGCCGAGCTGAGCAACGACCCGACCGGTGACCTGGTCGGTGAGATCACCTACGACATCAACCACGGCGGTTCGGTGCACGTCGCCAAGACCGCCAAGGCGGCCGGCGTCGAGCGCTTCGTCTACATGAGCAGCTGCTCGGTGTACGGCGTCGCCGAGGGCATCGTGGACGAGAACAGCCCGATCAACCCGCAGACCGCCTACGCCAAGTGCAAGGCGCTCACCGAGGCCGACCTGTGGCAGCTGGCCGACGACAACTTCCACCCGGTGGCGTTGCGGAACGCGACCGCGTTCGGCGCCTCGCCGCGGCAGCGGTTCGACATCGTGCTGAACAACCTGGCCGGCCTGGCCTGGGTCGAGAAGGTCATCGCGATGAACTCCGACGGCACGCCGTGGCGTCC
>JAGPGQ010000062.1 GCA_018055925.1 Micropruina sp.
GCTCAACCTGTCGGCGGAGTCGTTGCTCGGAGCCGCGGGCGTGCACATGGTCGGCCCGCTCTTCGAGTCACTGGTGACTCTCGGAATTCGCGTCCTGGCCCAAGCGGCGGAGGCATCGGTGAGCCATCTGCGCCTCACCGGAGGAGATCGCGAGGTCGACCTCGTCGTCCAGGGCGTCGACGGCCGACTGCTCGGCATCGAGGTCAAGCTGGCACCCGAGGTGACTGATGCCACTGTCCGGCACCTGAAGTGGCTCCGCGAGCAACTCCCTGACCGGGTTGCCGACCTCATGGTGATGACGACCGGCACGACCGCTTACCGTCGCCCCGACGGCATAGCCGTGGTGCCGCTGGCGCTTCTCGGGCCGTGAGCGCGGACATCGGCCTGCATCGCCCAGCAGCATCGGCGCTCCATGGAGGCTGTATGACGCTGCTTTCGAAGGAAACGGACGCGTGCTGGGCGCCGATCGCGCCGCTGGCCATCACCCTCCCGGTCATCGTCAGCTCGACCGACCTGGCCAAGCGACCGACGACCGGTTCCTGAACGAATCTTCAGGATCATTCAGAGTCGGTTCATGGCGGGTCGACAAGGTGAGAAGCATGAGACACAGCCCTTCCCTGCGTAGGTTCTCGCGGCATGCCGCCCCCACCTTGCTGCAGGTAGCCTCATGTTGACCGGCCGAACGACGCCCGCACTTGTGCGTGCCAACACCACCAACACCGCCGGCGCAGGAGCCATGTCTGTCTCTGTGGGACCCGACCCTGACTTCGACGGGCGGATGGGCGCCATGGGCCTGGAGGGGTCGTATGGCCTGCGGGCATGCGGACATGCCTGCGCGGGTGGGGCAAACACCGTGGCTCAGCCGGACAAGCTTCCGGACGACCTCCGATGAGTTACTTCGAAGCGGCCTTTCTGGGCCTCATCCAGGGACTGACCGAATTCCTCCCGATTAGTTCCAGCGCGCACCTGCGCATCGTCGGAGAATTCCTGCCGAGCGCCACCGACCCCGGAGCAACCTTCACGGCGATTACCCAGATCGGCACCGAAGCTGCTGTGCTTCTCTACTTCTGGAAAGACCTCACTCGTATCGTTCGAGCGTGGTCTTCATCCGTGCTGCGTCGTCGTGTGAGCGTCCCAGTTGCCCATGGATCGGCCGCCATGCCGGAAGGCCACGTCCCGTTGTCCGCACAGGACCCTGATGTGCGCATGGGGTGGCTGATCATCATCGGCAGTGTTCCCATCGCCGTCGCCGGGTTTCTGCTGCAGGACCTCATCCGTGACACCTTCCGGTCGTTGGTGCTCGTGGCAATCGTCCTCATCGGGTTCGGGCTTCTTCTGGGACTCGCCGACCAGCTCGGACGACGCACGCGCGAGCTGAACGAGCTGACCTACCCACATGGACTGCTGTTCGGCCTCGCCCAGATGCTCGCTCTCGTGCCGGGCGTCTCCCGCTCCGGCGCAACGACCACGATGGGGCTCGCCCTCGGCTACAGCCGGCCCGCCGCTGCGCGCTACGCGTTCCTCCTGGCCGTCCCGGCCGTGTTCGGCAGTGGTTCCTACGAACTCTACTCGGCACTCACCTGCGATTCGGTGGTCGAGAGTTGCTCCACGGCCTATGGAATGGGCGAAACCCTCGTTGCTACCGTTGTCGCATTCGGTGTCGGTCTTGCCGTTATCGCTGGGCTGATGAGGTACATCTCCCGTCACAGTTTCATGCCTTTCGTGATCTACCGGATCCTTCTCGGTGCTGTCCTACTGATCCTGTTGGGCACGGGGGTCATCGCCGCATGACGTTCGACTACTCGCCGCTCGCCGGCACCCCGGTGCGCCTTAGTGTGAGTGCGGGACGGCCACTCCTTTCAAGCCACCAGCGGCGTGCAATCAGCAGTCACATCCGGCCCTCCTAGCAGATTGCGGAGTTGTCATGCGTGTTCTTGTGGTCGACGACGAGACGAACTTCGCCGACGGCCTCAGGCGCGGGTTGGAGGCGGAGGGTTTCTCTGTCGACCTCGCACACAACGGGGTCGACGGAATGTGGCGGGCGCGTGAGGTGCGTTATGACGCGATCATCCTGGACGTGATGATGCCCGGCATGAGCGGTTACACCGTCTGTCGGACATTGCGAGACGAGGGCAACTGGACGCCGATCCTCATGCTGACCGCCAAGGACGGTTCGTGGGATCAGGCCGACGGCCTGGATCTAGGTGCCGACGACTACGTCATCAAGCCCACCGAACATGTGGTGCTGATGGCACGGTTGCGAGCGCTGATCCGCCGAGGCCGGCCCGAACGTCCCACCATCTGGCAGGTGGGCGACTTGCGCGTCGATCCAGCCACCCGCGAGGTGCATCGCGGACAGACACCGGTCAAACTGACCGCGCGCGAGTTCGCCGTCCTGGCGTTCCTGGCCCGCGAGGCCGGGGCGGTGCACAGCAAGATCACCATTCTCGACACTGTCTGGGGGGAGGACTTCGAAGGCGATTCCAATATCGTCGAGGTCTACATCGCCCATCTACGCGCCAAAATCGACAAGCCCTTCGGACGCGACACCATCCAGACGGTCCGCGGAGCCGGCTACCGGCTGGTGCCCAGTGGCTAGCGGTCCGAAGCGTTCGCTGCGGATCAGGATCACGGCGTCGACAGCGGCCGTGGTATTCCTCTTCCTCTCCCTTGGCGCCGTGGGCATCGTCGTGCTGCTTGACCGCTCACTCCTCAATGTCGAGTCACAGGCCGTCCGGAATCAGGCCGAACAGATCGCGACCGACGCCGAAGCGGCGGGGAGGCTGCCGGCGCTCGAGCCCGACGGCGTCATCATCCAGCTGCAGACCGAGGGCAAGGTCCTCGCCGTCGCCGACGATGACTCCGATGAACCCGAAGGCCACGTCCCGTTGCCGGTCACTGACAGCGACCAGATCGTGCTGATCGACGGTGACCGGCACATCGTGCGGTCCGACTGCCTCGCCATCAACGGTTTGAATCACCACGTCGTAGTTGCGCGGCCGTTGAACTCCGCCGACGAGGCCGTTCGCGCGGCCACCGTCTTGATGACCGTCGCTGTCCCGGTCGCCAGCGCCTTCGTCGCCCTCGTGATCTGGGTGGTCGTCGGACGATCCTTGCACCCTGTCGAGCGCATTCGTCGGGACGTGGAATCGGTCGGGGACGATCTGACGCGTCGCATCGAGTCGCCGGGTGGCACCGATGAGGTAGCCCGCCTGGCCTCAACGATGAACAAGATGCTCGACAAACTGGAGGCCTCGCAACGCGCGCAACGGCGGTTCGTCTCCGACGCCTCGCACGAGCTGCGATCGCCGGTTGCCGCGATCCGGCAACACACCCAGGTCGCATTGCTTCACCCCGGGGCCACCGACCTGGAGTCGCTGGCGAGCAGCGTGGACTCTGAAGCCGACCGGCTCAACGGCCTCGTCAACGACCTGCTGCTCCTGGCCCGGCTGGACGAGGGCGTCGCCCGCAATCGCCGAGAGGTCGATCTCGACGACATCGTGCTCGCCGAGGCGGACCGGCTGCGCGCACTCGGCGTAGCCGTGGACACCACCAGGGTCGGCCCGGCTCGCGTGCTCGCCG
Organism: Micropruina sp.; assembly: GCA_018055925.1. Taxonomy (GTDB): domain Bacteria; phylum Actinomycetota; class Actinomycetes; order Propionibacteriales; family Propionibacteriaceae; genus Micropruina. The sequence continues at coordinate 3,583 of JAGPGQ010000062.1, forward strand.
ACGAGGGCCTTCTTGTGCGAGCCGTCCGCAACGCTGCCGAGAACGCACGGCGCCATGCGCGTTCCCGGATCGAGTTTTCCCTCAGTGCCGCCGAGGGCCGGGTGGCACTGTGTGTCGATGACGACGGAGAAGGGGTGCCCGAGGAGGACCGGCAACGCATCTTCCACCGATTCGAGCGTCGAGATGACGCGCGCAGCCGCGACAGCGGCGGTGCCGGGCTGGGTCTGTCGATCATCGCCGAGGCGGCTCAACACACCGGAGGGTCAGCGAAGATGGGCGTTTCTCCCGCCGGAGGAGCGCGCCTGGAACTCCACCTCCCCGAACACCCCGACAGCTGAGGCTCCTCGCCGGCCTCCGGCCGACCGCCGGGAGCGCATGCCGGGGGGTGCGGTGAGGTCGTCCGGGCACGTCCCCAGTTCCGTCAAGACGCGGGACGGAAGAGTCGATCCAGGTGCTGGTCGATGGCGGCGAGCGCCGCCTGCGGTTCGATGACGTTGAGTTCGAGGAGCGGTGCGAGGCCGGTCAACGCGAGAATCAGGTCCGTTTCGATCGTCGGGTCGCGGTCCGGGGGTATCTGCCCGTGGTCCATCGCCTGTCGGATGAGGCGTTCGACCATGGCGCGCCCGTCGCGTAGTCCGACGGCAACCTGCTGGTGCAGCGTCGGGTCGTGCAGCGCTTCGAGAACGTAGGCCGCGTTCATCCGACTGGTTGCCCGAGCGTCGGGTTGGAGCGGGAGACGCTCGACGAGAACCACGCGCAGCACCTCGCGAGGATGCGGAGGTTGGTCGAGTGCGGCAATGCCTCGCGTGACCCGGTCGGACGTCCGATCGGCGGCGAAGTCCATCGCGAAGATCAGCATCTGCGCGCGGGACGAGAAGTAGTGCTGTAGGTGCCCCAGGGAGACTCCCGCTTCGCGGGCCACCTCGCGCATGGACGCTCTGGCCCAGCCCTGCCGGTCGACGATCGTCCACAGCGCATGAGCTATGGATTCGCGTCGCTCGCGATGGTCGACCTGCTTGGGCATCCCGGCTCCTCGTTTTCCAATACAGATGACATAATACAGATGACTGGAGAACTGGAAGGGAGGCCTGATGACGGAGCCGGAGCTGCCCCTCACGTTCTACAACCCCGCCGCCTTCGCGTTCGACACGGACGTGGTGATCGCGCTGCTCGCCGACATGCAGATACGCAGGGCGATCGAGCGCGGCGAGTTCGATGACCTGCCCGGCAGTGGCAAGCCGCTCGACCTGCCTGACCGTCACGACCCCGATTGGTGGCTCAAGAGCCTCATGAAGCGGGAGGGGCTCGTGCTGCTGCCGGCGTCCGTCCAACTGCGCAAGGACGACGCCGCGCTGGACGAGCAGCTCGATCAGCTGTCGAACGAGGTGGCCGTCCGTCGAGTGGTCGAGCAGTTCAACGAGCGGGTGATCCGTGCCCGTTATGAACTCCCGGCCGGGCCTCCTCTGATCACCATGCCGCGTGACATCGAGGCCACCGTGGCCGCCTGGGTCGACCGCAGGGCGGGCCGAGCCGAGAAAGACCTGAGGGAGGTCGATGGGGAAGCCAAGCCGCGTCAGGGCGCTCAGGCCAGCGGCCGCAATGGCCGACGACCCTTCCGTAGGCGAACCCGTCGATCGTCACATCACGACCCTTGAGACGTAGTCAGGGTTCGGTCCGGCGCTGGTTGAGGTGGATGCTTGAAGCGGCACTTGACCGGCAGAATGTTAGTGACTAACATTTCAGAATGAGCTCTGTGCCCACCCGCGCGGAGCGGACCCGTGCCCGGATCCTCTCGGCAGCGCTGGCCCTGTTCGAGGCGGAGGGTTACCGGGCGACGACGGTCACGCAGATCGCGGCCGCGTCGGGTGTGACCCCGATGACCTTCTTTCGCCACTTCCCGACCAAGGACTCGGTGGTGGTTTCCGATCCCTATGATCCGTTGATCGCCGAGGCCGTGGCGGGTCAGCCCCTCGGCCTGTCTGCCCTTGAGCGGGTCCGTCGTGGCTTTCTGGCTGCCCTGGAGGGGATCACGCCGTTGGAGGACGTGACAACTCGTCGCCGGGTTGCTGTGGTGGCGGGCGTTCCCGAGTTGCGTGGTGCGATGGCGGCGGCCACGCAGGCAACGCAGGACGCGATCGTGGACAGGCTCGCCGATCAGGGGGTGGACCGGGCGGACGCGGCGGTGGTGACGGCGGCCTGTCTGGGTGCGATCTCGGCGGCGCTGCTCGCCTGGCCGGCGATGGATCAGGGCGTCAAGCTCGACACGCTGGTGCGCCGCGCACTGGCTCTGCTCGCCGTCGGAGCAACATCGTGACCGCGCTGGCGTTGCGGGCGGTCCGGCACCGGTTCGGTGGGCAGTCGGCGCTTGCCGGTTTCGACATCGACGTCGCGGCAGGCGAGGTGGTCGCGCTCGTGGGGCTCAATGGTGCGGGCAAGACCACCGCTTTGCGGGTGCTGGCCGGCAGGCTCCGCCCCGATGCGGGATCCGCGGCTGTGCTGGGCCACGACCCGGTCGGGCTGCCGGCTTCGGCGGGCCGGTATTTCGGCCAGTTCCTGGGGGCGCCGCTGGCGTACCGGGAACTCACGGTGCGTGAGAACCTCGTGGCGGCCGGCCGACTGCACGGTCTGAATCGCGCCGGTGCCGCCGAGGCTGCGGAGACCGCGATCGAGCTGTTCCTGCTCGCCGGTTGGGCCGGACGCGCGGCCGGCACGTTGTCGGCCGGCAATTGGCAGCGGCTGGGTGTGGCCTGCGCCACCCTCCATGCGCCGCGCGCGCTGATTCTGGATGAGCCGACGAATGCGCTCGACCCGGCGGGGGTGGTGATCGTCCGGGACGTGATCCATGCGCTGGCCGCGAGCGGTGCGGGCGTCCTGGTCTCCAGCCACCACCTGGACGAGGTCTCCCGCATCGCCGACCGGATCGTGGTCGTGCATGGCGGCCGGGTGGTAGGCGCCCTCGCACCGGGGGACACCGAACTCGAGCGGAGGTTCTTCGCGATGGTTCTGGACGCCGACACGCGCCAGAGGGCGGCATGATAAGCCGCGCGGACGGCTGGTCGTGGGCCGAGGGGTTCGGGGCGACGTGGAGTGTGGAGGCGCTCAAGTTGCGGCGCTCGGTCGTCGCCCGGTTGATCACCCCCGTCCTCGTCGGCCTCGTTCCGCTGGCCGGCATCGGCGCGGTGGCGCTGGCCCGGTCGCCGGCGCTGCCGGGTGCGGCCGCGGCGAAGTTCTTGCCGTATGCCACGGGCGATCTGGCCGCCACCCACGTGCTGGTGGTCGGTCAGCTGCTGTCGGTCGCGGTGCTGACCGCAGGCGGGTTCGCCGCAGCGTGGTGTTATGGGCGCGAGTTCAGCGACGGCACCGCTGGCGCCCGGGTCGGCCTGCCGGTGCGGCCGGCGACGGCGGGACTGGTCAAGGCCCTCTTGCTCGCCGGGTGGCTCGGCGTGTGCGTCGTGGCTGCGATCGCGATCACGCTGGTCGCCTCGTTGGCCGTGGGTGGTGAGCCCGGTGTCCTGGCGTGGCGGAATGCCGCCGACGCGGCTGTTGCCGGGCTGCTCGCCGTGGGTCTGGCGCTGCCGTTCGCCTGGGTCGCCAGCCTGACGCGCAGTCCGCTGGGCACGATTGGGGTGCTGATCGCCATCGTGGCGGTCACCCAGATCGTCGTCGTCCTGGGAGTCGGACTCTGGTTCCCCTACGCGGTGCCGTCGCTACTCACCGGAATGGGCGGGCCCGAGGCCGCCTCGGAGATCCAACCTGGCGCGCTCGCGGTCACCGCCGCCGTGGCGCCACTTGCCGTCGTGGCAGTGGCCCGCTACTGGCAGCGGCTTAACGACGTGTAGGCCCATGGCGCTTCACCATCGACCCGTCGCGTGTCATCTGAAATGACCGACGGTCCGTTTCGAGTGCTCCCCACAGCTCGCACCGCGACAGCACGGCTCGTGGCTCAATCGCCGGGATGTCTCTGGCTCTACGCGTGAACACACACGCGCTCGACGAGATGCCTTCGGTGATCGGTGCCGCAGGCCCCAAGTCGGGAGGGTGGCTTCGTTCGACCTATTGCTGCCTTGTCACGCCGGCTCTCGGCGCCGGGGCAGTGGGTGTGCGATCAAGGTCGCGCTTGAGGTTGGCGAAGGCCTGCTTGCCTTGCCCGAGATCTCCGTCGGCGCTTTCGAAGGCCGTGACGATCATCGCGCTGAGGGCGGCGAACGTATCCGCAAGGGCCGGTGAGTCGTCGTCGTGCAGGACCGGTTCGGCCAGGAGGGGCCCGACCATGAGCACGCTCAGGGTGTGGCTGAGCGTCTCGGGCGCGATGTCAGGCTGGATCAGCCCGGCCTGCTGCATCCGGTCGATGAACTGTGCTCCGAGAAGCACCTTCGACCGATAGCGTTGCGGACCTCGTTGGCGCAATATCCCGGCCAAAATCCGCTCGTCTCGGGTGTAGAGCGCGCGGAGGAAGGCGCGGTGCAGAAGAGCTTCGATGCAGTGCCGGTAGATCCGGGAGAGTCGGCCGCCTTCGGGGTCGGCGGTGATCCGCTCGCCGGCATCCTCCAGATATGCTCCGAACTCGTGACGCACCAGCGCCTCGAAGAGTTCTTCTTTGCTGCGGAACTCCAGATAGAGCGAGCCCTTGGACACTCCGGCGGCCTTGGTGATGTCCTCAACGCTGGTCTTGCGGTAGCCGTACTTCGTGAATAAGTCGGCCGCAGCCTGGAAGAGCAGTAGTCGCCGGGCGGTCATACCCCACCGACAGGGTAGTGTTCGGCCAGGAAGTCCAGCAGGACGCGGTTGAAGTGATCGGGGTTGTCCTGGTTCGCGCTGTGCGAGGCATCCGGGATCACCTCGTAATGGCAGTGCGAATCTCGGGCCGCCCATGCTGGCGCGGTTCGTGCGACGTTGCCCGTGCGGTCTTGGTCGCCGTGAGTCAGCAGCAGTGGCACATCGATGCGGTATCTGTCCTCCGGCCGGACCGATCTGGTGACCGCTCGCCAGGTCTGTAGGAAGTCGGACTTGGACATCATGTCGATCGCGCTCTTCGCATAGATGCGGACCTCCGGGTGCAGGGCAGTTGAGGCCGCGACCGTGCGTTTCAGGTGTTCCCAAGGCCAGGGGGCGAACCACCACGGCGAGGACCGGAGCCCCCACCGCTCCCACCACGTGATCGGCATCGTGGCACACGTCGACCCGATGATCACGACCGCCGCCACCCGCTCCGGCGTGCGGCGCACTAGATCCTGCGCGACATAGCCCCCCAGCGACTGGCCGCCCACGCAGATCGGGCCCGAGGCATCCAGGTGATCCAAGATGGCCAGCAGGTCGTCGGTCATGTCAGCGATATCGATCGGGAGTCGGCCGATGGGTTGGGAACGGCCGTGGCCGCGGATGTCCCAGGCCAGCACCCGGTACCCGGCGTCGGTGAGCGGCCCGATCTGCTCATCGAACATCCGATGGTCCATCGAGGCACCGTGACTCAGCGCAATCAGAGGGCCGCCGTCAGGCCCCGTGAGCCACGCGTGGAGCTGCGAGCCCACATGTGCCACGACATGCTCGGTTGGTGTCCCCTTGGCGCTCACCAGGTCATTTTGACTGGAATCGTCAATTTGGTCAACGTGGTCCCGCAGCAGTGTCGGGCAAGCACCTCGGGCCAGATCCACCCCCGAGAAGGCCGCCTGGCGATAGGATTTCTTCGGCTTCCGGCAGTGGACACCGCCACCTGAGAGGACAACGTGAACGACACGGGACGAGCTAGGACAAGTGCATTGGTCTCGGCCATCTCAGGGGTGATCGCGCTTGCCCTGGGCGTGCTGTCCATCGTGGACGGCCGTTCGTTCGACGCCACGCTCGGCTTCGCCGCCACTGGCATGGCGTTCACCGCCACCTTCCTGATCTGGCGAAGACAGACCAACGGCCAGTAGCTGTCGTGGGACACCCGAGTCGGGCTCCCGAGGATCGTAATCCCGCTGATGAGCCGAGCACCGGCCGCCTGGCGCCCGTGACCGTGCCGCAGTTGCGCATCCAGGACACGCTCTGGCACTCCCCACGTGCGACCGTCGCGGCGTCGATGAGGGATGGTGCGGCTGTTCCTCGGGCGTGGAGGTCTCGCTCTTTCCATCGTCTCGATGCCAGAAGGGTGGTGCCGAGCGCGACGATGAGGCCGGCCATGACCAGCATCGCGTCGATTCGTCCCGCGAGGGCATCGGAGGCGGGCACAATAGCGGAACGGTGAGATCGGGCCGAGGATGTCGATGCTCCCGATGTACTCGACCGTGACGGCGAACCCGTACGCCAGGACGACGCCGAGGACGGAGATGCCCAGCGCCGCGCGGGCGTCCTGAGTGAGGGCGGAGACCAGGAAGGCCATGTCGAAGAACGCGAGTTGCGCGAGCAGCATGCCTGCCATGCTCAGCAGGATCTGCGCCGTGATCTCGCCGCCGGGGTTGGTTGTCACCAGGGCGAGCAACGCGGTGACGAGCGTAATCGTGAGGATATTGAGCATTGCGGCGAGCAGTCTCGCGCCGACGACCCGGGAACGGGGACCGGTTTGGTGAAGAGGAAGTCCGCGCTGTGGTCACGCTTTTCCTTCGCCATGATCGTGGCGCCGAGGATGGCGGCGTGAGCGCTGGCGACGAGCGCGTACCAGGGGTAGAGGGCGGCGTAGGAGCCTAACGGCGTCGTGATGGGTTGTGCATCCATACCGAGGCCATGCGATGAGGGATCGGCGGTATTGGCGCAGCTCGGAGAGAAAGGCAGCCATGCTCGGCTCACTGGTAGTGCAGGAAGACCTCGTCGAGAGAAGGCTCGGTGATCGGCACGTCCTGGGGCCGCAGTCCGTGCACGACATCGAACATGCGGGGGAAGCCGCCGCGGTACATGAAGCTCGTCCAGCCGTCGGTGCGAGACAGATCGGTCACTCCCTTCGATGGCCAGTGTGGCGTTGGGGATCGGCTCCGGCGTGCGCACCTGCACGCGCTTGAAGCTGCGGCGTCGTAACTCACCGATGCTCTGAACCTCCAGTATTCGGCCTTCCTTCAGGATCGCGACCCTCTGCTTCGACGCCCGATCCGCCACCGGAGCCCGGGGCTCGCTTGCGCGCGACCAGCGGCTGTCCGCTACGGTGGACGACCGTATCTGCAGAACCGCGTACTGCCGTCCCTCGTAAGAGCAGGGGCAGGGGGTGTCGCAGAAGGGCCGACGATGACGATCAGAAATGAACGATCCAGCGGTGAGAAGGATCTCCGCGAGGGTCGATCGACGCCGAAACGACTGCCGAAGGGCATCTTCCGGGATGTTCTCCACCCGGCGTTGATTCCCGGTATCGGGGTGGAGAACACCCCCCGGGTGTTCAGCACGAACTGGGCGGTGTTCGGCATTGCCGGGATGCTTGTGGGCGCGGTGGTGATCTGGGGCTTCTGGGCTCCGGAGAGCATCAGCGCGGCGGGGGCAGCGTCCCTGGACTGGGTGACCACCAACTTCGGCTGGCTGTTCTCGCTGCTGGCCGTGGCGACCATCGGGTTCATGTTCGTCGTCGGGTACGGCCGGACCGGCGGGATCCGTCTGGGCGCCGACGACGAGGCCCCGGAGTTCTCCCGGGCGTCCTGGATCGCGATGCTGTTCTCCGCCGGCATGGGGATCGGGTTGTTGTTCTGGGGACCGGCTGAGCCGATGACCTACTTCCTGGATGTGCCATACGGATTCGACGCCGAACCTGGTTCGCGGGAGGCGATGCTGACCGCGCTGGCGCAGTCGATCCTGCACTGGGGGCCGATGGCGTGGGCATTTTACGCGCTGGTTGGCGGGGCGATCGCCTACGCCGCCTACCGCAGGGGGCGTGCCCCGCTGATCTCGGCGATCTTCCGTCCGATCTTCGGGGAGCGCACCGAAGGGTGGGTCGGCGCGGCAATTGACGTGTTCGCGATCATCGTGACCCTGTTCGGCACAGGGGTGACGCTCGGGATGGGCACCCTGCAGATCGCCCATGGGGTTGAGGTCGTGGCAGGCATCGGTCCGCTGGGCAATGCCGGCCTGATCGTGATCATCACCGTGCTCACCGCGGCGTTCGTTGTGTCCGCGGTTTCCGGTATCAAGCGAGGTATCCGTGCGCTGTCCAATATCAACATGGTGATCGCGGGCGTGATCGGCGTTTTCCTCTTCGTTGCCGGGCCGACGCTCTTCCTCCTAAACTTGGTGCCGGCGAGTGTGTCGGCGTTCCTGGGAGAGCTGTGGACGATGCTGATGCGCAATCCCGCCCAGGGTGAGGATGCGGCGGCGTTCATGGCGAGCTGGACGAACTACTACTGGGCGTGGTGGATCTCCTGGACGCCGTTCGTCGGGATGTTCATCGCTCGGATCTCCCGCGGTCGCACGCTACGCGAGTTCGTCACCGTGGTGATCATGGTTCCCTCCGCGGTCTGCGTGGTGTGGTTCGGGATCATGGGCGGTACGGCGATGCTGTTCGAATCCGAGGGGCGGGGGATCAGCGACGCGGGATCGCCGCAGGCCATCCTATTCGCTGTGCTCAACGAGTTGCCGTTCGGAGCGGTGCTGGCGGTGCTGGCGATGATCTCGATCGTGCTCTTCTTTGTCACCTCGGCGGACTCGGCCGCCATCGTCATGGCCTCGATGAGCCAGCGCGGCAAACCCGAGCCGACGACCTGGGTGACCATCACCTGGGGCCTGCTGCTCGGTGCGGCCGCGCTCGCGCTCCTGCTGGCGGGCGGGGAGACCGCATTGTCGGGGCTGCAGTCGATTATGGTGGTCTCGGCGCTGCCGTTCGCGATCATAGTGGTGGGAATCATGGTCGCTTGGGCGCAGGAACTTCGCACCGACCCGTACATGCTGCGCCACTACTACGCACGCGCCGCCATCGCACAGGGTGTGCGTCGCGGCATCGTGGAGCACGGTGACGACTTCGTTTTCGGTGCAACCGAGGTCGCCGCCGCTGAGGGCGCAGGAGCTGGCATCGACACCGACGATCCTGCGCTCACCGAGTGGTATGACGCCGCAACCGGACGGATCCCGGTCATGGCCGATGGAGCCAGTACTCCGCCGCGATCCGCTGGAGCAACGGGGTGACCTCGGTGCCTTGCTTTCGTCGAGACCTTGTCTACCCCCAGGTGGGGTACGGCGTGGGGGCCGGGAGCGTCGATGCCGTCCTCGTCCTCGTCCTGAGGACGGTGAGTCCCGTTGGGCATCGTAGGTCAATGGAATCCGGGAGACGGTGAACGATGAAGCAGGGTATGTCATTGGGCGCACGACTGAATCGTTTCGTCACCAGCGAGAGCACGGGGGGCGTCTTGCTGCTGGCGGCGGCGGCGGTTGCACTGATACTTGCCAACTCGCCGCTTCAAGGGTTCTACGCCGACTTGTCGGCGTTCCAGCTTGGCCCGGCCATGTTCCACCTGGATCTGCCGCTGGCAGTGTGGGCGGCGGACGGGCTGCTGGCGGTGTTCTTTTTCGTGGTAGGCGTCGAGTTGAAGCATGAACTGCTCGCTGGCAGCCTGCGGCAGCCCAAGGAAGCCGCCGTGCCCGTCGTTGCCGCGGTCGGTGGCATGATCGTACCCGCGGCGCTGTTCGTTGCCCTGCTCTACATGATGGGCGACGCCGAAGGCCTACACGGCTGGGCGATCCCGACCGCCACCGACATCGCCTTCGCCTTGGCGGTGCTGGCGATCTTCGGACGCGGGCTGCCTCGCGCGTTGCGGACTTTCCTGCTCACACTGGCGGTGGTGGACGACTTGCTGGCGATCATCGTGATTGCCGCCTTCTATACGGAGTCGATCCACTCGCTGCCGTTGTTCGCCTCGCTGGCCGCGGTCGCTCTGTTCGGGTTGCTGACGCGTACCCGTCGCCTGCGCTGGTGGCTATTGATTCCCGTAGCGGGTGTCGCTTGGGCGTTTATGCACGCCTCCGGGGTGCATGCGACGATCGCAGGAGTCGTCCTAGGACTTACCGTGCCGGCGTTCGCGGTGCACGGGGAGCCGCACGCCCGCACGCACACCTTGGACGACGCCGTCCGACCCTTCTCGGCGGGATTCGCGCTCCCGGTATTCGCTTTCTTCGCCGCCGGAGTCACCCTGACCGGTGGATCGGAGAGCGTCCTTACCCAACCCGTGTTCATCGCGGCACTGGTCGGTCTCGTGGTAGGTAAGGTGCTGGGGGTGCTCGGAATGACCGCGCTGGTGACCCGGTTCACCGCGTTCCGGCTGCCGGATGCGATCGGTCTGCGTGACTTGTTGCCGATAAGCTTCCTGTGTGGCATCGGGTTCACCGTGTCGCTGTTGATCACCGAGCTGTCCTACGAAGACGGGGCTCACTACCGGGCTGCGAAGGTCGGCATCCTGGCAGGCAGCCTACTGGCCGCCATTCTTGGCGCCGTCCTGTTGCGTTGGGATGCTCGCATCGCCCGGCTTGACGACATGAACCGCGACGATCTCCCCGACCAAGATCGCAGGGTGATCGGCGAGCAGGACGACTGAGGCTGAGATCTCATCCCAGCTTCGACAGCGGTTCTTCCCGCGATAGCACTTCACGGTCGGCTACCTCATGGCGACCGCCTCACACATTCGCGGCACAGCGTCCTCAGCACTCGACAGAGAGGAGGGTGCAATCGAAAGGTCTCGCGGCGAGGCGCTGTCTGGCCGTTACGCGATGTGAAGATGCAGTCGCGACCACCGACCTCAGGGCGGCCACCCGAAGCTCGCCGTCTCACTAACCCTCGTTGAGTGCCTTGCCTTGCCGCTAGGCATGGGGTGGGACCGCGGCCGCCGCTGGTTCGGCTCCACCTGCGGTCGGGAACTCACTCGTGCAACGGCTCGGGCCGCTCGACTCGGCGAGCGTGCCGCGTTCGTCCCGGCAGGGCCGCGCTGTCGGCGACCGCGTCCCGTGTCGGCCGCCGGTTCCTCGACCGGGAGCGGATCGGCATGTGCGGGTTGTGGCGGTTCGTGCTCAGCGCCGCGCAGACGAACAACATTGCAGGCCGGTCATGCCGGCCCTACCGGTTCGACACCCAGCTCGCGCAGCAGCTGCTGGACGCGGCGCTTGATCTCGTCACGGATCGGACGGATGGCCTCGACGCCTTGCCCGGCGGGATCGTCCAGGGCCCAGTCGAGGTAGCGGGTGCCGGGGAAGTACGGGCAGGCGTCGCCGCAGCCCATGGTGATCACCACGTCGGAGGCCTGGACGGCCTCGGCGGTGAGGATCTTCGGCTTCTCCGCCGAGAGGTCGGTGTCGTCCTCGAGCATCGCAGCGGCGACGGCCGGATTGATGCTGTCGGCCGGTGCCGACCCGGCGGAGCGAACCTCCACATGCCCGCCGGACAGCCGGCTCGTGTAGGCGGCGGCCATCTGCGACCGGCCGGCATTGTGGACGCAGACGAACAGCACCGATGGACGGTTGGGGGTCATGTTGTCGTCCTCTCTCCGTGGGGCGGGTGCGGCCCGGGCCGGCCTGAGCCCAGGGCTCGATGGAGTTCGCGGACGCGAACGCCGATCGTGCGACAGGCATGATCGAACGACCCCGACGATGCCGCGGCCACCGGGTCGGGAATCGACCAGTGCCACCTCGGCAACCAGGTCGGCAGGGTCTCATGGACGTGGTCGCAGACCGCGATCACCAGATCGTCGCTTCGCACAGTGTCGCCCACGTCGCGCATCGTGCGGTCTACCGCCAGCCCGTGCCGGCTTGCTGTCCGCAGAGCCAGGGGGTGCGGCGCGGACGCCGGGGCCGTGCCAGCGTCCACGGCAGGCACGTCGCTTATCCGGCGCCACCAGGCCGCCGCGAGTTTGGAACGGGCCGAGTTGCGGGTGCAGACAAACATCACCCGGCCCGGGGGCACGGTCGCCGGCGCTCCGACGCGCACCAGCGCCGCCGCCTCCGGGTCATCATGGTGCAATGCGATGTACGACTTGCGGCCGTCGTGCTCGCCACGTCGGCGTATCACTAAACCGGAGTCGGCAAGGACATTCAGATGATGTGCGACCAGCGGCGTCGACAAGCCCCAGTGCTCGGCGATCTCTCCGGGTGCCAGATCCCGCGTCAACAGCACCTGCGCGATCTTCAGGCGACCCTCGTCTCCCAGAGCCTGGTGTGCGAGCAACACATCCATGTCGATACCTCAATATCTACTGAGATAATGGTACCGGCTTCCACGTCGCCGGTGAAGAGCTTTCCATGGCCCGCACAAGCGGCGAGTGGGTGTGCGCAGGTCGTGGAGATCCACATGATCAGTTGGCGGGCGACGGTACGACAGAGTCAATTCGGCGCGGGCGGAGGCCAGGCGCAGTGTCGTCTCGCCAAGCTCAAGTGCGGCCTCGGCGCGCTCTGGCACATCACCGCCGACTCGTCCCGTGCCGGCGCCGAACCGGACCGGTCTCGGCGACACCTCTTCGATGCCGCGGGTCGGACTTCGCCCACGCGGCGCTGCGCGTGCCAGCGGTGGGAGGGGGCGGATGATTGCCGGCACGAAAACCAGCTCGGCGGCCTGGCTACCCGGTCAGCGACTCAAGGATCCGGACGCCGTGGCCCAAGCCGTCCTCCGCCCGAACCAGCTCGCCGACCTCGGCGGCCCGGCGTCCGTAGGAGGGCTCACTGACCAGGTCGGCCAGCCGAGCGGTCAGGCCGCCGGCGAGGCGCCAGGGCCGCAACGGCCCGGGACCGGCTCCGATGGCTGCCACCCGAGCGCCCCAGAACGGCTGGTCACCCAGGAAGGGGACGACC
>JAGPGQ010000063.1 GCA_018055925.1 Micropruina sp.
TCACGGCCAGCTGGCCGGGATGGCCGGCACCTGGAGCATCAACGAGGTGATCACCGACACGCCCACGGTCGGCGACGGCTGGCTGGCCCGCAGCTTCGTCGAGAAGGGCCTGTGGATGAACATGTCCATCTCGCCCGCCTCGTCGGCGAACCTGGAGTGGTTCGTGAACACCCTGTGTGCCGCCGAGGTGGACGCGGCCCGCCGCGAGGGACGTAGCCCGTACGCGTTCATCGATCACGAGGTCGGCGCGGTCGGCGACGACGATCATCCGGCGGTCTTCGTCCCGTTCCTGTACGGCAACCCGTACGGCTACGACGCCTCGGCGGTGTTCTCGGGCCTGCGCGCCTGGCACACCCGCGGCAACGTGTTGCGGGCCATCTACGAGGGCATCGCGTTCACCCACAAGATCCATTGCGACTGGCTGGTGGACGCGATGGCGGTCACCGAGGCCCGGGTGGTCGGCGGGGTCGCCAACTCGAAGATCTGGCCGCAGCTGTTCGCGGACGCGATGAACCTGCCGATCCTGATCCCCGACGTCAAGGAGGGCGGCGCGCTCGGCACGGCGATGCTGGCCGCGGTCGGTGCGGGCGCCTATCCGAACCTGGCGGCGGCCGCGGCGGCGATGGGTTCCTCGGCGCGCCAGGTCGACCCAACTCCTGAGGGCGTGGAGAAGATGGCGCAGCGCTATGCGGCGTTCAGCCAGCAGATCTCGGTCGAAGAACCGTGGTGGAGGGACAACAAGTAGCCGGGCGGGCCCGGGCTCACAGGCCGGCGTCGATCCGGTTCTTGGCCCGGGCCAGCAGCCCGTTCAGGAAGGCCGCGGACGAGTCCGTGGAGAACTCCTGAGCCAGCGTCACCGCCTGCTCGATGACCACCTCGGACGACGTGCCGCCGTCCAGCAGCTCCCAGATCGCGATCCGGGAGAGGCACCGGTCGACCCGCGGCATGCGCTCCAGCGTCCAGTCGGCGGCGAGGCATTCGGCGATCAGCGCGTCGATCTCGTCCTGCCGCCGGGCCACCCCGCCGACCAGCGTGGCGGTGAACGGGCGGACCGGCGGGTCGGCGTCTGCGGTGTGCGCGGTCAGCGGCTCCCGGGCGTCCACGGCCCGCACATCGGCCTCGAACAGGATGTCGAGGGCCCGCTTGCGCGCCTTGGTGCGCGCCGAGCCGCGGCCGGGTGGCCGGACGGGGACGGTCTCGATCAGCTCGGCGACGGTGCCGTCGGGCGTCGTGATCCGCTTGCGCGGGGTGGTCACCGCAGACTCGGTGGGCATCGGGTGATCAGACCCGGCCCAGGTAGCTGCCGTCGCGGGTGTCGACCTTGACCCGCGCGCCGGTGGTGATGAACAGCGGCACCTGGATCTTCAGCCCGGTCTCGACCGTGGCCGGCTTGGTGCCGCCGGTGGATCGGTCGCCCTGCAGGCCGGGTTCGGTGTAGGTGACCTCGAGCTCGACCGAGGCAGGCAGGTCGATGTACAGCGGGTTCTCGGCGTGCAGCGCCACCGTGGCGGTCTGGTTCTCCAGCAGGTAGTTGCGGGCGTCCCCGACGGTCTCGTCCGGCACGGTGAGCTGGTCGTAGGTGGAGGTGTCCATGAACACGTACCCGTCGCCGTCGTGGTAGAGGTACTGCATCTCGCGCCGGTCCACGTTGGCGGTGTCGACCTTGGTGTCGGAGTTGAAGGTCCGGTCGACGACCTTGCCGCTCAGCACGTGCTTGAGCTTGGTGCGGACCACCGTGTTGCCCTTGCCGGGCTTGTGGTGCTGGAACCAGAGCACCTGCCACAGCTGACCGTCCAGGTCGAGCACCATGCCGTTCTTCAGATCGTTGGTGGAAGCCACGTGAAAACCCTTCGTCACCGATTGTGAGCCGACCGCTCAGTGTAGTGCCGCGGCCGGCTGGTGCCGAACCGGGCGAACCCGGGCGGCACTCGTCCCGTGCCGATCGCGAACCCCGCCCGGCTGAACGGGATCGGGGACGGTTCCTTGAACGGGATTGGGAACCGTCCCCTGAACGGGATTGGGGACGGTTCCCTGAACGGGAATAGGAACCGTCCCCTGAACGGGAATAGGAACCGTCCCCTGAACGGGAATAGGAACCGTCCCCGCTTCAGGTCAGAGGGGTGGGGGTGCCGACGACGCGGCCGCCGCCGAGGCTGTCCTTGCCGGGACGGTGGCGCGCCTTGACCTCGGCGACCAGGGCCTCCCGGCGTTCGGCGGCGGGGAGCCCGAACTCGGTGACCAGCTCGGCGGTGTCGTCCGCGCCGGTCTGCCGGAGGCCGTCGATGACGCCCCGGACGTCGGGCACCGTCCGGTTCTGGCTGAGCTTGGCCTTGGCCTCGATCCGGGTGATCTCGAGTTGCAGGCCGACGATCGCCCGCAGCTGGCCCGCCACGTAGTCGGCCGGCATGTCGGCCATGGTGAACGTCTTCTCGTGGACGGCCATCAGCGCCTCGACCGCCGCCGTCGTCCAGGCGAGGTCGTCGTGGATGACCAGCCGGCCGTAGATGTGCAGGGTCACGTAGTCCCAGGTCGGGACGAGCTTTCCCGACTCGGCCGCGGACGGGTACCACAGCGCCGAGATGTAGTCGGTGGCCGCGGTGATGATGAACAACGCCTCGCCGTGGGCCGGCCGGCGGCCCTGCTCGTTCGGCCGGGCCACGTGCAGCACCAGGCTGCCGTGCGGCCCCAGCTCGGGGTCGAACACGTAGGGCAGGTGCGTGGCCACCAGGCCGTCGTCCCCGACGGTCACCAGGTCACCGACCCCGGGCGCCGCCAGGATCCGCTCCTGCAGGTCCGGCGGCATGGTGAAGTGCCGCGGGGTGTACATCAGGGAACCGCCTGCCGCCCCAGCGCCGCGAACGCCTCCGCCAGCAGGTCCTCGTCGGGGGCCTCCACGATGGTGCCGCGGCCCACCTCCTCGAGCACCACGAACCGCAGGCCGGCCCGGGTCTTCTTGTCCAGGTTCATCGCCTCGCGCAGCGCCGGCCATGCCTCCGCGGGATAGCTGACCGGCAAGCCCAGCGCGCGCAGCAGCTGTTCGTGACGGCGGGCCGTCGCGGCGTCCAGCAATCCGAGCCGGTGGCCGAGTTCGGCGGCGAACACCATGCCGACGCTCACCGCGTCCCCGTGCCGCCAGGTGTAGTCCTCGTGCCGCTCGATGGCGTGGCCGAGCGTGTGGCCGTAGTTGAGCAGTTCGCGGCCGATGTCGCGACCCACCGAGGTGCGTTCCCGCAGGTCCCCGGCCACGATGGCCGCCTTCACCGCGATCGCCCGGTTCACCAGGCCGCAGATCGCGTCGCCGACCGGGTTGAGCGCCTGGGCCGGGTCGTCCTCGATGATCCGCAGGATCTCGGGGTCGGCGATGAAGCCCGCCTTGACCACCTCGGCCATGCCGGAGCGGATCTCGGCGATCGGCAGGGTGCGCAGGAAGGTCAGGTCGCACAGCACGGTGTACGGCTCGTAGAACGCCCCCACCAGGTTCTTGCCGGCGGTCAGGTTGATCCCGGTCTTGCCGCCCACGGCGGCGTCGACCATGCCCAGCACGGTGGTCGGGATCGACACGTAGCGGACGCCGCGCAGCCAGGTGGCGGCGACGAAGCCGGCCAGGTCGGTGGTGGCTCCCCCGCCGAGCCCGACGATGGCGTCCGAACGGGTGAAGCCGGCGTCGGCGAGCTCGTCCCAACATCGCAGCAGGGTGGCGCCGGTCTTGGCCGCCTCGGCGTCCGGCACCTCGAGCAGCAGCATGTCGGCGTCGCAGTGCGCGCCGATCTCGGTGGCCCGGTCGCGCAACGACGGCGGATGGATGATGGCGATCCGGCGGACCTCGGCCAGGTACTGCGGCAGGAAGTCCATGGCGCCGACCCCGACCACGACCTGGTAGGGCCGCTCGGCGTTCACGTCGATGGTGGAGATCTTCACCGATCGGCCTCCTTCAGCTTCAACTCCCGCTCCTGCAATGTGGCGATGATCCGCTCGACGACCTCGGTCACCGATGCCTTGTCCGTATCCACTGTGACCGTGGCCACACTCTCGTACACCGGTGTTCGCTCAGCGAGGAACTTGATCAGCGTGCCGCGCAGATTGACCCGCAATCCGGGCGGCGCCTGGTTCAGGCCGAGCCGGCGCCCGGCCACCGCGACGGACGCCTGCAGCCACACCACGGTGGCCCGGCGCAGCGCGTCGGCCACGCCGGGGTGCGCAACGGCCCCGCTGCCGAGCGCCACGACACCGGGTTCGGACAGCGCGGCGATGCTGGCCGATCGTTCGAGTTCCCGGAAGCGGGCCTCGCCCGAGTCGGCGAAGATCTCCCGGACCGGCTTGCCCTGCCCGGCCTCGATGCGCTCGTCCACATCGACGAACGGCAGGCCGAGACGCTGGGCCAGTGCCCGGCCGACCGTGCTCTTGCCCGCGCCCGGTGCGCCGATCACGACAAGGTCGGACGCCACCCTCACCGAGCCACTCGTCCTGCGGAGCCGGCCGCCCCGCCGGTGGACGCGTCCTGGCTCAGGCCGCGGGCGGCCAGGCGTTCCAGGTAGGCGGCCTGGTTGCGGGCGGTCTCGGCGACCGAGTCGCCGCCGAACTTCTCCAGAACGCACTCGGCGAGCACCAGCGCCACCATGGCCTCGGCGACCACGCCGGCCGCCGGGACGGCGCAGACGTCGGAGCGCTGGTGGTGCGCCACCGCGGCTTCGCCGGTGGCCACGTCCAGGGTGCGCAGCGCCCGCGGAATCGTGGCGATCGGCTTCATCGCGGCCCGGACCCGCAGCGGCTGGCCGTTGCTCATGCCGCCCTCGGTGCCGCCCGACCGGTTGTTCAGCCGGCCCACGCCACCGGGGCCCGGGACGATCTCGTCGTGCGCGAGGCTGCCGCGCGTCCGGGCCAGTTCGAAGCCGTCGCCGACCTCGACGCCCTTGATCGCCTGGATTCCCATCAGCGCACCGGCCAGTCGGGAGTCCAATCGGCGGTCGCCCTGGATGTGCGATCCCAACCCGGGCACCAACCCGTGGGCCACCACCTCGACCACGCCGCCGAGGGTGTCGCCCGCCTTCTGGGCGGCGGCCACCTCGGCCTGCATGGCGGCGCTGCCGTCAGCGTCCAGGCAGCGCACCGGGTCGGCGTCGATCGCGTCCCGGTCGGCGAAGGTGGGTACCCGCTCGCCGGTGGAGCGCACCGGGCCGAGTTCGACCACGTGGCTGACCAGGGTGATGCCGCAGGCCTGCTGCAGGAAGTTGCTGGCCACCCGGCCGAGCGCCACCCGGGCGGCGGTCTCGCGGGCCGAGGCCCGTTCCAGCACCGGACGGGCTTCAGCCCAGTCGTACTTCTGCATGCCGGCCAGGTCGGCGTGCCCCGGCCGCGGCCGGGTGAGCGCCGCATTGCGGGCCTGGCCGGCCAAGTCGTCCTCGGGCACCGCGTCCGGCGCCATCACCGTCTCCCACTTGGGCCATTCGGTGTTGCCGATCATGATCGCAACCGGTGACCCCAGCGTCTCGCCGTGGCGAACGCCGGCCAGCAGGGTGACCTCGTCGGCCTCGAACTTCATCCGGGCACCGCGGCCGGCACCGAGCCGGCGGCGCGCCAGCGCCTCGGCGATGTCGGACGTGCCCACCCGCACGTGCGCCGGAATGCCCTCGATGGTGGCCACCAGGGCGCGGCCGTGGGACTCGCCGGCGGTCAGGTATCGGAGCATGAGCAGGAGTGTGTCACGACGCGGCGCGCCGGCCGAGTTCTGCCCGTACGGCAGACATCAGCACCTCGGCGGGGACGTCCCGGCCGGTCATCAGCCGCACCTGGTGGCGGGCCTGGTGCACCAGCAGGTCGAGCCCGCTGAGCACCGGCAGACCGGCGGCACCGGCCCGGGCCGCCAGGGCGGTCGGCCACGGGTGGTAGATCACGTCGAGCACCCCGCGCAGCGCCGGGACGTCCTCCAGGGCGAGCCCGCCGCCGTGCGCCTCGATCGCGGCCGAGGGGACGGTGGAGAGCAGCAGTTCGGTGTCCGGCGCCACCACCGCACCCAGGGTGCGCGGCCGGACGTCCACCGGGAGGGCGCCGGCCCAGCGCCGGAACTCGTCGAGCCGGGCGGGGTTGCGTCCCTGCACGTCCAGCCGGGCGACGCCGCAGCGCACCAGGGCGACCGCGGCGGAGCGGGCCGTCGCCCCGTTGCCGATCACGGTGGCCGTCCGCAGCCGGCCCAGCCCGGCCTCGGCCAGGGCGTCCACCAGCCCGGCGATGTCGGTGTTGTACACCCGGCGCTCGTCCCCGAACACCACGGTGTTCGCGGCACCGGTGAGCCGCACGTCGTCATCGGGCAGCCCGCACGCGGCGGCCGCCTCCTTCAACGGCATGGTGACGCTCAGCCCGCGCCAATGGTCGTCCAGCGAGTCGACGAAGCCGGCGAAGCCGTCCGGCTGCAGGTCGACCCGGCCGTAGCTCCAGTCCAGCCCCAGGTGGGCGTAGGCGGCGGCGTGGATCACCGGCGACAGCGAGTGACCGATCGGCGAACCGAGGACGGCCGCCCGTTGGGTCACGCGCACTTCTTCTTGTTCTCGGGGCTGGCCAGGCACCACTGCTGCAGCCGGTCCACGGCCGCCTCGTGCTGCTGCAGGGTCTCGGAGAACACCGTCTCGCCGGTGTCCAGGTTGATCGGCGCGAAGTAGAGCCACTTGCCGTCCTCGGGATTGAGCGACGCCTCCATCGCCTTCTTCGCCGGCGAGGTGATCGGGCCGGGCGGCAGGCCCACGTGCCGGTAGGTGTTGTAGGGCGACTTGCTCTTCCGCTCGGCCGGCGTCGTCCAGATGGTGCCGGTCTTGTTGACCGCGTAGGCGACGGTGGCGTCGGACTGCAGCGGCATCTTCTTGGCCAGCCGGTTGTAGAACACCTGCGCCACCTTGGCCCGGTCGACGTCGCGGAATACCTCGCGCTCGACGATGCTGGCCACGATCAGGACGTCGTAGGGCTTCTGCCCGAGGTTCTTGGCCCGCTCCTCGAAGTCCAGGTCGGCGACCGTCTTGTTGAACTGGTCGATCGGCAGCTTCAGCACGTTCGCCGCGGTCGGCTTGAGCGGCAGGCTGTAGGTGTCGGGGAAGACGAATCCCTCGTTGCTCTTGCCGATCCAGGACGGCAGGTTGAGCGCCTTGCGGTTCTTCAGCACCTTGCTGAAGTCGGCCTTCGGCACCTGGGTCGACTCGTTCAGCGAGGTCAGCACCTCCGACAGCCGCTGCCCCTCGCGGATCTGGAACTGGTTCTTGATCTGGCTGTCCGGGTCGAGCAGCATCTGCAGCGCCGTCTTGGCCGGGATCTGGGTGCGCAGCTGGTACAGCCCGTACTGGATGTTGCGCGACTTGGTGTCGGCGGAGGCGGCCTTGTCGAACGCCTTCGCGGTCTTGATCACGCCCGCCGACACCAGGATCTCGCCGATCCGTCTGGTCGAGGCGCCCTGCGGGATCTCGACCACCACGTCGGCGACCCCCTCTGGATCGGCGAAGTCCTCGACGGTGCGGAACGCCATCCAGGCGTCGTGCACCCGGCCGTAGATCAGCCAGCCGCCGGCGGCCAGCACTCCCAGCGAGATCAGCACAGCCACCGCACCCCGGACCCGGTACCAGACTTCCTTCGGTACCCAACGGCCGGTCTCGGGGTCACGCAGTTCGCGGAACAGGTTCGCCATAGGTTCAGTGTCCTTCGTGTTGTCGCGCCGCCTCGCCCGGCGGCCGTCCGGTGGACCGCTCGGCGGCCAACGCCTGCTCCAAGATTGCCACGGCCGCCGCCTGGTCGATGACGGCGCGCTGGCGCCGCGTGTCGCGGCCCGCCGAATGCAGCCTGCGGCTGGCCGTCACGGTGGTCATCCGTTCGTCGGTGAACCGCCAGCCGAGCTGCGGGTGCGCGGCCACCAACGCGGCCACCTGGCCTCGGACGTGCACCGCCGCGGGACCCTCGGTGCCGGCCAGGGTGCGCGGCAGCCCGATCAGCACCTCGATCGGTTCGTGCTCGGCGATCAGCTGCGGCAGGCGCCGGGACGCGGACGCCGTGGGCACGGTCTCGACCGGGTAGGCCAGCGTGCCGTCCGGGTCGCAGGCGGCCACGCCGATCCGGGCCTTGCCCCAGTCGAGCGCCAACCGGACGCCTCGGCGGAAGGCCGGCCGGTCGCCGCTCAAAGGGCGGCCACCGCGTCCCGGACCGCGCGCAGCGCCTCGGGCGCCGCCGCACCGTCCGAACCGCCACCCTGGGCGAAGTCGTCCCGGCCGCCGCCGCGGCCGCCCAGCTTGGCCGCGCCGACGCCCACCAGGGCTCCGGCACGGGCACCGCGGGCGCGGGCCGCCTCGGTGGTGGCGATCGCGATCACCGGCTTGTCGGCGGTGCCGCCGACCAGGGCCACCACGCCCGCCTCGGAGCCGAGCGCCGCGCGGACGTCCAGCGCCATCGTCCGCAGGTCGCCGCCGGAGACGCCGGCGGCCTGCTCCGCCACCACCCGGACGTCGCCCACCGTGACGGCCTTGTCGGCCAGCTTCGCCGCCCCGGCCAGCAGTTCCCGGGTGCGGTAGGCGTCGATCTGCTTCTCGGCCGCCTTCAACTGGGCGAGCAGCCGCTCGACCCGGTCGGTCAGCTGGTCGGGCTGGGTCTTCAGGGTGTCGGACAGGGTCGCGACCAGGGCGCGCTCGGCCGCGAACCGGTCGAACGCGTCCTTGCTGACCAGCGCCTCGACCCGGCGGATGCCGGAGCCGACCGACTGCTCGCCGAGCAGGTTCACCAGGCCGATCTGGGACGTCCGGGCGACGTGCGTGCCGCCGCACAGTTCGCGCGACCACGGCCCCGCCAGCTCGACCATCCGGACGACGTTGCCGTACTTCTCGCCGAACATCGCCTGCGCGCCGAGCGCCTTCGCCTCGGCCAGCGGCAGCTCGCGGTCGGTGACCTCGAAGTCGTCCCGGATCGCGGCGTTCACCACGTCCTCGAGTTCGCCGCGCAGCGCCGGGGACAGCGCCTGGGCGGCGTTGAAGTCGAACCGCAGGTAGCCGGGCTTGTTGTACGAACCGGCCTGGTGGGTGCCCTGGCCGAGCAGCTGCCGCAGCCCGGCGTTCACGATGTGGGTGGACGTGTGCGCCTGGCAGGCCGCGAACCGGGCCGCCGCGTCCACCTGCGCCAGCACCTCGGCGCCGGTGACCAGCTCGCCCTCGTTGACCAGCACCTTGTGCACCACGAGTCCCTGGATCGGCCGCTGCACGTCGAGCACGTCCAGCGCCAGGCCGTTGCCGGTGAGCACGCCGTGGTCGGCGTCCTGGCCGCCCGCCTCGGCGTAGAACGGGGTCTCGTTCAGCACCACCTCGACCACGTCGCCCGGCCGGGCCACGCCGGTCAGTTCGCCGCCGGAGACGATGCCGCGGACCGTCGAGCCGACGGTCAGGTCGGTGAAGCCGAGGAACGGGGTCTCGCCCTCGGCGCGCAGGCTGCGGTAGGCGCCGGTGTTGACCGCGGCGCCCTTCTTCGCCCGGGCGTCCGCCTTGGCCCGGTCCTTCTGCTCCTGCATCAGGGTGCGGAACCGCTCCTGGTCGACGCTCAGCCCCGCCTCGGAGGCCATCTCCAGGGTCAGGTCGATCGGGAAACCGTAGGTGTCATGCAGCTGGAACGCCTGATCGCCGCTGAGCACCTGCCGGTGGTCGCGTTTCGCCTGGCCGGCCGCCAGGTCGAAGATCTGGGTGCCCTGCGCGAGGGTGCGCCGGAACGCCTCCTCCTCACCGTAGGCGACCTGGGAGACCCGCTGCCACTGGCCGGCGACCTCCGGGTAGGACTGCTCCATCAGCGCCTTCGACACCGGCAGCAACTCGGGCAGCACCGGCTCGTTGACGCCGAGCAGCCGCATCGCCCGGACGCTGCGCCGCAGCAGCCGGCGCAGCACGTAGCCGCGGGCCTCGTTGCCGGGGGTGACGCCGTCGGTCATCAGCATCAGCGAGCTGCGGACGTGGTCGGCGACCACCCGCATCCGGACGTCGTCCTCACCGCCGGCGCCGTAGCGCTTGCCCGACAGCTCGGACGCCTTGGCGATCACCGGGAAGACCTCGTCGATCTCGTACATGTTGTCGACGCCCTGCAGCAGGTAGGCGATCCGCTCCAGGCCGGCGCCGGTGTCGATGTTCTTCTTCGGCAGCGGGCCGCGGACGTCGAAGTCCTCCTTGGAGCGCACCTCCGACAGCTCCTCCTGCATGAACACCAGGTTCCAGATCTCCAGGAACCGGTCCTCGTCCACGATCGGCCCGCCGTCGGGGCCGAACTGCGGTCCCCGGTCGACGTAGATCTCGGAGCACGGGCCGCCCGGTCCGGGCACGCCCATGTTCCAGTAGTTGTCCTTCAGCCCGCGGCGCTGGATGCGCTCCTCCGGGACGCCGACCGCGCGCCAGTAGCCGGCGGCCTCGTCGTCGTCCAGGTAGACGGTGACCCAGATCGATTCGGGGTCGAAGCCATAGTTGCCGTCGTCCGGGCTGCCGGTGACCAGCTCCCAGGCGAACCCGATGGCGCCTTGTTTGAAGTAGTCGCCGAAGGAGAAGTTGCCGTTCATCTGGAAGAAGGTGCCGTGCCGGGTGGTCTTGCCCACCTCCTCGATGTCGAGCGTGCGGACGCACTTCTGCACCGAGGTGGCCCGGCTGAACGGGGCGTCCTCGGCACCGGTGAAGTACGGCTTGAACGGCACCATGCCGGCGTTCACGAACAGCAGCGTGGGGTCGTTGTAGACCAGGGGGGCCGACGGCACCTCGGTATGTCCGTTGCGCACGAAGAAGTCGAGGAAGCGACGCCGGATCTCGGCGGTTTTCATGGGTGTGGTCCGATCAATCGGGTTGCCGGCTCGGCCGGCACGGTGGTCAGGTGCGGGCGTCCTCCTGGACGGGGGTGCCCTCTTGTTCGGGAAGGCTGGCCCCGTCCAGGCCGATAGCCTCACGCAGCTCGGTCTCGCGCTCGTGCATGGCGCTGGTCATGGTGTCGACGAAGTCGTCCACCCAGCCGCGGGCGCTGCGGGCGGTCTTCTCGACCTGCTCGGTCACGCCCTTCGGGGTGAACTTCTCGTAGTACTCGCGGCCCTTGACCACCAGCCAGGCGGTCACGCCGACGCCGACCGCGAACCAGAACAGCCGGCGTCCCATCAGCGGGTCGCCTTGCGCTTCGGCTTCGCGTTCTTGCTGCCCTTGATCGCCTGCCGCAGGCCATGGGTGAACGCGGCCGTCTTCACCAGCGGGCCGCCCAGGGTGGCCGAGAACAGCGTGGAGAGCTGCGCGGCGTTCTCGCTCACCACGACGGCGTGCCGGCTGACCCGCGAGACGTCCTCGGTGACCAGGCTGAGTTTGCTCAACTCGTCGTTGGTGGCGGTCACCGTGCCCTTGAGTTCGTGCAGGATCGGCACCGACGAGTGGCCCACGTCGCGCACGGCCAGCCGGAGCTCCTCGAGCACCCGGCCCAGCTTGAGCAGCGGAACCGCACAGAAGGCGACCAGCGCGACTGCGGCGATGGCCGCGATCAGGCCGGCGATCTCTCCAACGGACATGGGCGTTCCTCACGTGACGGTGGTATCCCCCGCAGCCTAACGCACCGGCCGCGGCCGTCCTCCATCGCGGGCAGCGGAACTCCGGCTCGGTGGCTGCCCGGTTGAGCCGGACGATCGGGGACGGGAACCGTCCCCAGCCTGGGTCAGCCCGGCCAGGGTGGGGACGGTGGGCCGGCGGGTTCGACGGTCGGACGGTTGCGGCCGGCGGTGCTGAGCACCGCCCACAGCCCGGTGACCAGCAGGCCGGTGCCGATCACCTCGACGCCGAGCCGGACGAACCGGTCGAGGTCGACCGCGAAGGTCACCGCGACGGCGTCCGAGGCCGCGATCAGCATGGCCAGGGTCAGGTAGCCGACGCTGAGCAGGGCACGGGACGGCCGCGGGAAGGACGCCGAGTCGCCGTTGGCGTGCTCGGCGCCGGTCAGCAGGTTCCAGACCAGGCCGAGCACCAGCAGGAATCCCCCGGATCCGCCCAGCAGCCAGCCGATCGGATCGGCCAGCAGGTCGCGTCCCGACACGGCCGCCCCGAGCAGCAGCGCGACCCCGATCGCCTGGCCGCGATGCACCGTGAGCCGGCCGCGGACCAGCCAGTAGCCGCCCACCGCCGTGGTGATCAACACCATCGCGCCGGCCAACGTCTCCAGGTCGTGGACGACCATCGGGACGCCGATCCGCTCGAGCATCCCGGCCAGGCAGAACAGCCCGATCACCAGGGCAAGCTCGGCCGGGCCGCGGCGGCGCCGCCCGAACGCCCGGACGGCGACCACCAGGCACACCGCGACGGCCAGGCCGTCGCCGGCGAGCAACAGCAGGCGGGCACCGTCGGTGCCGGGAACGAGCCGGTTCACCAGGTCGCCGGGCACATACTGCACGCCCACGGCGTTCAGCGGCAGCCGCAGTCCGCGCTCCAGGTTGGCCCAGATCATGTTCGCCGCGTACGGCAGCGCGAGCGCCAGCCCGGTCGGCACGGCCAGGCCGCGGAAGGCGTCCCAGAGTTCGGCGACGTCGGTGTCGTCGCGCGGCAGGCCCGCCCGGGCCTCGCGCCGGTCCATGGCGGCGTCCAACGCCAGCCAGCCCGCACCGGTGACCGCCAGCACGCCGACGGCGATCAGTACCTCGGCCGCGTACAGCCAGGGCGGCAGCGGGGACCGGACCACCCGCCAGCCGACCGCGAACCAGGCGAGTCCGGCGATCGTGGCGACCACGACGGCCTGGGTGCGGCGGGTGGCGCTGCGGCCCAGGTACTCCACGAACCAGGCCGACGACCCGAACGCCACCTCCGCGGTGGCCGCGCCGGAGATGACGGCGTAGCCCAGGCCGAACACGCCGATCGACATCACCACGGTGACGGTCACGAAGCTGGCGTCACCGGCGCCCGCGTCCATCGCGGGCCGGACGAACCCGGCCAGGTTGGCGGCGGTGACGGCGCCGATCACCAGCAGGTTGACCACGAACTCCCACCAGGCGAACGCGCTCGCGCTGCGGATCAGGTGGAACGCCACCAGGGCGAGCAGCCCGAGCGCGCTCCAGATCAACTGGTCGAGTGCGGTGGCGAGTTGCGCCATCGACGACCACAGCAGCAGCGGGGCCGCCAGCCCGGCCAGCCGCACCGGCCAGGGTGCGTGCTGGGCGGCGGTCACCAGCACGGCGGCCAGCAGCGCGCCGGCGAACAGCGCCGCCGGCAGTAGGTCGGGCGAGATCCCGAACGCCGAACTGCCGGCCGGCAACGCCTGACGCACCCACGGCCCGGTCAGCGTGACCAGCGCCAACGCCCCGTACAGCGCCAGGCAGGCCCACACGATGCCGGCCAGTCCCGGTGGCCAGCCGGCCGAGCGCAGCCGTCCGCCCCGGACTGGGTCGACGATCACCCGGTCCACCACCTGGACGACCAGGTCGACCGCCCGCAGCATCCCGGAGCCGCGCGCCCTCATCGGTACTCCCGCCACTCGAACCGGCCCTGGATCAGCTGCATCGTGAGCACCCCGCGCTGGGTGCGCAGCGGCGCCAGTTCGGGACGCCGGGCGCCCGCCGGGTAGGCCCAGCGCCGGGTGGGCGAGCCCACGCCGGCGAGCAACAGTTCGGTGTCGGTCACGCCGATGACCTGGCCGCTGCCGCGCACGGGCACCACGACCGGCAGGTCCCCCTCCGAGACCCACAGGCGCCCTCCGGCCTCGTCGACGAGTTCGGCACGGTGTGGTTCGGAGATCAGCAGGGTGCCGGCCGAGGACAGTCCGGCCGGATAGAGGACGGTGGCGTTGGGCACCGTCCGCGTCCACGCGACCGCGCTGTTCGCGGCGGCGCGCACCACGAGCCAGTTCCCGTCCAGCATGGCGACGGACGAGCCGAACCCGACCGCCTCGACGGCCCGCGGGTCCGCCTCGACCGACCAGCGCTGATCGCCGGTGGCCGCGTCGAGCACGGTGAGTTCCCCCGCGCCCGCCACGATCAGCGCCCCGGACGATGCCGCACCGAACAGCTGATCCACGCCGTCGCCGGTCCACACCTCGGCGCCGGAGTCCGCCCGCAACACCCGCAGCTCGCCGCCGGCGTCCAGCACCGCGACGTTGCCGGCGGCCACGGCGAGTTGGACGACCGCGTCGTCGAGGCCGGCGCGCCACAGCTGCCAGCCGTTGTGGTCGTAGGCGATCACCTCGCGTTCGGTGGTGCCCACGACGGTGAGCGCACCGACGGTCGCGATCGCCCGCACCGAACCACCCGGCTGGGTGCGCCAGGCCTGGGCGTAGAGCGAATCGTTGCGGCCGGTGTCGTCCACGGGCTGCCAGGAGGTCAGCCGGCCCTCGGTGTCGGCGATCAGCAGCCGCTCCCCCGCCCAGGCGACCCGGGAGCCGAACGGCGCCAGCTGCTCGCGGTACGAGCCGGCGATCTGCCGCAGGAAACGGACGGCGCGCACCTCGCCGCCCCGCACCGCGGCGGGTGGCCCGGACGATCCGGGCGCGCCGGTTGCCGGACGGGTGGCGCGCGCCGGCGTGAACCCGGCCCGGCCCGGCGACGACGCGTCCGTCCAGCCCGCGAGACCAGCGTCCGCACCCTGGCAGAAGGTGAGGGTCTGGGTGTCGGCGCCCAGCTCGATGGTGCTGGTGAGACAGCCGGCCGGGCTGTCCGCCGTCGCCCGGATCTGCGCGGCGGCCGTCCCGGGCTGGTCGGCGTTGCGGCCCAGCCGTCCGCTCCACTGCGCGGTCCGCCCCTGCACCAGATCGGCGGTGATCACCGGGACGCCCGGGTCGAACACCAGCGACCGTTCGATGGTGGTCACCGCCCGGAGCAGCAATCCGCCGTCGGCGATCTCGAAGTCGAGGCTCGCCCGGGCCCCGAGGGGGCCCAACACGTCCACGGTGAGCCAACGCCCGGCGGGCGGCGCGGCGAGCTGTCGCCGGGCGAGCAGGCTCAGCTCGCGCCAGGTCTCGGCGGCGGGCAGGCTGCCCTGGCTGACCTGCCAGACCGCGCCGGGCTGCACGCCCGCGTGCGTCCGGGTGACCGGGCGGCCGCTCAGGTACGGCGCGGCCGGCCCGTCGTCCGAGCCCGCGCGACCGGCCACGACGATCCCGGCCGCGGTGAGCAGGACGGCGAGCAGCACGGCCAGGGTCGCGGCGACCGGGGCGGGACGGCGCGGGGCTGCGGGCGCGTGGCCGGGGACGGGTGGCGGGGGCGCGAAGCCGGGACTGGTCAGCGTGGCCTCCGTGTGGCGGACCTTCGGGGTGAGTGGGGTCATGCTACGGCCGCGACGGTCCGCCGCGGGTCGGCGGCGCGCGCCGGCCGGCGTTCGTCAGTCGCGGCCCAGCAGCTCGTCGAGCGTCTGCATCCGTTCGGCCATGCCGGCCTCGTTGCCGTGGTCGGTGGGCGTGTAGTACTGGGCACCCGCCAGTTCGTCCGGCAGGTACTGCTGGGCCGCGACGCCGTGCGGATGATCGTGCGCGTAGCGGTAGCCCTTGCCGTGACCGAGCGCCTTCGCACCGGCGTAGTGCGCGTCCCGCAGGTGTGGCGGCACCTGCCCGATCCGGCCCGACCGGACGTCGCTCAGGGCCGCATCGACCGCCTTGATCACCGCGTTGGACTTCGGCGCCAGGGCGCAGGCGATCACCGCCTGCGCGAGGTTGATCCGGGCCTCCG
Source organism: Micropruina sp. (assembly GCA_018055925.1). GTDB lineage: Bacteria > Actinomycetota > Actinomycetes > Propionibacteriales > Propionibacteriaceae > Micropruina. The sequence goes on from JAGPGQ010000063.1 coordinate 15,653, forward strand.
GCATGCCGATCAGCTGCACCGCCTGCGCGGCCGCGACGCAGGTCTGCAGCACGGACGGGGCGGCCAGCCCGATGTCCTCGCTGGCCAGGATGATCAGCCGGCGGGCGATGAACCGGGGGTCCTCCCCGGCCTCGATCATCCGGGCCAAATAGTGCAGCGACGCCTGCACGTCGGAGCCGCGCATCGACTTGATGAACGCGCTGATCACGTCGTAGTGCTGGTCGCCGTCCTTGTCGTAGCGGACGGCCGCCCGATCGACCGCCCGGCTGATCGCCTCGGGGGTGATCGTGGTCTCGCCGTCGGCCTGGGTGCCGGCGGCGGACTCCTCCAGGTAGGTGAGTGCGCGGCGGGCGTCGCCGCCGGCCAGCCGGAGCAGGTCGGCGCGGGCCTCGTCGCTCAGCGTGAACGCCCCGTCCAGGCCGCGGGCGTCGGTCAGCGCCCGGTCGATCAGGGTGCCCAGGTCGTCGTCGGTGAGCGGTTTCAGGGTGAGCAGGAGCGAGCGCGACAACAGGGGTGCGATCACCGAGAAGGACGGATTCTCGGTGGTGGCGGCGATCAGGGTGACCAGGCGGTTCTCGACGGCGGGCAGCAGCACGTCCTGTTGTGCCTTGGAGAAGCGGTGCACCTCGTCCAC
>JAGPGQ010000064.1 GCA_018055925.1 Micropruina sp.
CGCGCACGTCACGCAGGTCGGTGACCCGCTCGGCCATGTAGCCGCCGAGCGACTCGAACATCGCGCAGTACTCGTCGACCGCGGCCGACACGGCGTTGGTGATGCCCTTGCCGGTCTGCAGCTGCGTGTCGATCGCGCCGGCGAGGCCCGGGTCGGCCGCCATCATCGCGCCGGCCTCGAGGATCGGCTTCGCGTGTGCGTCCGCGTTCGCCGCCTTGGCTAGCAGGCCGTCGCCGACGGCCTTCAGCGTGTCGCGCACCTTCTCACCCGCGGCAGCGGCGTCCGTAGTCGGCGCCTCGTTCGCCGGCGGGCTCGGCGGCGGGCTGACGATGACGAGCGGCCCAACGGCCACGCCAGCACTGACGCCGATACCGCTCAGCGTGGTGTTTCCTTCACTCATTCGGCGTCCAGGTCCCGCTCGAGGAGGGCGACCAGGGAATCGAGGGCGGCGTCGGCACCGTCGCCGTCGGCGGACAGGGTGACGACCTCACCGTTCTTCGCACCCAGGGCCATCACGCCGAGAATGCTGCGGGCGTCGACCGGGTTGCCGCCTGCCTTCGCGATGGTGACCGGCAGTCCGGTGGCGGTGGCGGCCTGGACGAAGATGGATGCGGGACGGGCGTGCAGACCGACGGACGAACCGATAGCGACTTCACGGGTGGCCATGGATGACTCCTTTGTACGAATGGCCCAGTGGACCTGGGGACGACCGGGCATGGGTGGGCGCCAGCGGTCCCTGCCAATATATGGGGCTTGGCTAGGGGGCATCAAGGCGAACCGGAATTCGCGAGACCTCATGCCCGATCGTGCCCGATCGAGTCCGGCCGTTGCCCGGACGGCGGGTCAAACGGCTCCCGGCCAGGTATGATCCGCCACCCCGAAATCCTGGCTTGTCAGTAAAAGTTGTGCGACCGTATCACTTGCGACCCGCTGCGCCTCCTGTACCCCGACAGGAGGGAGCCGGAGCGGTGGACTTTTCGATGATCACCCGAGGGGACACGCAGGTGGCTCTGGACGTGGTGCTGGGGGGCAAACATCCCCCCGTGGCCGAAGACCCGGCCGCCGTTGTGCTGGACATGTTGTGCGAGGCGATGAACTCGCTCAGCCGGGGTGAATCCGCCGACGAACTCGTCTGCCACCGGCTGGCCCGGGCGGTGGGTGCCGAGCTCGGCCTGACCATCAGCATCGAACCCGACCGCGAGCCGTACGTGGTGTGCGGCTACCAGCCCGGCCCCGCGTCCGGGCAGGCCGGCCTGGCGCGACGACTGGTCGATGAACGGCCGGCGGCGGGCGAGCACCGCTTCCGCTACCTGATCATGGAGCAGGTCGGCCACGTGGCCGTGCTGTCCATCCAGCCCACCGAGGTGACCAGTACCGATCCGGCCTGGGGCCGGGTGCTCGCCTACGTCCGGTCGCAGCCGTTCGATCCGGGCCAGCGGCAGGTGCTCGACCGGGCCAGTTCCGCGCTGCTCGCACTGTGGCCCCACGCGGCCCGCGCCGTGCGGGCGCAGCGGGCCCAGCAGTGGGTGCAGTCGCGGTTCGTCGAGAACAACATGACCACCCGCGAACTGCAGGTGCTCGAGTTGCTGGCCGAGGGACTGCTGGCCACGTCGATCGCGTCCAGGCTGCAGCTGTCGCCGCGCACCGTGCACAAGCACCTGGGCAACATCTACCGCAAGCTGGGAGTGCACGACCGGCTGGTGGCGGTCAGCCTGGCCCGGCTGCAGGGCCTGGTCACCACGTACCCGTCGAGTCCGGCGAGCCCGGGGAGCTGACCCGGCAAATCGGGACGGACGCTCAGGCGCTCTTCTCGCGCCGCTCGGTGCGCGCCACCTGGGCCCGGGTGAGCTGCGCGGGGGCGACCCCGTCGCGGACGACCTCTTCGGTGACCACGACGCGGGCGACCTCGTCGTCGCTCGGCACGTGGTACATCACGTTCAGCAGGATCTCTTCCAGGATCGATCGCAGGCCGCGGGCGCCGATGCCCCGTTGCAGGGCCATGTCGGCCACCGCGCCGATCGCCCCGTCGGTGAACTGCAGGTCGACGCCGTCCAACTCGAAAAGCTTGCGGAACTGCTTGATCAGCGCATTCTTCGGTTCGACCAGAATGCGCACCAGCGCCTCCGAATCGAGCGACGAGACGGTCGAGATCATCGGCAGCCGGCCGATGAATTCGGGAATCAGCCCGTAGCGGTGCAGGTCTTCGGGACGGACCTCTTCGAACGGATTGGCCGTCGCCGGCTTGCGCGTCGCGGCGTCGTTGTTGAAGCCGAGCGGACGCTTGCCCACCCGGGCGTTGATGATCTCTTCCAGGCCGGCGAACGCGCCGCCGACGATGAACAGGATGTTCGTGGTGTCGATCTGGATGAAGTCCTGGTGCGGATGCTTGCGTCCGCCCTGCGGGGGGACGGAGGCGCTCGTGCCCTCGAGGATCTTCAGCAGCGCCTGCTGGACGCCCTCACCCGAGACGTCGCGGGTGATCGACGGGTTCTCGGACTTGCGCGCCACCTTGTCGATCTCGTCGATGTAGATGATCCCGGTCTCGGCCTTCTTGACGTCGAAGTCCGCCGCCTGGATCAGCTTGAGCAGGATGTTCTCGACGTCCTCGCCGACGTAGCCGGCCTCGGTGAGCGCCGTGGCGTCGGCCATCGCGAACGGCACGTTGAGCATCCGCGCCAGGGTCTGCGCCAGATAGGTCTTGCCGCACCCGGTCGGCCCGATCAGCAGGATGTTCGACTTGCCGAGTTCGACGGTCTCTTCCTCGGCGGCCCGGCGGCCGGTGGGGGCGGCGGCCTGCGCCTGCACCCGCTTGTAGTGGTTGTAGACCGCGACGCTGAGCGCCTTCTTGGCGACGTCCTGGCCGATCACGTACGAATCCAGGAAGGCACAGATCTCGCGAGGGCGCGGCAGGTCGTCGAGCAGGCCGACGTCGGCCGCCTCGGAGAACTCCTCCTCGATGATCTCGTTGCACAGGTCGATGCACTCGTCGCAGATGTAGACACCCGGACCCGCAATCAGCTTTTTGACCTGCTTCTGGCTCTTTCCACAGAACGAGCACTTGAGCAGTTCGGAGGTCTCCCCGATTCGTGCCACGACCCCTCCTTCCCGTTCAGGCCACCCTACGCCGCCGGGCCCGATCCGCAAGGATGCGCGCCCGGGTCAGGCGTCAGGCGGGCGCATCCTTGAGCGACGTCAGAATCGCGTCGACGATCCCGTACTCGACGGCCTCCTCGGCGGTCAGGTATTTGTCCCGCTCGATGTCGCGGGACACCTTCTCGACCTCCTGGCCGGTCGCCTCGGCGAGCATGCCCTCCATCAGCGAACGGATCCGCAGGATCTCGCGGGCCTGGATCTCGAGGTCGGACGACTGCCCGTAGCCGCCCTCGGTGGCCGGCTGGTGGATCAGGATCCGGCTGTTCGGCAGGGCCAGCCGCTTGCCCTTGGTGCCGGCGGCCAGCAGCACCGCGGCGGCGGAGGCGGCCTGGCCCAGGCAGACGGTCTGCACATCGGGCTTGATGTAGCGCATGGTGTCGTAGATCGCGGTCAGCGCCGTGAACGACCCGCCCGGGCTGTTCAGGTAGATGCTGATCGGACGCTCGGGATCCATCGACTGCAGGCACAACAGCTGCGCCATCACCGCGTTGGCGATGTCGTCGCTGATCGGCGTGCCGAGGAAGATGATCCGGTCCTCGAACAGCTTGGTGTAGGGGTCGACGCGCCGGACGCCGTAGCTGGTGCGCTCCTCCCACTGCGGAATGTAGTAGTCCATCGACGGACCGGCCGGGGCCAGGCCGCCCGGCAGAGCTGGCGTGATCATGTCGGCGCTCACTTGTTCGGGGATTCGGAGTTGATCTGGGCGGCGCGCTCGTAGACGTGGTCGATGAAGCCGTACTCGAGCGCCTGCTCGGCGGTGAACCACCGGTCACGATCGGAGTCGGCCTCGATCTGCTCGATCGTCTGGCCGGTGTGCTCGGCGATCAGCCGCGACATGGTCTTCTTGATGTGCAGCGACTGCTCGGCCTGGATCCGGATGTCGGACGCGGTGCCGCCCAGCCCGCCGGACGGCTGGTGCATCATGATCCGGCTGTGCGGCAGCGCGAACCGCTTGCCCTTGGTGCCGGCGCTCAGCAGGAACTGCCCCATCGACGCGGCCAGCCCCATCGCCACCGTGGCGACGTCGTTGCTGATCCACTGCATGGTGTCGAAGATCGCCATGCCGGAGTCGACCGAGCCGCCCGGTGAGTTGATGTAGAGGTAGATGTCCTTGTCCTGGTCCTCGGCGTTCAGCAGCAGCATCTGAGCACAGATGGCGTTCGCGTTCTCGTCGCGTACCTCGGAGCCGAGGAAGATGATCCGGTTGGCAAGCAGGGCCTGGTACACCGAGTCGGTGATGCCGGCGGGGCTGATGCCGGCGGCGGCCCGCAACGGTGCGGCCACCGACGAGGGCAGATCTGGCATGTGATTCACGGTGCCGAACCTATCCAACGCCGCTGACAAATCTAAGGACGTCCGGTGTCTGTTCGCTGTCGGCGCAGATCGGGCGCGGACCTCCGGGACGGCGGGACCGCAGGACGGCGGGCCGGCAGGACGGCGGACCGCAGGACGCCAGAACGCCAGGACGCCAGGCCGGCGGGCCGGCGGGCCGGCGGGCCGGCGGGCCGGCAGGACGGCGATGTCGAGATCACTGCCTGATGGACGCAAACCCGCACTGGTTTCGGGTCACGACCCGACATCGGCGAGCCTTCCCACCATCGAACGGCGATGTCGAGATCGCCGAGCCACGGACGCGGCGCGACCCGCCACCGGACCCGGCGAGACCCGCGCGCAGAAAGCCCTGCCTAACTATCTCTGCCCTCCCGTCGACGGGAGGGCAGAGATAGTTAGGCAGGGCCTTTTCGGGTAGTGGCGGCGGACGCCGGGCCGGGGTCGGGGTCAGGACTCCTTGGCGACCGGCTCGGCCCCGGCATCCGCTTCGTCCGACTCGGCGTCGTCGGCCTCGGGGGCCTCCGGGACGACGTCGATCACCGCACCGTCCGCGTCGGTCACGGTGGCGGCGGCGAGCACCAGGCCGAGGGCCTTGTTGCGCCGGATCTCCTGCATCCACGAGCTCATGTGATCGTGGTCCATCATGTGCTGCAGTTCCTGCTCCGGGGAGTTGCCGGAGGCCTGCGCCTTGCGGACGATCAGGTCGCTGAACTCGTGCTGCTCGACACCCACCTCGCGCTCGTCGGCGATGGCGTCCAGCAGGATCTGCGCGCGCAGCCCCTGCTCGGCGTTGCGGTCGACGACGGCCCAGAACTCCTCGGGGGTGTCGGCCTCCTCCTCGGCGTTCTCGAGGTAGCGGTCCAGGGTGAGCCCGGCCTGCTTCAGCCGCTCGTTGATCTGAGCGTGCCGGGATTCGATCTCGGCGGCCAGCAGCTTCTCCGGCAGTTCGAACTCGACCTTGCCGACGAGGTCCTCGAGCACCTTGTCGCGGGCGTCGTTGAGCTGCTCGTAGCGCAGCATCTCCTCGACGCCCCTGGCCAGGTCGGCCTTCATCTCGTCGACGGTGTCGAACTCGGAGACCAGTTGGGCGAAGTCGTCGTCCAGCTCGGGCAGCTGCTGCTCGGACACCTTGCCGACGGCGACGTGGATGACGGCCTCCTGGCCGCTCAGCGGGCCGCCGACCAGGGTCGAGGTGAACTCGGTGGACTCCCCCGCCGACAGCCCGGTGACCGCCTCGTCGAGGCCGTCGAGCATGCCGCCCGAGCCGATGGTGTAGGTGATGCCCTCCGCGGAGGCGTCGGCCAGCGGCTCGCCGTCCCGGCTGGCGTTCAGGTCGATGGTCACCACGTCGCCCTCGGCGGCCGGCCGCTCGACGTCGGTGCTGGTGGCGAAGCGCTCCCGCATGACCTCGATCCGGTTGGCCACCTCGGTGTCGGTGTCGGCCAGCACCGGCACCGTGGCCGACACCGTGTCGAACTCCGGCAGGGTGATCTCGGGACGCACGTCGACCTCGGCGACGAACTCGATCAGGTCACCGTCCTCGAGCTTGGTGATCTCGACGTCCGGCTCGCTCAGCGGGATCAGCTTGTTGGCCTCGATCGCCGAGCTGTAGGCGGTCGGCAGAGCGGCGTTGATCGCCTCCTGCAGCACCACACCCCGCCCGAACCGCTGATCGATCACGGCCGCGGGCACCTTGCCCTTGCGGAAGCCGGGGATGTTCACGCTCTGCGCGATCTCCCGGTAGGCCTTGGTCAGGTGGGGTTGAAGCTCGGCGAAGGGGATCTCGACGGTCAGCTTCGCCCGGGACGGGCTGAGTTGCTCGACGGTGCTGGGCAACGTGGTGCTCCTGGATGGTCGTGGTACGTACGGTGCGGTCATGAACGCCGGCTGGATCCGGACCCGCTGACCTGCGACAGCAGACCGCCTGGGCCACCCTGCGCAGCGTTCGGCTGTCTGACCGTCCATCAGCGTACACCGATCGCCGCCGCGGGCCAGAAGCGGCGAGACGTCCCCGCTCGGAGGCTGAGCCGGCGGCCGGATGGCCCGCGCGTCGGCGGCCGCGCTCGTAGGCTGGCGCCGTCGTCCATCCGGCCCGTTCGTCCCTCGATCCGAGAGGCTCATGACCACCACCGCGGTACTGCTCGTCAATCTCGGCACGCCCGATCGTCCGACCACCGCGGCGGTCCGCCGCTACCTGCGGGAGTTCCTCTCCGACCGGCGGGTGATCGACCTGCCCGCGGCCCTGTGGCGGCCGATCCTCGAACTCGGCGTGCTCAGCGTCCGGCCGAGCCGGTCGGCGGCCAAGTACCGCAGCGTCTGGTCGCCCGACGGATCCCCGCTGATGGTGCACACCCGCGCCCAGGCGGCCGCCCTGCGGGCCGCGTTGGGCGACCGCGCCGAGGTGGCGATCGCGATGCGCTACGGCGCTACGGCGATCGCCGACGTGGTCGCCGGCCTGGTCGGACGCGGCTGCGAGCGGCTGCTGGTGGTGCCGTTGTACCCGCAGTACGCCGGCTCGTCGACCGGGACTGTGCTGGACCGGGTGCACGAGGTGATCGCCAAGCTGCCGCGGCACCCCGAGGTGCGCACCGTGCGCAGCTTCGCCGACGACCCCGGCTACATCGACGCCCTGTGTGCGGCACTGGACGAGCGTTGGCGGCGCTTCGGCCGGCCCGATCCGGCGGCCGGCGACCGAGTGCTGCTCAGCTATCACGGCATTCCGCTGGCGATGGCCCGGGCGGGCGATCCGTACCCGGACGAGTGCGCCCGCACCACCGCCGCGGTGACGCGGCGGCTCGGGCTGCCCGCCGGGACGATCGTGACCGCGTTCCAGTCCCGGTTCGGGCCGGCGCCGTGGCTGGCCCCGGCCACCATCGACACGGTCGCCGAGCTGGGCGCGGCCGGGTGCCGGCGGCTCGAGGTGGTCTGCCCGGGCTTCGTCTCCGACTGCCTGGAGACGCTCGAGGAGATCCGGCTGCTGAACGCCGAGGTCTACCGCGATGCCGGCGGCCGCGGATTCGCCTACCTACCGTGGGGCAACGCCCGGCCGGCCTGGACGAGGGCGCTCGCCGCCCTGGTCGGCGCGCACCTGTGGCAGCCCGCGGTTCAGGAGGTCTCCTCCGGCGCCGGCCGGTAGTCCGCGGCCTCGAGTGCGGCGATCTCGCGCTCGAACCGCGCCCGCAGGGCGGTCTTCTCGGCCTCCGGCAGCCAGCAGGCGTCCACCCCCGCGAGGCTCATCCGGCGTAGCCGCGGGTAGGGCACGTCCAGGTCGGCGGCCAGGATCCGGTACTCGGCGGCCAGCGTGGTGGGGAACATGCCGGGGTCGTCCGAGGCCGCGATCACGTTGAGCCCGGCGTCCAGCATGGCCCGGATCGACGCCCGGCGCCACGGCCGCCAGGAGCGCCGCGACGTGGTCGAGATGACCGTCATCGGGGTCTGCTCGTCGCGCAGCCGGGCCACCACCGCGTCGTCCTCGAGGACGAAGTAGCCGTGGTCGATCCGGTCGCAGCCGAGCTGGTCGAGGCAGACCAGCGTGTTGGCCGCCGACGGCACGTGTTCGGACGAGTGCGCGGTGCGCCGCAGCCCGGCGGCGCCGGCCAGCCGGTAGGCGTCCACGAAGCGTTCCGGCGGCCCGGCGGTCTCCAGGTTGTCCAGGCCGATCCCGGCCACGTACGGATGCGGATGATCGGCCACCTGCCGCACCCAGGCGAGCGCCTCGGCGCCGCTGCGGCTGCGGTCCACGGCGGCCAGCAGCCGTCCGGTCATGCCGAAGTCGCGTTCGGCCAGCCGGATCCCCTCCGCGTACGCCTCCACCACGGCCGGGTAGCCGATCCGGGCCAGCCGTCCGGTGAGCTGGTCGAAGGACAGTTCGAGGTGCCGGGTGTTGCTGAGCGTGTGGGCGTCCTCGAACGCCTCGTAGACGATCCGGGTCAGGTCGTCGGTGTCGCGCAGCACCTCGGTCACCCAGCCGGAGAGCCGGAACAGCGAGTAGGACACCTCGGGCTCGTCGGCGGAGCGTCCCTGGGGCACCGGGATGCGGGTGTCGCGGTACAGGTCCGGATCGGGCGGCAGCGAGTTGCAGGCGGCGTAGATCCGCTCGGGAGGCTCGGGCAGCGCCAGCCGCTCGCGGCGGGCCAGTTCGGCGAACGTGGACGCCCGGACGGTGCCGATCAGGTGGCAGTGCAGGTCGACCTTGGGCAACCGGTCGAGCCGTGCGGCGCTCGGGGTGGTCATCGGGGCGGCTCCAGGAGTGTCGGCGCGGGTCCGCCCCGGACCGGCGTGGTCCGGGGCGGGCTCGCCAGTGCGGTCAGCTACCGGTCACCTCGCGCGCGAACCGGTCGGCGAGCGCGCTGTAGCCGGCGGCCACCTTAGCCGAGTCGAGCACCTCGTAGCCGGCCTTGACCGGATCGTCCACGGCCTTGCCGAGTGCCTTGGACAGCGCGGCCGGCACGGTCACCTTGGTGTTCACCGGCAGGTCGTTGTAGGCCTTGGCGGCGGCCTCCTGCGCCTCGGCGCCGAGCAGGTAGTCGATGAACTGGTGCGCACCCTCGACGTTGCCCGCACCGTTGGGGATCATCGCCCGGTTGGTGGCCATGTAGGCGCCCTTGGCCGGCACCGCGAACGCGAAGTTGTCGTCCTTGCCGATCAGGTCGGCGGCGAAGCCGCTGATCGCGGCGGCCGCCACGATCTCGCCCTGGGTGATCAGGTTCGACACCTCGGTGGTGGTCGAGTAGAACTTCAGCACGCCCGGCTTCCAGGCGGTCAGCTTCGCCAGGCCGGCGTCGTAGTCGAACGGGCCGCTGCCGTAGGTGGTGCCCAGCCCCGAGACCACCAGCTGCCCGGCGGTGGCGCTGATGTCGGGCAGGGTCACCTTGCCCTTGACGTCGTCCTCACCGAACAGCGCCCAGTCCGCGGCGCGCTTCTCGGTCAGCTTGCGGGTGTCGTAGACGACGCCGTTGAGCTGGTAGGTGGTCGCCGGCCCGTCGTAGTCGGACGTCTTGGCGAAGTCGGCCACATCGGCCAGCGCGGGCAGCTTGGCGGTATCGGCCTTCTGGAACAGGCTTTCGGCCTGGCCCTGGGCGGCGAAGTTGTCGGTGATCAGCATCACGTCGATGCCGGCGCTGTTCTCGGTCGCCTTGAATTCGCTCAACCGTTCGGCGTTACGGCCGGTGACGATCTCGACCTTGATGCCGGTCTTGGTCTCGAACGGCTTCACGACGGCTTCGGTGAAGGCCTCGGCACCGAAGCTGAAGCTGCTCACCTTGAGTGTCTTGGGGTCCGAGGCGGGCGCGGCGCTGCCGCCGCAGCCGGCCAGCGTCAGTGCCGCCGCCACGGTGGCCGCGAACGCGACCAGGGGCTTCTTCGGTGCCATGTGGGTCTACCTTCCTTCTGCTGTCGTGTGCAGTTTCTGCGGCCGGCGCGGGTGCCGGCCAAAGTCAGGACGCGAGTGCGATCAGGTGCTCCGGGGCGATGCCCAGCGACACCTTCTGGCCGGGGACGATGGCGCCCGGCAGCACCCCGCGCAGATCGGCGATCAGGCGGGCGGGGCGTCCGGCCGGGTCGGTGGCCTCGGCGGTGACCAGCAGGTCGACGCCCCGGTAGGCGACGTCGGCCACGGTGGCCGACAGCCGCAGCCCCGGTCCGGCCAGCTCGTCCGGGCCGGCCACGGCGGGATCGGCGACCACCAGCCGCTCCGGACGCACCGTGGCCTGGGTGCCGTCGGCCAGCGTGAGGAAATTCTCGAGCCCATGAACTCGGCGATGAACCGGGTGGCGGGGGCACCGAACACCTCCTGGGGAGTGCCGGCCTGCTCGATCTTGCCGGCCCGCATCACCACCATCCGGTCGGAGAGTTCGAGCGCCTCGTCCTGGTCGTGGGTGACCAGGACGACGCACAGCCCGGTCTCGGCCTGGATGCGGCGCAGCTCGGCGCGCATCTCGACCCGCAGCCGAGCGTCCAGGGCCGACAGCGGCTCGTCCAGCAGCAGCAACCGGGGACGGATCGCGATCGCCCGGGCCAGCGCCACCCGCTGCTGCTGCCCGCCGGACATCTTCCGGGGACGCTTGGTGGCGTGCGCGGTCAGGCCGACCAGTTCGAGGGCCTCGTCGGCGCGGCGTTTGCGCTCCGCGGCCGGCACTTTGCGCAGCTTGAGCCCGTAGGCGACGTTGTCGCGCACCGACATGTGCGGGAACAGGGCGTACTGCTGGAACACCATGCCGAGGCCACGTTTCTCGGGCGGCAGCCCGGTGCAGTCCTCGCCCTCGATGAAGATCGAGCCGGAGGTCGGTTTGCTGAAGCCGGCGAGCATCCGCAGCGACGTGGTCTTGCCGCATCCGCTGGGACCGAGCAGAGTGGTCAGCTTGCCGTGCTCGATGTCGAGGCTGATGTCGTCCACGGCGACCAGGTCCCCGAAGGTCTGGGTGATGTTGACGAACTGCGCTGCGGGGACGCTCATCGGTTGATCCCTCCGAAGATCTGGGCGAAGCCGACGGTGCGTTCGGCGATGAAGGCGATGACGATGGTCCCGGCCAGGATGATCGTCGACATGGCGGCGATCATCGGGTCGATGCCCTGGGCGACGTAGTCGAGCATCTCGATGGGCAGGGTGGTGCTGCCCTTGGTCAGCAGCAGCGACAGCGGGACGTTGTTGAACGAGGTGATGAACGACAGCAGCGCCGCGGAGAAGATGCCGGGGCGGAGCATCGGCAGGGTGATGTCGAAGAACGCCCGCACCGGGGACGCGCCGAGCATCCGGGCGGCCTCCTCGGCCTGCTCGTCCAGGTTGGCCAGCGAGGCGCCCGTGACCCGGACGGCGTAGGGCAGCATCAGGATGGTGTGGCCGAGGATCAGCACCGGCAGGTAGTTCTGCAGCCGGAGCGGGATCGCGAGTTGCTGGTAGAGCGCGGCGCCGAGCACCAGTTCGGGAATGATCAGCGGCGAGAAGAACAGGTTCTGGATCGCCGCTTTGCCCTTGAACCTGCCCCTGGCCAGCGCCAACGCCGCCGGGACGCCGAGCGCGAGGCCGAGCGTGGTGGACACCAGGGCGACGATCAGGCTGGTCACCAGGCCGTCGATGAACGGCTTGTGGACCAGGGCGGCGGCGAACCAGCGCAGCGACAGTTCGTCCGGCGGGAACACCAGGGTGGAGCCCCCGTTGAACGAGATCGCGACCACGAAGAAGATCGGCACGATCATCACGCCGTAGCCGATGACCGCCAGGGTCGCGGCGTAGGGATGCCGGTTCTTCACTGGGTCCTCCCGAGGCGTCCGGCCACGCTCGACAACGAGGCGACGGCGAACACCAGGATCGTCATCGACATGGCGACGGCGGCGGCCATCGTCCAGTTCACGTTGGTGTCGGTGTAGTAGAACAGCTGCGTCGACAGCATCTTGTCGCTGGAGCCACCCAGCAGGTACGGGGTGGTGTAGGCGGTGCAGGCGCCCGCGAAGACCAGCGTCGCGGCGACGATCACGCCGGGCAGCGACAGCGGCACCACCACCGACCAGAAGGTCCGGATGGGTCCGGCGCCGAGGCTGCGCGCGGCCTCGTCCAGGGTCGGCTCGACCTGGGCGATCGCCGAATAGCTGGAGATGATCGCCAGCGGCAGGAACAGCTGCAACAGGCCGAGCACGATGGCGAACTCGCTCGCCAGCAGCTGCGGCGGCTCCTCGACCACCCGCAGCCACATCAGGAGCCGGCCGAGCACACCCTGGGAGCCGAGCACCACCAGCCAACCGAACGTGCGGACCACGTTGCTGAGCAGCAGCGGGAAGATCGCCAGGGCGAGCAGCACGCCGACCCAGCGGGAGTTGCTCCGCGCCAGCATGTAGGCGATCGGGAACCCGATCACGACGCACAGGGCGGTGACCACCAGGCCGATCCAGATCGTGCGCCAGTGGATGGCGAGCATGAACGGGTCGCTGAACATGCCGACGAAGGCGGCGAACATCTCCCCCGGCCCGGCGCCGCGGGGAAAGAAGAGCATGCTGAACGCGGGCACCAGCAGGCCGACCGTGAGAATGGCGAGGCCCGGCACCACCAACAGACCGGTACGGGCCTTCATGCGCTGGTTCCCTTCGTCGGCGGACCGGGACGCACCTGGCCCGGGCCCGAAGAACGCTGCAATCGCTTGCACTTGCGGACGGAGGCAACGTATCGGCCAGAACGCCGGCCACAGAGCCGTTTATGTTACGAACAGGTAAAACGTGGCCCGATGGCCCCGCTCGGCTGCCTGGGAGGATCAGGCTTCGGCTGAGCATCGCGGTGCGCCGGGCCGCGCTGCACGGAAGGGAAGGCTGTGGCAACGCTGTCGGATGTCGCCGGGCTCGCCGGCGTCTCGACGTCGACCGCGTCGCGGGCGTTGAGCCGTCCGGAACTGGTCGCACCGGCGACCCGGGTCCGGGTGCAGCAGGCCGCACGGTCGCTCGACTTCGTGCTCAACCGGGCCGCCAGCGGGTTGGCGAAGGGCCGCACCGGCCTGGTCGCGGTGGTGGTCCCGAACCTCGAGAACCAGTTCTTCACGCCGATCGTCGTGGGTGCGCAGCGCTGGGCGGAGGGCCACCAGCTGCAGGTGACGATCGCGGCCAACCCGCTGCTGGACGCCCGGCAGGTGACCGCCTTCGGACGGCTGGCGCGGCAGGTGGACGGCGTCATCGTGGCCGCCCCGCTGGGCAGTGACCGCCTGGTGCGCGAGGCCTGCCGGATGCGTCCGGCCGTGCTGGTCGACCGGCAGGTCGGCGGGGTCACGTCGGTGATCGCCGACACGGCGGCGGCGTTCGGGACCCTGGCCGAGCACCTGATCGGCCAGGGCCATGGGCACCTGGTGCACCTGGGTGGGCCGCGCGGATCCTGGCAGCACCGGCAACGGATCCGGGAGCTGCGGGCCCGCACCGCGGGGCGGGCGGAGCTGACCGTGCTCGGGCCGTTCCCGCCCACCTTCGCCGCGGGGGCCGCCGCGGCGTCCCGGGTGCTCTCCTCGGGCGCCACGGCGGCGATCCCCTACGCCACCCAGCTCGGGCTCGGACTGGGGGTGGCGCTGCGCCGGGCGGGTGCCGGCACCGATCTGGTGGTGACCACCGAGAGCCTGGTCGCGGAGGCGATCGGCGACCTGGCGACCCCCACCCTCGACGTGGACGGACCGGGACTGGGGGCGGCCGCGATGGAGCTGCTGGTGGCCCGGGTCAACGGCGACCGGACGGCAGCCGAGCAGGTCACGCTGCCGGTGCGGCTCACCCTGCCCAGGCGTTCCTGACCTCCGGCTCGGGAGCCGGGGAGGTACCTGGATACGCTCTGCATCAGCGGGACGGATCCGCCACGTCCGGACGGGGCCGGGCGCCGGCCGTCCTCGCGCCGTGAGAGAGGTCGCGCCGTGGGACTGTTCAGCCGTCACAAACCGCACCCGCAGCCGTCCGCGGACGCCCGGGTGGCGATCGACGAGTTCTGGCGCTGGTGGGCGTCCGTCTCGGACGAACTGGCCGCCGCGATCCCGGACGGACGGCTGCAGCAGTACATCGAGGTGCTCGCGCAGCGCGTCCATTCGATCGATCCCGGCCTGGCCTGGGAGTTCGGTCCGGGACGGACCAGTGAGCACCGGCTGACCGTGACCGCGGAGGGCAATCCGGCCCTCCGCCGGGTCGCCCGCCGGTGGTTGCACGCCGCGCCGCCCGCGGACCCGACCTGGACGTTCAGCGACCTGCGGCAGGCCGGCCACGTCGACTCGGTGCTCAGCATCGGCGGCGTCGAACTGGCGCTGGGCGACCTGCGGTTCCTCGGCACACCCGACGACAACGGCCTGGACGTGGTGGTGTTCCACCCGACGTTCCCCGCGTTGCCGGAGCAGTTGCGCAACCAGGTGGCGTTCATCGGACTGGACGCCGCCCTCGGCGAGGAGACCGTGGAGCTGTGGATCGGGACGATCGGCTGCGTCCTGGAGGATCCCCCGGGCAGCCGCCCGCTGGCCGAGCTGCGCGGCGTCGTCGACGAGGTGATCGCCGCGGCGACCGACGACGGCACGATGGGCTGGTCGGTGCTGCAGGGCAGCGGCCCGGCCGGACCCGTCCTGGTGATGCGGCTCAATCGGCTGTCGTCGATCCAGGCGCCGCACCATGACCGGCACGCGGCCGTCCTCGTCCCGTTCACCGACCTCACGCCGGACGGCTGGCCCGGGCGGCGTTCCCTGGACGCCCTGCACGGCTTCGAGAACCACCTGCGCGACATCGTGAGGGGCTCGGGTCAGCTGGTGGCGGTCGAGACCTGTGCCGGGGTACGGACGATGCACTTCTATCTCGATTCGGCGACTCCGGCCGTGGCACAACTCGAGGCCGCCATCTCGGGCTGGCCGCAGGGCAGGGTCATCGTGGAGTCCGATCTCGACCCGTCCTGGGAGGCCGTCCGGGTATTCGGCGGCTGACCAGGTGATCCGGTCATCCGGGCCCGGCGTCCGGCTCGGCCTCGCCGACCAGGTGCCGTAGAGCGGCGACGTGTCGCAGATAGGCCCGTCGCCCGGACGAGGTGAGCCGCAGCCAGGTGCGGGGCCGCCCGAACGGCTGGCGACGCTTCTCGAGAGCCACATAACCGGCGTCGGCGAGGACCCGGAGTTGCTTGGACAGCAACGAGGCCGAGATGCCCAGGGACTCCTCCAGGGCACTGAACTCGAGCTCCGTGGCGGTCGCCAGGGCTGCGGTGATCCGCAGCCTGGTCTGGGCGTGGATCAGCTCGTCGAACCGCGGGGTGATCGGCTCCCAGGTCACAACAGGTCGTACCTGCCGAAGTCGCCCCGGGCCAGCCGGCCGGCCTGATAGCGGTCGTCCCATCGCAGCCAGGCAAAGCTCACACCGGCGACCAGCAAGGCCGCCCCCAGTGCGAACCAGGGCTGCCAGCCGCTCGGCACATCGACCATGCCGAGCACGGCCAGCACTGGGTAGACCAGGGCGAAGCGCCACATCCGCGCGCCGATCGCGCGCTGGTCGAGCACCTGCCCGCGGCGGCGGACGAAGACCCGCTGAGCCCACAGCACCCCAAGGGTTCCGAGCGCCAGAACCACCAGGGCCGCCACGATGTGTCCGGTCAGTCCCAGCCCGACCGTGAGGCCCAGTGCCCCGCTCATGCCCGCATCGATCCAGGCCGGACGCCGGGTCACGGACGCCGCGGCGGCACGGCTCCGGGCGATCTGCCGGAGATCCTCCCCGGCTCGCGCTCCCCGGTCGGAGTCCGTCATCGCACACCTCCGGAGTTGGTTTCCGATCGTTCAAGTAAGTGTAGACGGGATGCCAGGCATGTTCCCTCCAACCGGCACATCCGAATACCGGAAGCGGCGCGGCGCGAAACCGTCAGTGCCGCGCGGGACACTGGGCCCGTGAACATGGAGACTGTGGCGCAGATCGCCCGAAACGCGCACGCCGGGCAGGTTGACAAGGCCGGACGCGACTACGTCGACGGGCATCTGCGACCGATCGCGCAGGCGGCGGCCGTCTTCGGAGAAGAGGCCGAGGCCGCCGCCTGGTTGCACGACACAATCGAGGACACGCCCACCACCGCCGACGAACTACTGGGTCTCGGCGTTCCGCAGAGGGTGGTCGCGGCCGTGCAGAGCGTGACCAGGCTCGACGGCGAACCCTACGAGGAACTGATCGGACGCGCCGGCGCCCACCCGTGCGGCCGGTATGTGAAGCTGGCGGACAATGCCTGGAACATCACCTGCAACCCGGCCCTCGCCGCCACCAGGCCCGACTGGGCCGAACGGATGCTCCGGGAGCGCTATCAGCCGGCTCGGGCGCGGCTCCT
>JAGPGQ010000278.1 GCA_018055925.1 Micropruina sp.
CCTGGCTCACCCACCGCTGGGACACCCGACCAACCCGCCGACCATGACCTACCCGCGCGATCTCTTAAGGTCCTTGCTTGGTTGAACCCGAGAAGAGCGCCGACGGGCAGGCAACGTCGCCAGAGACCGCGCGGTTTTATCCCTGAGGATGTTGTCACAGGTGTTGTCCGAAAAACGCGGTGTTGTCCGTTTCTGACAACACCACCACCAGGGCGGGTTCTGGACGAAAAGTGTCAGTGGCAGTGCGTAGCGTTCTCTGTATGAAGAGCGCGGCAGAGTCGGTGTCGGTGGTGGATTTCACCACCGGCATGGCCGGGCTGCTCGACACCGTCGACACCACGATGGGGCTGTTGGGCGATCGGGCCCAGCTCGACTTGGTTGCCGACCTGCTCCGCATCCAGTCCCGACTGGCCGGAGTACTGCACAGCATCATCGGTGGGGTGGATCGGGCCGAAGCGGCACAGACCGCCTATGGGGTGCCGTTGACCAGTTGGCTTGCCGGGGAGTTACGGTTCACCCGGTCGCAGGCTGCCGCCATGCTGCACCACGCGCACGATCTGGAAAGGTTCGGGCAGGTGAGGGATGCGCTGCGCGACGGCCACGCCAATCAGTTTCAGGCGCGGGCGGTGACCGATGTGTTGCGGAAGCTCCCCGATGACCTCCCAGCCGGCGCCGAGCGTGAGGCAGAGACAACGATGGTCGGCTTCTGTGACCAGTTCGACTCCCAGCATCTGAAGGGGCTCGCTCAGCATCTGCTGGAGGTGGTGGCGCCAGAGATCGCCGAGGAAGCCGAAGCCGCCCGCATGGAACGCGACCGCAAAGCCGCGCTGCGCAACCGGCACCTCACCTTCGCCGACGACGGGCACGGATCGACGATCATCAAGGGCAAACTTCCTACCGGTGACGCTGCACTGTTGAAAGCACAGATCGATGCGTTGGCGCACCAGTTGCACCGCACCGCCCTGGAAGAGCGCGACCCCGTGCAGGAAGAGGTGACCTGGCCGATGCGCCGTGCGGACGCCCTGGTGGAGTTGGCCCGGAGGGTCGCGGTTCAGCAGGCCGCACCCAAGCATGGCGGTGACCGTCCCCATGTGACGATCACGATCCGTTACGAGGACCTGGTGAAGGACTGCTGGAACGCACAGCTGGCGAACGGCCACACGTTGACCGCCGGCGAACTGCGCCAGTACGCCTGTGACGCCGACATTCTGCCGGTCGTGCTGGGCGGACCGTCCGGGGTACTCGACGTCGGGCAGAAACACCGCCTCGTCACCCCAACCATCCGGCAAGCCTTGCATGCCCGCGACCAGGGCTGTGTCTTCGCAGGGTGTAATCGGCCGGCCGCTGACTGTGACGCTCATCACATCGTCCCGTGGCAGCGAGGTGGGGCCACCTCGCTGGCCAACCTGTGCTTGTTGTGCAAACACCACCACAACCTTCTCGAACCCGATGCTCGGCGGCCGTCGGATCTGCAATGGCAGATCCGGATCAGTCCCGACGGAGTCGCTGAGGTGATTCCGCCGCGGTATGTGGATCAACACCGGCGACCACGCCGACACCAACGATTCCGACGAACAGACTGTTGACGGCCGGTCGTCGTTTGCGGTGGGAGATTCTCTTGGATCGGCTGGTTTGCGTGCCCGCACCAGGATTCCCACCTGCATGTCATCCCGGGCCCCGACCCGGGATCCCACCACCAATGCCGCACCCCGGTCATCCCGGCGCACCCTGAGATCCCGGCGTTCGCCGGGATGACGAAATGCGCAGTCCTACGTACCGGATCGTCCGACAACGGCTCGTCACACCGCGGCCGGACTGCCGCAGACCGGCTCCAGACCGCGCACCCCAACGGGGCCATGGTCCACCTGCCCGTGCACGCCCTCCTGGCTGAACAGATCGAGATCTACTTCTCCAGCTCGACCCGCAAGGCACTCACCGGCGAATCGTTCGACGGACCTCGACGCACTCACCGACCGCATCCACTAGTGAGGTCCGTCCGCGCGCCCAAGGAACTCGTCATCCAACGCGTGACACCAGTCTGACGTCATTATGACGCCGTATGCATTGAAGTGACGCCGTGATGGTGTCACTATGGAGTCATGGATCTGCATCCCTATCTCGGAGCCGTCGCGGCCGACCTGGAGAAGGCGACCGCGCTGGCCGACGACGCCACCAGGGCGATCACCGCTCGGGTGGCCCAGGCCGTCGAACCCGCCCTGCGCCTGGCGATGACCCAACTGCTGGCGGATGCCGCGGCGCAGCTGACCAGCGAACTGTCGGGCAGCGTGGTGACCGTCCGGATGGATGGTCGCGAGCCGGTCCTGCACGTTCAGGAACACGCCGAACCACTACCCGCGCCGGCCGTGACCGAGCCGTCGAACACCGACGACGAGGGCACCGCGCGGGTCACCGTCCGGTTGCCCGAACAACTCAAGCGACAAGCGGAAATGCTGGCGCAGAGCGCCGACCAGTCGCTCAACACCTGGATCGTGCAGGCCGTGCGCCGCGCCGCCCAGCCCCATCGCACCGACCGACACAACACGTCCCGCCGGCTCACCGGCTGGGCCTGAGGAGGAATTGTGAACACCGGCACCACCACGCGGCACACCTGGGAGTTCGGCACCGACGAACTGCCCCGGCTGCGGCTCCAGGCGCACTACGCGGACATCCACGTCCGGCACGCCGCGGATCCCGGCCAGACCACCGTCACCCTGACCGCCGACGGCGCGGTCGACCTGAGCGAGGTCGAGACCCGCACGGACGGCCGCGACGTGAGCGTCGTCGTCCCGTTGCTCAAGGCGGGCGAGGGCAGCGGTTTCGGCTTCTCGTTCCAGCTCGGCGGCTTCACCATCGGGACGGGCGGCTCCGTCCATGCGCGGCTGGACGTGCTGGTGCCCGAGGGCGCCGATCTGGAGTTGAAGGTGGGCGGCGGCGACATCGTCGTGGAGGGCCGCGCGGGTGGCCTGCGGGCCCGCACCGGGGGCGGCGATGTGCGGTTCGACGAGGCCGGCGACATCGTCGTGCACACCGGCGGCGGCGACATCCGGGCCGCCCGGGCCGGCCAGGGCAGCCTGGACACCGGCGGCGGGGAGATCAGCATCGACAGCCTGGGCGAGGGACGCCTGCACAGCGGTGGCGGCGACGTCCACGTGGGCGCGATCGGGTCCGGGGCGATCAAGACCGGCGGCGGCGACATCCACGTCGGACGGACCGAGGGCGACGTGTCGGTCTCCACCGGCGGCGGCGACGTCCGGCTGGACTCATGCCGGGGCACCACCCAGGTCGGCACCGGCGCCGGCGACGTCATCGCCCATGTGGCGGCCGGCGGCCTGGAGGTCCGCACCGGTGCCGGCGACATCATGATCACCGTGCCGGACGGGATCCCGGTCTGGCAGGACCTCAGTAGCCCGCTCGGCGAGGTGGTCAGCCGACTCGGCCGACGCGGCGAACCCGCCGACGGCCAGGCCCACATCGAAGTCACCGCGCGCACGGGGACGGGCGACATCCAGCTCAGCTGACCCGGGGCCGGCCGGCGATCAGACCAGCGGAACGAAGGCGAACCGGTGCCCGGGATCGGCATCTCGACGCCAGTCGCCGGCCAGCCGGGTCACCGTCCACATCACCCCGGCGGCCGGCAGCACCATGCGGCCACCGACGGCCAACTGCGCCTCCAGTTCGGCGGGGATCGACCCGGCGTCCGCCGAGACCAGGATCCGGTCGAACGGCGCCTCGTCCGGTAGACCGATGACCTCCGGTATGGCGCGTTCGATGCGTGCCCAGGGCAGGTCGAAGCCGCCCAGGTTGCCGCGGCCGAACTCGACGAGTTGCGGGATCACCTCGAGACCCACCACCGATCCGTCCGGCCCGGTCAGGTGCGCGAGCAGCGCGGTCGTCCACCCGGACCCGCTGCCCACGTCCAGCACGCGCGCGCCGGGCGGCACGTCGAGCAGGCCGAGCATGTGGCGCACCGTCCAGGGCTGGGAGTTCGTCGACCCGTACCCGAGCGGCAGCGGATTGTCCTCGGCGGCCCGGTGGCGCAGGCCCGCGGGCAAGAACTGTGCCCGCGGAATGGCCGCGAACGCAGCCGACACCCGATCTGTCGCCATGCCACGAGCTTTCCCCGGATGACTCCGGTTGTCGAGAGCGCTGCTGAGGGCCGGGCGGCGAGATCGGGACGACCGGTCGCGTCCGCGGTGGTTGGCTGATCGGGTGCGCAACCGACTTCGCGGCTTCCTGGCAGACACCCGTCCGCTCCGGGTGCCCGACTTCCGTCGGCTGTGGACCGCCAACATCATCACGGTGATCGGAGCGCAGCTCACGGTGGTTGCCGTGCCGGCGCAGATCTACCACCTGACCGGCAGCTCCGGCTGGGTCGGCCTGAGCGGACTGTTCGGGCTGGTGCCGCTGATCGTGTTCGGTCTGTGGGGTGGGGCGCTGGCCGATCACTTCGACCGGCGCACCGTGCTCATCGTCACCACGGTCGGCCTGATCGCCACCAGCGGCGTGTTCTGGTTGCTCGCCGAGCTCCGCACCGACAACGTCTGGCTGCTGCTGATCGTCTACGCCGTCCAGCAGGCGTGTTTCGCGGTCAATCAGCCGACCCGGA
>JAGPGQ010000065.1 GCA_018055925.1 Micropruina sp.
AACCCGCAGGTACACCAGGGCGCCGCCGGCGCTGGACGCCCCCGCCCCGGCCAGGTGCGCGAACCCGCCGGCCTCGATCGCCAGCTGGTAGACCCCCAGCTGCTCGTGGGACGCCACCGACTGCGCGGTCGGTGCCCGCTTGCCGGTCTTGAAGTCGACCACCCGGAGCCGGCCGTCCGCGGCGCGCTCCAACCGATCGACCACCCCGACCAGCCGGACGGCGGTGCCGTCCACGTCCACGTCGGCGTCGAAGCCGACCTCGACGCCCAGTACATCGGTGCCGGCGTTGGCGTCCGACCAGTTCAGGAAGCGGGTGAGCGCCGCCTCGGCCTGGTCGCGTTCCGAGACCGACAGCCAGGCGGTGGCGAACGGCAACTCGTCCCACACCTCGTCGAGCCTCGCGATGAGTTCGTCGAAGCCGAGGCCCGAGTTGCGGGCGTGCTCGGCGAGCACGTGGATCACCGAGCCGAGGTTGGCGGCGGCGTTGCGCGGCGGATCGGCCTTCACCTGCCGGGAGAGGTAGTGCTGCCGCGGGCAGGTGAGCAGGCCGGTCAGCATCGACGGGCTGATCCGCACCGGACCGGCCGCGGCGCCGGGGTGTCCGGTCGGCTCCAGGACGCCCCACCAGGTCGACGGTCGCGCCTGCGGGGCCAACGGGCGTCCCTGGTCGTCGGTCAGGGACGCGAGCCGCGCCAGCCGGGCCGCGGCGGCCTCGCGCAGCGCCGCGGAGCAGCCGGGGTCGGCGGCCCGCCGCCGGAGTTGCGCGACCAGCGCGGGCAGGGTGAGCGGCCGGTCGCTGGGCCGGAACTCGGCCACCGCCACCCCGAGTTCGGCGACGAACCGGGAGGGCTGGTTGGCCTCGCCGTCCGAACCCTGCACGGCGGTGACGATCAGCCGGCGCTTCGCCCGGCTGCACGCGACGTGGAACAGCCGGCGTTCGTCGGCGACCGCCTCCCGCGGCTCCGGACGCCCCACGAGACCGTCGCTGACCAGTTCGGACGGCTCCAGGATCGCCGCCCCCTGCCCGGGCGCGGGCCACAGCCCCTCCTGGACGCCGGCCACCACGACCACCGGCCACTCCAGGCCCTTCGCCCGGTGCGCGGTCAGCAGCCGGACGCCGCGTCCGTGCACCTCGGCCTCGCGGGTGGTGTCGGCCGGGATCTCCTGGGCCGCCACCTCCGCCAGGAACCCCCGGACGCCGCTCGCCCCCGCGGGTTGCTCGGTCGCGTTCGCCGCGGCGAACAGAGCGATCACCGCGTCCAGGTCGCGATCGGCCCGCCGCCCGCCCTCGCCGCCGGCTAGGCTGATCGCCCGCAGCCGCTGCGGCCACTCGGTGCCCGACCACAGCGTCCAGAGCACCTCCGCCGCGCCGCTGCCCGCCTGGGCGAGGGTCTCCGCCGCTCGTGCCAACAGCGCGGACAGCCCCCGCACGGCGTCGGTCTCGGGGGTCTCGGCCACCGCGGCCAACCGCTCCGGCTCGGCCACCGCGTCGGCGATCAGCTGCCCCGGGCTGCGGGCCACCAGCACCGAACCGGTCTCGGCGCGCTCCGCCTCCAGCAGCAAGCGGCCCAAGGTGCGCAGGCCGACCGCGTCCAGCCCGACCAGGGGCGAGGTGAGCAGCCGTTTCGCCTCGTCGGCGTCCGGTTCGCCGCCGCGCAGCACGATCTCAAGCGCCAGCAGCAGCGGCCGGACGGCCTGCTCCCCCATCAACGGGACCTCATCGCCGGCCACCTCGACCGGGATGCCGGCGGCCACCAAAGCACGGGCGATCGGCGCGATCTGCCGCCTGCCGGAGCGGACGATCACCGCGAGATCGGCGTGCCGGAAACCCTCGTCGAGGTGCGCCCGGCGGAGTTCCTCGGCGATCAGCTGGGCCTGCTCCGCCTCCGAGGCGCAGACGAACGCCTGCACCTCCGGCCCCGGTGCTGCCGCCTCGGCGGGATCGCGCAGCACCCGGGCGGCCGGCTCGCCCAGGACCGGCAACGGCAGTCGCCGCGCCACCCGGCGCCACGCCGTGGTCAGGCCGGGCCCGGCGCGGTGGATCTCGTCCAACGCGACCACCGCCGCCGGCGCACCCGACGCGGCCCGGAACACGTCCGGGAAGTCCGCCAGCCCGCGCGGGTGCGCCCCGCGGAACCGGAACACCACCTGGTCGGGGTCGCCGGTGGCCAGGATCGGCCCACCGGGCCCGACCAGCGCCCGCAGCAACCCGATCTGGGACGGATCCAGTTCGCCGTACTCGTCGACGATCACCCGGGAGATCTCCGCGCGCACCGAACTCAGCAGCTGCTCGTCGGTGAGCGCGATCCGGGCCCGGTGGACCAGTTCGGCGTAGTCCAGGCTGCCTTCGTGGTCGAGGACGTCGAGGTACTCGGCGAAGAACCGACCGGCACTGACCCACTCGTCCCGGCCCGCCTCCCTGCCGGCCGCCACCACGTCGTCGGGATCCATGCCCAGCTGCCGGACGCGAGCCACCGCGGCCCGCACCTGCCGGGCGAACGCCCGCGTCCCGACCGCCTGATGGACGTCCGCCGGCCACACCGCCGGCCCCCGCCCGGCCAGCAGCTCGCGCACCCGGAACTCCTGCTCCGGAGCCGTCAGCAGCCGCGGCTCGGCGGCCCCCGGCTCCGCCGCGCGGCGCAGCAGCCACAGGCAGAAGGCGTGCACGGTGGTCACCCACGGCGGGCTGATCGTGCGGCTCATGGCGCGGGCCACCCGGTTGCGCAGTTGACTGGCCGCGCGCCGGCTGAAGGTCAGCACCAGCGGCTGCGGCTCACCCGCCCCCCGCTGCCCGAGTTCCAGCGCCGCCGCGGCGGCGACCACGGTGCTCTTTCCCGACCCGGGCGGCCCCACCACCAACACCGGCGACGTGCGATACCCCTCGACCGCGTGGCGCTGCACGGCGTCCAGGGACCACGTCCCGAGTGCCCCGACCGCTTCCATGTCCTCATCGAATCACCCACCACCCACATTTCCCGTCACGGGCACGCGGATCCGATGGCCACGACAACCTCGTCCTCCCCTGCCATACATCGGCCCGCGACACAAATCCGTCCATACCGGTTCACTGAGTGACATGGGCGCACGGAATGTGAGAGTGTTGCCAGCGCTGCCGCGAGGACGACCCGCTGGTCGTCTGGGACAGCTCGTTCGGCAGCGGCCGGCCCCACGGGGTCGGTCGATATCGTGAAGGAGAAGTACATGGCGCAGGGAACCGTCAAGTGGTTCAGTGCCGAGAAGGGCTACGGCTTCATCGAGGTCGAGGGTGGTACGCAGGACGTGTTCGTCCATCACACCGCCATCGATTCTCAGGGTTTCCGTACCCTCAATGAGGGCCAGAAGGTGGAGTTCGAGATCACCTCGGGTCCGAAAGGTCCTCAGGCGGACCGCGTTCGGGCGCTGTGACGTCAGCCTCGATCCGACCTGACGGGCCCCCTCGCCACGAGGGGGCCCGTCGCACGTCCAGGGTTGTCCCGGACCGCGTCCCCCTCACTCCTGACGGAGGCTCCCGCTAGATTGGTCGGCAGACCCTGTTAGTCCATCTCGAGAGGTCGCCATGAGCTCCATCACCCCGTCCGGTGCCGCCGCAATGCCCCTGCAGCCGCCGGCCACCCTGACCCTGACGCCGCCCGAGGCGCCCGCCGCGATCACCGAGACGCAGGCACCCGCGATGGCGCCCCAGGTCGAGCCGGGCCAGGTTCCGGTGCTGGACGCCAAGGTCGACGAGTTCCTCAGGGCGCTGGACACCGCCGAGGAGAAGTCACCCGCCTTCGCGGCCCAGGCCGACGCGGTCCGCAGCATGGGCGACGCCGACATCCGCAAGGCCGCCGAGACCTCGAACCGGTTGCTGAACACCCCCGTCCGGGCCTTGAAGGAGGGCGGCCTGGCCGAGGGCTCCAAGGTCGGCCAGACGCTCGTCCAGCTGCGCCGCACCGTCGAGGATCTCGACCCCGGCAAGGCCCGCGGCGCGAAGAAGTTCCTCGGCATGATCCCGTTCGGCGACCAGGTGACCGACTACTTCCGGCGCTACCAGAGCTCGCAGCAGCAGCTGAACGGCATCCTGCACGCCCTGCGCAGCGGCCAGGACGAGCTCACCAAGGACAACGTGGCGCTCAACATGGAGAAGCAGAACCTCTGGACGGTGATGGGCCGGCTCAACCAGTACGTCTACATCGCCGAACGCCTGGACGCCCGGTTGTCGGCGCAGGTGGCCGAGTTGCAGATGACCGACCCCGAAAAGGCGAAGGCGCTCAGCCAGGACGTGCTGTTCTACGTGCGGCAGAAGCACCAGGACCTGCTCACCCAGCTCGCGGTGTCGATCCAGAGCTACCTGGCGATCGACATCATCATCAAGAACAACATCGAGTTGATCAAGGGTGTCGACCGGGCGTCCACCACCACCATCTCGGCGCTGCGCACCGCGGTGATCGTGGCGCAGGCGCTGGGCAACCAGAAGCTGGTGCTCGACCAGATCACCGCGCTGAACACCACCACCTCGCAGATGATCCAGCGCACCTCCGAGATGCTCAAGGAGAACTCGGCGCGCATCCAGGAGCAGGCGGCGTCCTCGACCATCGGCCTGGAGCAGCTGCAGGCGGCGTTCGCGAACATCTACGCGACCATGGACCAGATCGACGACTTCAAGGCGCGCGCGCTCGACACCATGGCGCAGACCATCGGCGTGCTCGAGGGCGAAGTGGTCAAGTCGAAGGAATACCTGGACCGGGTCTCGCAGCAGGACGCCCGCACCCAGTCGCTGCCCCAGATCAACCTCTGACGCCACCATGGGTTTCTGGGACTGGCTGACCGGCCGGGAGTCCGCCCCGCCGCCGGCCCCGGTGCCCGAGGTCGAGGCGGCGCCCACCGAGGGCGACATTCTGGCCTCCCTGGACGGCGTCGAACAGCTGATCGGCTCCGGCAACCTGCCCGGCGTGGTGCGTTCCCGGGCCGCGCGGGTGACCCGGCTGGTCCGGCAGACGCTGCCCCGGCTCGGTTCGCTGGGCCTGGGCAGCTACGACAGCTACTCGGTGGTCGCCACCGCCACCGACTACCTGCCCGAGGCGATCGGCGCCTACCTGCGGCTGCCGCGCGACTGGGCGGATTCGCGTCCGGTCGAGAACGGCAAGACCCCGCTGCTGCTGCTGATCGACCAGCTCGACCTGCTCGGCGCCACCATGGAGAAGATCTACGACGCGGCCAACTCCACCGACGCCGCCGCCCTGATCACCCACGGCAAATTCCTGCAGGAGCGTTTCGGACACCGCGATCCGGTCGCCGACCTCACCATGCCGGCGTCGCCGACCGACGACGCCCAGAACCCCCTCGATCTGGAGCGCCCGTGACGACACCCGAGCTGTCCACCACCCTCGACGACCTGGTCGCCGTCGCCCGCACCGCCGGTGTGGACGAGGCCGCCGCCCGAGCGGAGGGCGAGCAGTTGGCCGCCGCCGTCTCGGAGTCGTCGGTGGGTTCGTTCGTCGACTGGTGCACCGGCACCGGCCGGGCGATCAGTGCCGCCAGCTTCATGGAGGCGGCGCTGCGCGGCCGCAAGTTCCGCACCTCGGCCACCCCGCTGGTGGCTCAGCTGCACAACTCCGCCTCGGCCCAGGCCGTCCCGTACGCGAAGGCGCTGGCCGAGGTGGCCACCGCCGCCGCCCTGCTGGGCACGCCGACGCCGCAGAGCACCGGCGCCGCGCAGGGCACCGCCGGCGTCCAGCTCAGCGCGGCCCAGGGGCTGGGTGCCCGGCCCCGTCCCACGCCCGGCGGCGACGACGCCGACTTCGTCCGGCAGGCGCCGCAGATCCTGTCCGGCGTGCTCGACCGGATGCACGAGAACCAGGCCCGGCTGCTCGACCTGCGCCAACTGGACCCGTTCGGGCCGGGCGCGTTCCCCGGCCTGGGCAACCAGGCGACGCCGACCGCGGGCCAGCAGCCCCCGGTGCAAGCCGCGCCGCCGCCGTCCCCGGCCGAGCCGGCGGAACCCGAGCCCGAGCCGGAGCCGGAGGAGCCGGCCAAGACGCTCGACGAACTGCTCGCCGAACTCGACGCGCTGGTCGGGCTGGGCACGGTCAAGGCGGAGATCCACCGGCAGACCGCCGTGCTGAAGGTGGACGCGCTGCGCACCAAGGCGGGCCTGAAGAGCCCCACGATCACCCGGCACCTGGTGTTCGTCGGCAACCCGGGCACCGGCAAGACCACGGTGGCCCGGCTGGTGGCCGGCATCTACCGGGCGGTCGGGTTGCTGTCGAAGGGCCAGCTGGTCGAGGTCGACCGGTCCGAACTGGTCGCCGGCTACCTGGGGCAGACCGCGATGAAGACGGCGGAGGTGGTGGCCGAGGCCACCGGCGGGGTGCTGTTCATCGACGAGGCGTACAGCCTCAACGGCGACCAGTACGGCGAAGAGGCGATCAACACGCTGGTGAAGGAGATGGAGGACAAGCGCGACGATCTGGTCGTGATCGTCGCCGGCTATCCCCTGCCGATGCAGGTCTTCATCGCTCAGAACCCCGGACTGTCCAGCCGGTTCCGCACCACGATCGGATTCGACGACTACACCGACACCGAACTGGAGCAGATCTTCACCGGCATGGTCGCCGGGGCCGACTACGACCTCGGCGAGGGCTGCCTGGAGACCTTCCGCGAGGTGCTGGGACGGCAGACCCGCGACGAGACCTTTGGCAACGGCCGGTTCGCCCGCAACCTGCTCGAGGCCGCCATCGGCAAGCACGCCTGGCGGTTGCGCGATCTGGGCGAGCCCACGCTCGACCAGTTGCGCACCCTGTTGCCGGACGACCTGAAGCCGGATGCGCCCACCATCGTCGCCTGGCCCGAGGAGGTCGAGTCGTCATGACCGCGGTCACCCGCCCGACGGCCGGCGCGCCCGCCAAGGGCGCCGCGGCCGGATCCGGCGGCGTCCAGCGCAAACCGGGCACCCCGCGTCCGGTGCGCCGGCTGCGCCGGCTGCGGCTGGCGGCGGTCAGCCTGGTGCTGGCGTTCGGCACCCTGGTGGTCACCGCACTGGTGATGGTGCTGGTCGCGACCGGCGGTGCCCGCGAGAGCCTGGTGCAGTACGAGCGGCTGGCGCAGGCGCGCGAGAACGCCCTGAAGGTGCAGCAGGCGGCGAACCTGTGGGCGCTGAAGCCGTCGGCCGAGGTGCGCGCCCAGGTGAACGAGCGGCTCGGCGTGGTTGCCAGCAACCTGGCGGACGCGGCCGGAGTGGCCGACGACCGGGCCCGGATCGTCCCGCTGACCGGCGCCCTGGTCGCCTACGGCATGACGCTGCAGGATGCCCTGAACGCCAGCGGCAGCGCTTCGGCGGCGATCCTGGTGAAGGCCGACGACCAGCTGCAGACGGAGTTGCTCACCCCGCTGGAGGCGGCGACGGCGACCGCGGCCGACCGGCTGACCGCCGACCTGACCACCAACTGGCTGTGGTGGGTGATCTTCGGGGTCGTGGTCGCCGGCGGGGCGCTGGTGATGATCCTGGTCGCCCTCGCCCGGACGTCCCACCGCTACCTGAATCTCGGGGTGGCGGGCGGCCTGGTCTGCGCCATCGTCGCCGCCACCGCGATGGGGCTGGCGGCCGGAACGGCGTCCAACGCGGGGACCGAGTTCAGCACCACCGACCGGGCGCAGATCGACGCGATGAGCAGCGCGCGGCAGAAGCTGCACCAGGCCAGGGCGGACGAGTTGCTCGTCGTCGCGCTGCGCGGCACCGGCACCGCCCCTCGGGAACGCTGGACGACCAACACGACCGCGGCACGCAGGGATCTGAGCGGGGTGCCGGACGCAGCCACGGCGGCCAGCAACCTGACCACCTACGTCAACGCGCAGAGCCAGGTGACCGCCGCGCTGACCCGTTCCGACTGGGCCGCGGCGACCGCGCTGGTCACCGACGGCGCCTCGGCGAAGGCGTTCACCACCCTGAGCGGCACCATCACGACGCTCAACGCGAACCTGCGCTCACCGATGCGCGGCAGCGTGACGGCGGCGGAGTCGGCGACGGCCATCGCCATCGCGGCCGTGCTGGCGCTGTCGTTCGGCGGCGCCGCGCTGGCCGCCTGGGGAGTCTCCCAGCGGATCGAGGAGTACCGATGAGCGCGGTCACCGCGCCGGCCGCGCCCGGAAAGCTCGGCGAACCCGTCCAGCCGCAGGCGATGGTCGGCTACCTGGCCGAACTGGACGCCTGGCTGGCCGCCCGCCGCGCCGAGCTCGCGGCCATCGACGCCGAGATCCTGGGCCGCCGGCTGGACGCGCTCACCTCCGACCTGCAGCTGTCCCTGGCGCTGTGGCAGGCGGTGAAGAGCCGCAACGACCTGCTGCTGGTCACCTGGGACTCCGGACGGGTCGGCCAGGCCGAATGCGCCCGGCTCTCGTCCCTGATCTGGGGACGGCTGGACACCGGCGCCGCCCCCTCGGCGCAGCTGGCCGGCATGGCGGTGTCGCTGCCGGAGGCCTGCCGGCTCTCCGATGCCCTGGTGGCGCAGCTGCGGCAGAAGCTGAATCTCGATCCGAACACCGAACAGCTCTCCCGCCGGCTGCGGGACCTGCGCGCCCAGCTGGAACGCATCCGCGACCAGATCCGCACCGAGCCGCCCCCCTCGGTCGAGGCCGCGGCGGCGGAGGTGGCCGCCCTGGCGGCGCGGGTCTCCGACCTGGAGGCGAAGCGCGAACGCGGCGGCGACGTCGGCGGCCTGTTGGGCCCGCTGGAGATCGACGCCGCCCGGTTCGAACGCGACCTGATCGTCGGCGGGGCGAAGCGGCGGGAGAACCGGGACGCGCTGGCGCGGGCCCGCGAACTCACCGACGAACTGACCGCCCGGGAGCAGGCGTTGCGGCAGCTGGTGGCGAACGCCGTCGAGGCGGTGTCGCCCGCACCCAAGTACGCCGTCCCCGAGGTGGCGGCACTCGGCCCGGTGCCGAACACCCGGGCCGCCATCGACGCCCACCTGGCCCGGTTGACCCAGGTGAGCCGGGCGATGCAGGTCGTGCAGGAGGCCTACTCGGGTGCGCTCGCCGAACGGGACGCCCAGCTGGCGCTGGTGTCGGCGCTGCGGGCGAAGGCCGCCGCGCTGGGCCACGGCGAGCATCCCGAGTTCGTGGTGCTCACCGACTCCGCCGAGCGGCTGCTGCGGCATCGGCCGGCCCCGATGGCGGTCGTCCGCCAGGTGCTGCCGGCGTCCCAGGCGCTGCTGGACTGGCTCGGTGAGGGGAACCGGACGTGAACTGCCGCCAGCCGGGCTGCACCGGCACCATCGTCGACGGCTACTGCGACGTCTGCGGCATGCCCGGCAACGCCGTCACCATGCCGGTCGGACGGGGCACGCCGGGCCGGCGTCCGGCCAGCATGCCGACCGGCCCGTGCCGGCAGCCGGGCTGCTCGGGCGCGATCGTGGACGGCTACTGCGACACCTGCGGCATGCCGCCCGGTTCGGCGGTGGCGCCGACCACGTCGGTGGTCACCCGGGCCTCGGCCCACCTGGGTTCGACGGCGCTCGGCTCGGCACGCGCCACCTCCTTCGGCGCGCGCCCGGCACGCCGGCTGCCGAGCAGCGCCCGGTTGCGGATGGGCCGGGTCGGCCAGGGGCTCACCGTGGTGCCGCCGGCCCCGGCGGTCGATCCCGCCCGAGCGGTGATGGCGAACCCCGAACTGCCCGAGGACAAGCGCGTCTGCCCCAACTGCGGCGCCGCGGTGGGCCGCTCGCGCGACGCCAGCACCGGCCGGTCGGACGGCTTCTGCCCGCAGTGCGGCGCCGGCTACTCGTTCAGCCCGAAGCTGCGCACCGGCGACCTGGTCGCCAACCAGTACGAGGTCGTCGGACCACTCGCCCACGGCGGCATGGGCTGGATCTACCTGGCCCGCGACAAGAACGTCTCCGACCGCTGGGTGGTGCTGAAGGGCCTGCTGAACACCGGCGACGCCGACACGCTGAAGGCCACCATCTCGGAGCAGCAGTTCCTGGCCCAGGTGGAGCATCCGCTGATCGTCGAGATCTACAACTTCGTCACCCACGAGAACAACGGCTACATCGTGATGGAGTACGTCGGCGGCCGTTCCCTGAAGCAGCTGCTGAAGCAGCGGATGGAGTCGAACGGGGGCGCCTACGACCCGTTGCCGGTCGACCAGGCGCTGGCGATCCTGATCGAGATCCTGCCGGCGTTCAGCTACCTGCACGACAACGGCCTGCTCTACTGCGACTTCAAGCCCGACAACGTCATCCAGGTGGGCGACTCGCTCAAGCTGATCGACCTCGGCGGTGTCCGCCGGGCGAACGACGACGAGTCGGCGATCTACGGCACGGTCGGCTACCAGGCACCCGAGGTGGCGCAGGCGGGGGCCACCGTGGCCTCCGACATCTTCACCATCGGCCGCACCCTGATGGTGCTGTGCGCCGAGGTGCCGGGCTACCAGAGCGAGTTCGAGTTCACCATCCCGCCCGCCGATCAGCTGCCGGCGTTCGCCCGGTACGACTCGCTGTACCGGCTGCTGCTGAAGTGCTGCGCCCGCGACCCCAACGACCGGTTCAACACCGTCGAGGAACTCCGCCAACAGATGCTGGGCGTGCTGCGCGAGGTGGTCGCCACCTCCTCGGGCGGCACCGCGTCCACGTCGGTGTCGTCCCCGTTGTTCGAGTCGCCGACGGTCTCCGGCAACCGGTTCGACTGGCGCCAGCTGCCGCAGTTGCGTCGCGACCCGACCGATCCACAGGCGACCTGGCTGGCCAGCCTCGACCTCAGCGACCCGGCGGAACGGCTCGGGCAGCTGCGCCGCCCGCCGGCGATGTCCACGGAAGTGCTGCTGGCCCGCTGCCTGGCCGCGCTCGAGACCGGTGACTCCAAGCTGCTGGACGAGACGGTGCACGCCCTGCTGACGGACGACCCGTGGGAGTGGCGCGCGGTCTGGATGGCCGGGCTGGGTGCCCTGCTGCGGGGCGACCAGGGCACCGCGCAGTCGTCGTTCAACGCGGTCTACGGGCAGCTGCCCGGCGAGCTGGCGCCCAAACTGGCCCTGGCCGTCGCCTGCGAACTCGGCCTGCAACCCGAGGTGGCCGAGAGCCTCTACCGGATCTGCGCCGCCACCGACGCCAACTACGTCACCCCGGCCGGGTTCGGCCTGGCCCGCATCCGGGCGGCCGGTGGCGACCTGGGCGGTGCGCTCGCGGCACTGGAACTGATTCCGCAGACCTCCCGCGGCTATCAGGAGTCGCAGAAGCTCACCGTGCAGCACCTGATGCGGCTGGGCAACGACGCCGCGCACCTGGCCGAGGCGCTCCGGGTGCTGCAGCATGCCCGGCTGGCCACGAGCGACCACCTGACGTTCGAGACCGCGATCCTGGAGCGGGCACTCGAACTGGCCGGCACCGGCTCGATCAAGCTGGCCGGCACCACATTCACCCAGGGCGATCTGCGCAACCGGCTCGAGCAGTCCTACCGGCGTCTGGCCCAGCTCAACGCCGACGCCGAGCAGCGCGCCGTCCTGGTCGACAAGGCCAATGCCGTCCGAGTCTGGAGTCTGCTGTGACCGATCAGAACCATCCCTGGCCCCTGTGGACCTCCGCGCACGAGGCCAACTCGCTGACCGCCTCCCAGGAGCACGGCTACCTGGGCCTGGCCGCCCCCTGTCCGGCCTGCGGCCGCCCGGTGCCGCCCGACGAACGGTTCTGCGAGAACTGCGGCGCCGACGTGCACCCGGAGGCGCCGGCCGGCCCGGCCTCCCGGCCGGCCACCGATGAGGTGACGGTGAAGCTGAACCGGCCCCGGCCGTCCGCCCCGCCCTGCCTGGAATGCGGCGGACGGGTGGACGCCGACGGCTACTGCGAGACCTGCGGGGCCAAGGCACCCTCGCCCCGGGACCACTTCGAACTGTCCCCGGCGCCGTGGGTCGGCGGCGTCTGCGACCGCGGCCGGGTGCACGCCCGCAACGAGGACGCGCTGGCGCTGTGGGCCACCGCCGACGGTGAGCCGGCCGCCGTGCTGGTGGTGTGCGACGGGGTCTCCAGCTCGGTGGATTCCGACGTCGCCTCGCTGGCGGCGGCCGAACGTGCCCGCGACGTGCTCGTCGAGCGGCTCTCCGACCCCCCGGCCGACGCCCTGGTCGAGGCCGCGGCCCAGGCGCAGCTCACGGTGGTCGAACACACCGCCGACGACAGCGCCAACGCCGCCTCCTGCACCTTCGCCGCGGCCGTGGTGAGCGGCGACCGGATCCACTGGGCGGGTCTGGGCGACTCCCGGGTGTACCTGATCGGCGCCGGCGGCGGCGTCCAGCTGAGCACCGACCACTCGGTCGCCGAGGAGTTGATCGCCGAGGGCCTGCCGCGGGCCGAGGCCGAGGCCGGGCCGCACGCGCACACCATCACCCGCTGGCTGGGCCGGGACGCCGCCGACGTGGTTCCCGACACCGGGACGGTCTCGGTCGGCGAGCACTCCTGGCTCGTGGTGTGCTCGGACGGCCTGTGGAACTATGCGTCGGCTCCCGCCGAGCTGGCCCGGCAGGTGGACGCCGCGAGCCAGCCCGACGACGATCCCGTCCGGGTCGCTGCCCGATTGGTCGCCTGGGCCAACACGCAGGGCGGAAAGGACAACGTGACGGTGGCGCTGGCACGGCTGACGACTAACCTGAACGGTGCGCCACAAGCGGCGACGACCAGCGACAGCGTGCAAGAGAAGGACTGAGATGGCCCTGTTCACCTCCGCGGTGTACCAGAACGAGTTCCTGCCCGACGGCGGTACCGATGTCAACGCGATCGTGACCATCTCGTGCAGCGGCGCCGGCGCGGCCGGTCAGACCGGGAGTGGCGACGCCGGCGAGATCATCATCGTCGACACCTCGGGTTCGATGGGTGAGGCCAACATGCACGCCGCCAAGCAGGCGGCCATGGTGGCCCTGGACCACATCCTCGACGGCACCTACTTCGCCGTCGTCGCCGGCAACCACAAGGCCTACCTCGCCTACCCGATGGTGCAGTCCGGCGCCGGCATGGTGCGGATGGACGCCCGCACCCGGGCCGAGGCCCGCCGGGCGATCAGCTTCTTCCGCGCCGACGGCGGCACCGCCATGGGCAACTGGCTGAACCTGGCCAAGGCGCTGTTCGACTCCATCGGGCACCTGGCGCAGAAGCACGCCATCCTGCTCACCGACGGCGAGAACCACAACGAGACCCAGCAGCAGCTCGACCTCGCGATCCGCAACTGCGTCGGGCAGTTCCAGGTCGACTGCCGCGGCGTCGGCGTCGACTGGAAGGTGGCCGAGATCCGCACGATCGCGCAGGCGCTGCTGGGCACCGTCGACATCATTCCCAACCCGGCCGAACTCGGCCGGGCGTTCGCGGAGATGATGCAGAAGTCGATGGCCCGCGGCGTGGCCAAGGCCGATCTCCGGGTGTGGATCCCGCAGGGCGCGCAGGTGCTGTTCATCCGCCAGGTCTCACCCACCGTCGAGGACCTCACCGCGCGCGGCGTCCCGCTCAATCCGCTCACCCAGGCCTACCCGACGGGTTCCTGGGGCGACGAGGAACGCGACTACCACGTGCAGATCCGGTTGCCGGCCAAGTCGGTCGGCCAGGAGCAGCTGGCGGCCCGGGTGCAGCTCGCGGTCGGCCAGGAGGTGCTCACCCAGGGGCTGGTGAAGGCCAAGTGGTCCTCCGACACCAACCTGACCGCCCAGATCAATCCTGAGGTGGCGCACTACACCGGCCAGACCGAACTGGCCCGGGCCATCCAGGAGGGTCTGGCCGCCAAGTCGTCCGGCGACGAACGCACCGCCACCACCAAGCTCGGCCGGGCCGCTCAACTGGCTGCCCAGACCGGCAACGCCGAGGCGACCGCGAAGCTCCGCAAGGTGGTCGACATCGACAACGCGGCCACCGGCACCGTCCGGCTGAAGCGCAAGGTCGACAAGGCCGACGAGATGGCGCTCGACACCGCATCCACCAAGACCACCCGGATCAGGGGCTGACATGGCGTATTGCCCAGCAGGACACACCTCGACCGCCGCGGACTACTGCGACCAGTGCGGCCTGCCGATCGAATCCGGCGGGGGCGCGCCGCCGGCGCGGGTGGTCGCGGAGGCGCCCGCCGGGGCGGTGTGCGCCAACTGTGGCGTCGCGAACGCCCCCGACGCCCTGTTCTGCGAGGCGTGCGGCTACGACTTCACCACCGGCACTCCCCCGCGCTCGGCGGCCTCCCCCGTGCCCGCCGAGTCGCCGGCGCCCGAGCCCGCCGAATCACCCGGGCCCGCCGAGGCCGCCGAGTCGCCGGACGCCGAGCCCGGTGAGCTGCCGCAGACCTGGGGCGGCGCCGGAGGCGCGGCGAACTGGACGGCGCCCGGGGGGGACGAGGAGCCCGTCGCGGCGGCGCCCGCCGAGTCCGAGGAACCGCGGCCGGCGGCCCGTCCGGCGCGCCGGCGTCCGTCGCTGAGCGACTGGGTGGCCGAGGTCTGGATCGACCCGGACTGGTACAAGACCCAGGGCTCGACCGATCCGCTGCCCTCCCCGGGACTGCCCGAGGTGATCGCGCTGCGGGCCAGCACCGCCCTGATCGGACGGACGTCGGCCAGCCGCAACATCCACCCCGACATCGACTGCGCGATCGACACCGGGGTGAGCC
This sequence comes from Micropruina sp., assembly GCA_018055925.1. Classification (GTDB taxonomy): domain Bacteria; phylum Actinomycetota; class Actinomycetes; order Propionibacteriales; family Propionibacteriaceae; genus Micropruina. The sequence continues at coordinate 14,605 of JAGPGQ010000065.1, forward strand.
GCCGGCACGCCCAGGTCAGCACCGACGGCACTCGGTGGTGGATCGAGGACCTGGAGTCGGCCAACGGCACCTTCATCGGCTCGTCGGCCGGCCCGCTGCCGTCCATGCCGATCGGCCGGGGACGGGTCGAGTTCGCCCCCGACCAGCGGATCTACCTCGGCGGCTGGACCCGCATCGTGATCCGGCCGGCCACCGAGGACGAGCACGAGGCCTTCACAGCATCGCCGGGACGTACCTGATCACCACCATCGCGGTGATCCCGACCAGCCAGAGCGTCACCAGCAGGACGTCCAGGTCGTGGGCGATCAGGGCGCGCGCCGTCCGGCTCACCGGTTCGGGCAGGAACAGGTTGCCGTCGCGGATGTTCACGTGGGTGAGCGAGGTGAACACCAGGGTGGTGGACAGGGTGACCAGCAGGCACCACGGGCAGAGCGCGCCGATCACGAAGAACGCCTGGAAGAACAGCCAGTAGGCGAACACCAGGCCGAGGGTGTAGACCACCTGCGCCGAGAACATGAACCAGCGCGGGAACCGCACCCCGCCGAGACCGGCCACCGCGAGGGTGATCACCACCGGCTCGGCGATCAGGCCGAGGAACGCGTTCGGGAAGCCGAACAGGCTGGCCTGCCACGAGGCCCCCACCGTCCCGCAGCTGAGCACCCCGTTGATGTTGCAGGCCAGCGCCGCCCTCGGGTCGGCGGCCAGCGCGAGGGCGTCCACCGACAACACGAACGACGCGGTCAGGCTGAGCAGCGCCGAGACCAGCATGCTGGTGAAGATCCAGGCGTCCGACTGCCGGATCCGCCGCAGCCGCTGCAGGCCGGTCACCCTAGGCACCGGAAGCGGCGCGCCGGATGGCGGCGGTGAGCGGGCCCGGGGTGTAGAGGTCGCCGGTGAAGATCCGGTCGTCGATCTTCACGGTGGGGGTGCCGCTGATGCCCGAGTCGAACGCATGCTGGGTGATCCGCTCGATCCAGGGCACGAACCGCTGCTCGCCGAAGGACGCCACCACGGCGGCGGACGCCCCGGCCCGGGTCGCCAGTGCGGCGAGTTCGTCGTCGCTCGGTCCGGTCGTCCCCTCGGCCGGCTGGTCGGCGAACAGCAGCTGGTTGAACCGCAGCGCCGCCGCGGGGTCCGACTCGGCCAGGGTGACGAAGGCGTTGGCCGCGCGGGTGGAGTAGCGCGCCCCGCCGGACTTCGAGTCCAGGAAGGACATCGGGTGCACGTCGAGCCGGATCGTGCCGGCGGTGACCGCGTCTTGCAGCGCCTCGCCGTTGGCGCGTTCGAACTGGCCGCAGAAGGGGCACATGAAGTCGGCGTAGACGGCGACGGTCACCGTGGCATCGTCGGTGCCGAACCGGATGGCGCCGGCCTCGGTGGCGGCGGCCGGCGTGACCAACACCCCGGTCGCGGGTGCGGTCGAGCGGGCGTTGCCGACCACCCACACGGTGACGCCGATGACGAGGGCGATCGCGGTGATGCCCGCGATCCAGGCGGCCCGGACGACGGTCCGCATCCGGCGGGCGGCTGCGGCCCGCTC
>JAGPGQ010000066.1 GCA_018055925.1 Micropruina sp.
CCAGGTCTCGAAATCGTGCAACCGCAAACCGTCCTTCGACAGCTCCGACCACTTATCCGTGAACCCCTTCCACGAATCCGCCACCCACAAGGCGTGACCACCCGAGCCGGCCAGGAACACGCCCGCGTACTTCCGCTTGGACCCCTCCGTCCAGGTCTCGAAATCGTGCAACCGCAAACCGTCCTTCGACAGCTCCGACCACTTATCCGTGAACCCCTTCCACGAATCCGCCACCCACAGGGCATGGCCACCGGTGCCGGCCCGGAACACGCCGGCGAAGCGGCGTCGTCCACCGATCGCGTACGACTCCAGGTCGATCAGCCGCAGGCCGTCCTTCGACAGCTCGGACCACTTGTCGGTGAACCCCTTCCAGTCGTCGCCGACCCACAGGGCGTGGCCGTCGGTGCCGGGCAGGAAGACGCCCGAGTAGCGCACCCCGGCGCTGGTCTCGATCAGGTGCTTGCGGGTCGCGTGCTGGAGCGTGCCGCGGATCACCTTCACCTGGCCGGGCGTCATGGTCACCGGCGGGCAGCGGAAGTAGCTCATCACGTTGGACCGCTGCGGGGTGAACGTCTTGCCCTTGATGGTGAAGCTGGCCGGACCGCCGCAGGCATCGGGATCGACCTTCTCGCGGTAGTAGAAGGCGCCCGGATCGGGCGGCGTGTCGGCGAGCAGGTCCCCGTTGAGCGCCGCCGTCCCACCCTCGGACACCAGCTTCTCGATGGTCTCCACGGACGTGTTGCCCCAACCCGGGTGGGTGTGGAACAACCCCAGGTAGTGGCCGACCTCGTGCGCGAGCACTCCACCCCGGTTGGCGAACCCGTTGCCGTCGTTGCTGACCGCGATGAAGTCGACGTTGGCGGTCGGCAGCTTGGCCTGGGGCGGCTGCTGCTGGCCGGTGTTCGGCGGGTACGCGAACCAGTTGCTTGCCCGCTTGGCCTGGTCCTTGCCCCAGCGCAGGAACACCACGAAGCGTCCGCGGTGCTGCTTGGCGACCGCATTGGCCTCGACCCACCAGTTGCTGCCGCCGTTGTGCAGGCTGTTCAGGCTGGTGTCCTTCCGGGGATGCCAGTCGTTCGCCGGATCGAAGGCGAACCGGACGTCGGCCGGCTCGAAGATCGTGTTCATGGTGTCGACCGCCCGGGCGAAGTTGGCCGGGGTGACGGTGTTCGCCCGGCCGCCGTCGGCGTCGCTCAGTGGGATCGCGTGGATCCGGATGGTGTACGTGGTGGCCATGTCGCGCCTCCTGTTCGGTGTCTGGACGTCCAGTGCACGGCGCGCGGGCCGGCCGTGGGGATCGTCCAGCGACACAGGAAGTGACACAGGGAACGATCCAGCGGGGAACGATCCAGCGGGGAACGATCCAGCGGGCAGCGATCCGGCGGGGAGCGACCGGAGCGGACGGGAGGGCGACGATGACCACCGCGACCACCTTCGGCGCCTGGGTGCGGCAGCGGCGCCGTGCCCTCGACCTGACCCAGGCCGAACTGGCCGGCACGATCGGCTACTCGACGATCACCGTGCGCCGGGTCGAGTCGGGCGAACGCCGTCCCTCGCGGGAGCTGATCGACTCGCTGGCCGCCGGACTGCGGGTGCCCGGAGACCAGTTGGACGCGTTCCGCGACCTGGGACGCCGCCTGGTGGGCAGCGCGCCACCGCCAACGGCCGGCTCGCGGACGACGGCCGCCGGCCGGTTACAGCCTCCGCCGCCACCCGCGTACGCGATCACCCGGCCGCGCCTGACCGACCGGCTGGACCAGGCCTGGGCGGTGCCCCTGACGGTCGTCACGGCGGCCACCGGCTTCGGCAAGTCGGTCGCCGCCGCCGCGTGGGCCGAGCAGCACGGGGCCGCCTGGCTGACCCTGGGCGGGACCGACTCCCCGGTCGAGTCCCTGGCCGGGGCCCTGGTCGACGCGGTCCGGCTGACCGTTCCGTCGCTCGACCCCGGCTGCCTGGGGCCGCACGCCCTGCTCGTCGGGCCGGACGGGGACGCGGTCGTCCGGGCCGAGACGGCCGCCGCCCGGCTGTTGGACGGCCTCGCCCGGGCCACCCCGCGCCCGGTCGCCCTGGTGCTCGACCGGGTGGAGTCCCTGGAGCCGGGCGCGTCCGGCCTGCTGCTGATCGAGGCGCTGGTCCGGTTGGGACATCCGTCGCTGCACCTGGTGCTGCTCACCCGCGGCCCGCTCGGCTTCGAGGTCGGACGGCTGCGGGCCCGCGGCCTACTGGTCGAGCTCGGCCCGGAGCAGCTCCGGTTCACCGCCGGCGAGACCGCCGCGGTGCTGGCGGCCCGGCTGGAGACGACGCCGCCGGGGCTCACCGACGGCGTCCACAAGGCCACCGAGGGCTGGCCGGCGGCCGTCCGGCTGGCCTGCGAGGCGCTGGCCGACACCCCGCCGGACGAGCGGCCGGCGGCGGTCGTCCGGCTTGCCGCCCACGCGGCCGACGTGTTCGGGCTGCTCGCCACCGAGGTGCTGGACGCGCTCACCGAGCCGGCCCGCCAGCTGGTCCGGTACGCCGCCGTGCTGCCCGAGATCGACGCCGAGCTGTGCCGGCTGCTCGGGCTGGACGACGGTGCGGAGCTGATCCACCGGCTGGCCGGCCGCGGCGTGCTGCGCCCCCGCGCGGCCGGGTCGGCCTGGGTGCTGAGCGATGTCGTCCGGACCTGCGTGGAGCGCACGACGCCGCTGCCGGACCCGCGGCGCAGGGAGGTGCTCCGCTGCGCCGCCCGCTGGTTCGTCGGGCGGGACGACGCGGCCGCGGCCCTCGACCTGCTTCGGGGCGCCGGCGATGCCGAGGCGTGCGCGGAGCTGCTCGACCGGCACGCCGGCGGGTTGGTCACGCGGGGGCACGCGGCCGGCGTGGCTGCGGTCGCCGACCTGGTGCCAGCCGGAATCCGGACGCCGCGGGCCGAGGCCGCGATCGGTCAGGCACTGGTGATCGTCGGCCGCTGGGACGAGAGCCTCGCCTGCCTGCAACGGCTGGCCGGCGCCGGACCCGTCGCGGCCCCGGTGGCCTACTGGACCGGGCTGATCCACCACCTGCGGGGCGACCTCGAGGGCGCCCTGGCGGCCTACGCGCGCTGGCGTCCGGGCCCCGGCGACGATCCGTCGGCGGCCTCGTTGGTGCTGTCGATGCGGGCCTCCACGATGTGGCTGCTGGGGCAGGCCGCGACCAGCCGGTCGGTGGCGGACGAGGCGCTCCGGCTGGCCCGCCTGGGCAGCGATCCGGCCGCCCTGGCGGGTGCGCACACGGCCCTCGCGATGATCGCCACCGGTGACGGCGACCGGCGGGCCAACGACGTGCACGACCGGCTGGCGCTGGAGTTCGCCCAGGCCGCCGGCAATGCCCTGCAGGAGGTGCGGATCCGGTCCAACCGCGGCAGCCATCTGGTCGAGACCGCCGAGTACCCGCTGGCGATCGAGGAGCTCGACGTGGCGGTCGAGCTGGCCGAGCTCACCGGTTTCGCCACTTACGGCGCGCTGGCCCGCTGCAACCGGGCCGAGGCGCTGGCCGGGCTGGGCCGGCACGACGAGGCGGTCAGCGAGTACCTGGCCGCCGCCGAGGCCTACGACCGGCTGAGCAGCCGGCTGGTGATGTTCCCGCTGCTCGGGCTCGCCGACGTGCAGCGGGTGCGTGGCGAGCTGAGCCAGGCGCGGGCCGGCTACGAACGGGTGCTGCGGGGCTGCGCCGCCGGCGGGCCGGCCTACGTCGAGGTGCGTGCCCGGGCCGGCCTGGCCAGGATCCTGGCCGGTTCCGAGCCGGGCCGCGCCCGGGCGCTCGCCGAGCAGGCCCTGGCCGCCGCCGACGGCCTGGTCGCGGTGCCCGCCCGGTTGGCCGCCGGCTGGGTGCTGCTGCGGCGGGGTGAGCGTGAGCGGGCGGCCGAACTGGCGACCGATGCCGCGGATCTGGCGCAGACCCGGCGCGACGGCGCCGGCTTCGCCGAATCGCGGGAGCTGGCGGCGCTGGCCGGCGACCGCCCCGAGCAGTGCCTGCGCTGGGCCGGCGAGGCGAGCGACGAGTGGGCCCGGATCGGGGACCGGTTCGGCGTGCTGCAGGCACGGTTCGTCCGGGCCGCGCTCGCCGGCGACCATCCGGCGGCGGCCGAGGCCTGGGCCGGGCTCCGGCGGGCCGGGCTGCGGGACGCGGTCACCGGCGCGGCGGGTGCGCTGGCCGCGGCGACCGAGCTGACCGCCGGGCCGGAGCCGGCCACCGTCGCCCGGGTCTGCCTGCTGGGCACCGTCCGGGTGTTCGCCGGCGACCGGGAACTCCAGCAACGGCCCGGCCGCCAGGCCGGCACGCTGCTGCGGCAGTTGGCGGTGCACGCGTCGGTCTCGCGAGCCCGGCTCGCCCGCGAGCTCGCGCCCGAGGCCATGCCGGCCGACACCGACGCCGACGTGACCGCCGCCGTCGCCGAGTTGCGCGACCTGTTCGATCCCGCGGGCGCGCTGGACGAGCAGCACTTCATCCGGACCGAGACCGACGGCGTCGCGTTCGACCGCTCCCACGTCGCCATCGACGCCGAGGAGTTCCTGGCCGTCGCGGGCCCGCTTCTGACCGACGCTGGCGCGTCCCTGGACGCCCTGGCGAGCGCCGAGGCGCGCTACACCGGCGAACTGCTCGAGGGGGAACGGCTCGGCCCCGAGACCGCCGCCCTGCGCGAGGAGTGCCGGGCCGTTCGACTCGCGGTGCTGCACCGCCTGATGGCCGGCCATGCGGCCGCGGGCACGACGGACGAGGCGCTGCGCCACGGCCTGCGGCTGCTGCGCATCGACCCCTACGACGAACGAACCCACCTGAGCGTCGTCCGTGCCCTGGTGGGCGCCCACCGGCACGGCGAGGCGCTGCGACACTACCGGCACTACACGGCGCGAATGCGTGAACTGGGCATCGAACCCGCCGGATTCCCCGGACGGGGCTGACCCGGAAGGGCGGTTCAGCGGACGGGGCTGACCCGGAAGAGGTAGTTCAGCGGTCGACGCGGGCGCCGCCGCCGGCGGCGAGCTTCAGCACCTCGGCCCGGGTGGCCATCGTGGTATCGCCGGGTGTGGTCATCGCCAGCGCGCCGTGCGCCGCGCCGTACTCGACCGCGGTCTGCAGGTCCTGGCCGCTGATCAGCCCGTAGACCAGGCCGGAGGCGAACGAGTCGCCGCCGCCCACCCGGTCGAGGATCTCCAGGTGCCTGCGGTCGGCGGCCTGCACCAGACCGGACGACGGCGACCAGGCCAGCGCGCTCCAGTCGTTGTCGGACGCGCTGTGCACGGCGCGCAGCGTGGTGGCGATCACCTTGAAGTTGGGATAGGCCGCGGCCGCGGTCTCGATCATCCGGGCGAAGCCGTCGATCGGCAGGTCGGTCAGGTTCTCGTCCACGCCCTCGACCTCGAAGCCGAGGGACGCCGTGAAGTCCTCCTCGTTGCCGATCATCACGTCGACGTGCCGGGCGAGTTCGGCGTTGACCTGCTGAGCGCGCTCCCGTCCACCGATGGTGCGCCACAGGCTGGGCCGGTAGTTGAGGTCGTAGGAGACGATCGTCCCGTGCCGCTTGGCGGCCTGCATGGCGGCCAGCGCGGTCGCGGCGCTGGTCTCGGACAGTGCCGCGTAGATGCCCCCGGTGTGCAGCCAGCGCACGCCCAGCGTGCCGAAGATGTGGTCGAAGTCCACGTCCTCCGGACGCAGCTGCGCGACCGCCGTGTTGCCCCGGTCGGAGACCCCCTTGGCGCCGCGGACGCCGAAGCCGCGTTCGGTGAAGTTCAGCCCGTTGCGGACCGCCCGCCCGACCCCGTCCGAGGGGACCCACCTGATCAGCGACGGGTCGACCCCGCCGGCCATCACCAGGCTCTCGACGAGGTGGCCCACCTCGTCGTCGACCAGGGAGGTGATCACGCCGGTGCGTTGCCCGAAGACCCGGCTGAGTCCACGAACCACGTTGTACTCGCCGCCACCCTCGTAGGCGTTGAAGGTGCGCGCGCTCCTGATCCGGAACTCCCCCGGATCGAGGCGCAGCATCACCTCGCCCAGCCCGAGCGCGTCGTAGCGGCACTCCTCGGCAGGTCGCAGGGTGAGGTGACGGGTCATCGTGCTGTCCTCCAGCTCGTCGGCCGGGTGCGCGCCGGGTACGGCTGCGACACACTCCGGGTCACGCTGTTTCGTTGATTGAAACTAGCAGTTTGGTGAATGAAACGATTCTCCCACGAGCGGCTCCCGGAGGCAAGTACACCCATTTCAAGTACTGAAACGACCGTTGTTTGGGTTGAAACTTAAGGGCATTATTCAATGATGACTGACGGGCCTCGCGTGGAAGCGATCGATCGTGCGCTGAGGCTGTTGACCGCTCTCGCCGACGCCGGCCCCGCCGGTTCGTCGCTGACCGACCTGGCCAGCGCGACCGGGGTGAACAAGTCGACCGCCTACCGGGCGCTCTCCACGATGAAGACCCACGGCTTCGTGACCCAGTCCGAGGCCAGCGGCGGCTACTGCCTCGGGGTGGCGGCGATGTCGCTGGGCGAGAGCTTCCTCACCCCGCAGGGCCTGGCGCACGCCCTGCACCCGGCTCTGGTCACGCTGTCGCGCGAGGCGAACGAACTGGTGCACCTGGGCGTCCTGGTCGGCGATCAGGTGCTGTACATCGACAAGGTGGAGCCGGAACGGGCGATCCGGGTCTGGTCCGAGGTGGGACGCCGCACCGGCGCCGCCACGTCCGCCATGGGCCGGGCCCTGCTGGCCGCCCGGGGCGTGCCCGACGACCAGCTGTCCGCCTACCTGCACCGCAGCCCGATCCCGGTCTCCGAGCTGACGAGTTCGGTGCACACCGCCCGCGAGCGCGGCTACGCCACCGAGGTGGAGGAGAACGAGACCGGCGTGGCCTGCCTCGGCCTCGCCCTGGCGAACGGCCAGGGCCCGGTGGCGGCGGTGTCGATCACCATGCAGTCCGAACGGCTCACCCCGGCCCGGCAGCGCGACCTGGCCCAACTGGTCCGCCGCGTGTTGCCGCCGCTGCTGCCCGAGGGGCTGAGCCTGGCGGGCTGAGCCTGCGTCCCCGGCGAGCTGGCTCGCTTCGGCTCGTCAAACGGCGGCTGAACGGGAATAGGAACCGTCCCCTGAACGGCGTCCCCTGAACGGCGCGGCTCAGTGCCGGCGGCGCAGCTTCACCACCAGGGCGTCGCGATGGACGACCTCCCGGTCGAACTGCGGCCCGCGCTCGGCCACCAGGGTGTGGGTGCTCTTGCCCAGCAGGCCGGGCAGGTCGGCCGCGTCGTAGTTGACGATGCCGCGGGCGATCACCGCGCCGGCCGGATCGACCAGTCGCACGGGTTCGCCGGCGATGAAGTCGCCGTGCACGGCGGTGATGCCGGCCGGCAGCAGGGACGCCTTGCGGTGCAGCACCGCGCGGACCGCACCCTCGTCCAGCACCAGGTCGCCCTTCGCCTGCGAGGAGTAGGCCAGCCACATCAGCCGCCGGGCCCGCTTCTTCCCGGTGGGCCGGAACAGGGTGCCGACCGGCTCGCCGGCGATGGCCGCCCGGTGGTCGTCGAAACCGGCCAGCACCACGGCGATCCCGCCGGCGGTGGCGATCCGGGCGGCCTCCAGCTTGGTGGTCATGCCGCCAGTGCCCACCGCCGACCCGATCCGGGAGGTGTCCACCTGCAGGTCGTCCACGTCGTCCACCTCGACGATCCGCTCGGCGTCCGGATCGGACGGATGCCGGGTGTACAGGGCGTCCACGTCCGACAGCAGCACCAGGGCGTCGGCGCCGACCAGGTGCGCGACCAGCGCGGCCAGCCGGTCGTTGTCGCCGAACCGGATCTCGTGGGTGGCCACGGTGTCGTTCTCGTTCACCACCGGCACCGCGCCCAGTTGCATCAGCCGGGTGAAGGTGCGCAGCGCGTTGCGGTAGTTGGCCTGCCGGGTCAGGTCGTCCACGGTGAGCAGCACCTGTCCGGCGACCAGCCCCTGGCCGGCGAACAGCGCGCCGTAGCGCTCCATCAGCAGGCCCTGGCCGACCGAGGCGGCGGCCTGCTGACCGGCCAGGTCGCGGGGCCGGTGCCGCATGCCCAGGGCGGGCATGCCGGCCGCCACCGCCCCCGACGACACCAGCACGACGTCGCGCCCGGCCCGGCGCAGCCCGGCCAGGGTGGCGACCAGGCGTTCCATCCGGGTGTCGTCGACCCCGTCGGGCGCGGTCAGCGACGACGAGCCAACCTTGACCACGATCCGTTGGGCGTCGGCCACCTGCGGCCTGTCGTTCACTCCTGGCTCCCCCGCCGGTCGAGCCCCCGCTCGTCGGGCCGGTCGAGGCCCTCGGCCGGCGCACTCTCCACGTCATAGCCCTCGCTGGCCATCCGGGTGGCCCGCTCGGCCTCCTTGGCGGCGTGGTACTCGGCGTCCAGCCTGCGCCGGCGCTTGACCGACTCGCGCTCGGGCAGCAGCCGCTGGTCCTCGCCGCGGCGCGACAGCAGTTCGGCCCCGGCCTCGACCTGCGGTGCGAAGTCGAACACCACCGGATGCTGGCCCTCGCCGATCGCGACCGCATCCCCGGCCCGGGCCCCCTGGGCGAGCAACTCGTCCTCGATGCCGAGCCGGGCGAACCGGTCGGCCAGGTAGCCGACGGCCTCGCCGTTGTTGAAGTCGGTCTGCCGCACCCAGCGTTCCGGCTTGTCGCCCCGGACCCGCCAGACGAAGCCGCCCTCGCCGTCGCCCTGCCGGCGGATGGTGAACTCGGGTCCGCCGGCCACCGGGGCCGGGCGGATCACGATGCGTTCGGGCTGGGGTGCCGGCGCCTCGGCGCGCCGCTCGGCGACCTGGGCGGCCATCGCGAAGGTGAGCGCCTGCAGTCCCTCGCCGGTCTTGGTTGACACCGGGTACACCGGCAGTCCGCGCGCCTCCACGTCGCCCCGGACGATCTCCGCCAGCTCGGCGGCGTCGGTGACGTCGATCTTGTTCAGCGCCACCATCCGCGGGCGGTCGTCCAGTCCCCCGTGGGCGGTCAGTTCGGCCTCGATCACGTCCAGGTCGGTGAGCGGGTCGCGGCCCGGCTCGTAGGTGGCGCAGTCGATCACGTGCACGATCGCCAGGCAGCGTTCGATGTGCCGCAGGAACTCGTGCCCCAGGCCGCGTCCCTGCGAGGCCCCCTCGATCAGGCCCGGGACGTCCGCGACGGTGAAGGTGACGTCGCCGGCCACCACCACGCCGAGGTTGGGCACCAGCGTGGTGAACGGGTAGTCGGCGATCTTGGGCCGGGCGCGGCTGATCGCCGCGATCAACGACGACTTGCCGGCGCTCGGGAAGCCGACCAGGCCGATGTCGGCCAGCACCTTGAGCTCCAGGACGACCCGGCGGCTCTCGCCCTCCTCGCCGAGCAGCGCGAAGCCGGGCGCCTTGCGGTTGGTCGAGGCCAGGGCGGCGTTGCCCAGGCCGCCGCGTCCGCCCGCGGCCACCACCACCTCGGCGCCCGCCCCGACCAGGTCGGCCAGGGTGGCACCGGTGTCGGCGTCCACCACCACGGTGCCGTCCGGGACGGCCAGCACGATGTCGTCGCCGTTGGCGCCGTTGGCGTGGTCGCCCTTGCCGGGCTGGCCGTTCGACGCCCGCCGCTGCGACTGCCGGTGGTACTCGACGAGCGTGGTCAGGCCCGGATCGACCCGCAGGATCACCGATCCGCCGTTGCCGCCGTTGCCGCCGTCCGGGCCCCCCAGCGGCTTGAACTTCTCCCGGTGGATCGAGGCGCAGCCGTGGCCGCCGTTGCCACCCGAGACGGTGAGCGTGACGGCGTCGACGAAGGAGGGAATGGCCATGCTGCGCTTTCGACGGTGTGCTTCGGGGCGGGGCGTCGTCCCTCATCGTCGCATACCGGCCGAGCGCGCGGCGCGCGGGGCCGGTCACCGGGCACGGCTTTCCCGAACCGCCTTCGGGGCCGTCCGGGGTGCCGTAGCGTCGAGCACAACGGGCCCCGGTGACGGTGTCGGCGACGTGGACGGCGATCGTCACCGATCCGCAGGAGGCTGGCATGGCAGATCAACTGGAGACCCTCAGGCGGCGCCGCCGGTCTGCCCTGGAGGCGGGCGGGGAGCAGCGCATCGAGGCGCAGCACGCCCGCGGCAAGCTGACCGCCCGGGAGCGGCTGGCGATCCTGCTCGACGACGGCTCGTTCCAGGAGTTCGGCGCCCTGGCCACCCACCAGAACACCGAGTTCGGGCTCGACCGGCAGAGGTTCCCCGGCGACGGCGTGGTCACCGGGTTCGGCAAGGTGAACGGACGCCGGGTGGCCGTCTACGCCCAGGACTTCACGGTGCTCGGCGGCTCGTTCTCGCAGGTCCAGTCGCAGAAGATCTGCCGGATGATGGACCTGGCGATGGAGGCCGGGATCCCGCTGATCGGCCTGAACGACTCCGGCGGCGCCCGGGTGCAGGAGGGGGTCAAGAGCCTGGCCGCCTACGGCGAGGTGTTCTACCGCAACGTGGCCGCCTCGGGGGTGATCCCGCAGCTCTCGGTGATCATGGGCCCGTGCGCCGGCGGGGCGGTGTACTCCCCCGCGCTGACCGACTTCACGATCATGGTCGAGTCGACCTCGAACATGTTCCTGACCGGGCCCGGGATCATCAAGGCGGTCACCGGAGAGGACGTCACCGGCGAGGAGCTGGGCGGCGCCTGGGTGCACAACGTCCGCAGCGGAGTGTCGCAGTTCTCCGCTCCGGACGACGCGGCCGCGCTCGGCCTGGCCAAGGAGTTGCTCGGCTACCTGCCGCAGAACAACTCCGAGGATCCGCCCGTGCTCACCCCGCACGACGACCCGGCCCGGCACGAGCCGGCCCTCGACACCTTCATGCCCGAGCAGGACAACGTCCCCTACGACGTCCGCGACATCCTCGGGCTGGTGGTCGACTCCGGCAGCCTGCTGGAGTGCCACGCTCGGTACGCCGGCAACGCGTTCACCGGCTTCGGCCGGCTGGACGGGCACGCGGTCGGCATCGTGGCGAACCAGCCGGCCGTGCTCTCCGGCTCACTCGACCTGGACTCGTCGGACAAGATCGCCCGGTTCGTCCAGATCTGCGACATGTTCAACGTCCCGGTGGTCACCTTCGTCGACTGCCCGGGCTACCTGCCCGGCGTCGACCAGGAGTACAACGGCGTGATCCGGCACGGCGCCAAGGTGATCTACGCCTACGCGCAGGCCACCGTCCCGAAGCTGGCGGTGATCCTGCGGAAGGCGATCGGCGGCTCGTACGTGGCGATGAGCTCGCGGCAGATGGGCTGCGACATCGCCTTCGCCTGGCCGACCGCCCAGATCGCCGTGATGGGCGCCGAGGGCGCGGCCAGGTTGCTGCACGGACGCCGGATCGCGGCCGCCGACGATCCCGCGAAGGAGGAGGCGGCGTTCGTCGCCGACTACCGGGAACGGCTGCTGAACCCCTACCACGCGGCCGATATCGGCCAGATCGACGAGGTGATCGAGCCCAGCGAGACCCGGCTGCGGCTGATCCGGGCGCTCGAGGTGCTGCGCACCAAGGTGCACACCAACATCGCCAAGAAGCACGGGCTGTTCCCGGTCTAGGAGGCGACGATGGAGAACCTGCCCTGGGGTGTGTACGTGACGGCGGCCGGCATGGGCACGGTGCTGGCCCTGCTGCTGGTGCTGATGCTCGTGCTGATGGCGGTGGGCCGGTTGGACCGGCGCCGTCCGGCGGAGGCTCCCGCACCTGTCGACAAGACCCCGGACGCCCCGGCACCCGACGGGCTGTCCGCGGACGAGGTGGCCGCGATCACGATCGCGGTGCTCACCCACGTCCGGGTGCGCCGCGGCCAGGCCGCTCCGGCGATGCGCGAGGTGCAGCCGGGCAGCCAGTTGTTCGCGAGCCGCTGGGTGGCCGCCGGCCGCGCCCATCAGAAGCGACCGTGGAGGTGAGCGCGATGCGGCGCTACACGATCCGGATCGACCGGGCCGACCACGTCCTGGACGTGGAGGAGCTCTCGGCCGACACCTTCGCGGTGCGGCTGGCCGACGGACGCCGGGTCGAGGTCTCACTGACCGAGCACCGCGACGTCGCCGGGGCGGTGATCGGGCCGCACATCCAGGCCGGTCCGCCGGCGGACGAGGCGCCGGCACGTCCCCCCGGTCCCGCGCGTCTCACAAGCCCCATGCACCCCGCCCGCCCCGCGGCGGTGGGGACGGCACCCGCGTCCCGGCCGCGTCCGTCCGAGGCCTCCGGCGGCGTCCTGACGGCACCGATGCCGGGGGTGATCATCGAGGTCCCGGTCGCCGTGGGCGACGCGGTGGCCGACGGCCAGACGCTGCTGGTGCTCGAGGCGATGAAGATGCGCAACGACCTGAAGGCGCAGCGCGCGGGAGTGGTCCGGCGGATCGAGGTGCAGGCCGGCGATCAGGTGCGGCACGGCGACGTCCTGCTCGAACTCGGGGACTGACCGATGGACGCCGGCACGCTCGCCCAGTTGCTGCAGGGGCTGGCCGCCCTCACCTGGCAGTCGGCGGTGATGATGGCCATCGGCGGGCTCTTGATCTACCTGGCGATCGCCCGGGAATACGAGCCGCTGCTGCTGTTGCCGATCGGCGCCGGCGCGATCCTGGCGAACCTGCCGCTGTCGCCGATGGTCGGGCCGGACGGGCTGCTCACCCTGCTGTACGAGACCGGGGTCGCCAACGAACTGTTCCCGCTGCTGATCTTCATCGGGATCGGCGCGATGACCGACTTCGGCCCGCTGCTGGAGAACCCGAAGATGGTGCTGCTGGGCGCCGCCGGGCAGTTCGGCATCTTCCTGACCCTGATCCTCGCGCTGGCGCTGGGGTTCAGTCGCGAGGAGGCGGCGTCGATCGGGATCATCGGCGCCATCGACGGACCGACCTCGATCTACGTGTCGGGCATCCTGGCGCCGCACCTGCTGGGTCCGATCACGGTGGCGGCGTACAGCTACATGTCGCTGGTGCCGCTGATCATGCCGCCGGTGATGCGGCTGCTCACCACCCGTAAGGAGCGGGCGATCGTGATGCCCTACAGCCAGCGCGAGATCAGCCGGCGGACCCGCATCCTGTTCCCGGTCGTGGTGACCGTCGTGGTGGGGATCGCGGTGCCGTTCGCGACCCCGCTGATCGGGTGCCTGATGCTGGGCAACCTGATGCGCGAGTCCCGGGTGGTCGAGCGGCTGACCCACGCCTCGGCGAACGAGCTGACCAATGTGGTGACGCTCTTCCTGGGGCTGGCGATCGGTTCGACCATGACCGGCGAGCGGTTCCTGCAGCTGGGGACGCTGGCGATCCTTGGGCTCGGCCTGCTGGCGTTCCTGCTGGACACCGCCGCCGGGGTGATGTTCGGCAAGCTGCTGAACGTGTTCTCGGGGGGCCGGTTCAATCCGTTGATCGGGGCCGCCGGGATCAGCGCCTTCCCGATGGCGGCCCGGGTGGTGCAGCGCGAGGCCGGACGGGAGAACCACGCCAACTTCCTGCTGATGCACGCGATGGGCGCCAACGCCGCCGGACAGGTGGCCAGCGTGATCGCCGGCGGCGTCCTGCTGGCCCTGATGGGCGCGGGCTGATCGGCGGCCGGTGGCGTCTGCACGGTCGCCTGGATGACATAGGTAGACAGCGCTAGGCGTCATCTCGGCGCGCTAGCCGTCATCTCGGCGCGCTAGGCGTCATCTCGGGCTGCCCCGGGATCTGACCGACCGCCCGTCCGTAGGCCTCCAGGCCGGCGATCTCGACATCGCCGTCCGATGCAGGGAAACCTCGCCGATGTCGTGTAACGACCCGAAACCGAATAGGTCTTCCCACCATCGGGCAGCGATCTCGACATCGCCGATCCTCCTCGCCCTGGACACCCCGGCGAGATCCCCGGTCACGCCCGGGACGACGGCAAATCCCGGGCGTGCTCGAGCCAGGTCAATGACTCGGCGGCGCCCAGACGGAGTCGTCCGGTCTCGGACGGGGAGGCGGGACGGCATCGTCAGCCGCCGGGAGCGCCTCGTCGGTGGGTTCGGCCCGGACGCCCGCCGCGGTTGACCCGACCTGGTCAGCCCCGACATCGCCCGGGACGAGGACTTGCAGACCTGTGGTGACGTCGTCCCGGCCACCTGCGGTCCCGGCACCGACGTCAGGTTCGGTTGTCGCATCGGTCGTGGGCTCGGCCGGCCGAGCCGCAGCCGTCCGACGACGGCGCCAGAGCACCAGCGCGACCACAGTGGCCGCACCGCCCAGGAAACCGGCGATCGGGCCGGCCACCGCCCAGGCCGGGCCCGGGTGGTCGAGGGCCTCGACGGTGAGGCCGTAGGGCCGGTTCAGCTGCTTGGAGTCGCGGAAGCGGGCCCTGGTGCCGTCCGCTTCGCCGGTGGTGGCCAGCACCGTCCCGGGAGCCTGCACCGTGACGTCCAGGACGCCGAACCACTGCTCCCGGTCCTGGGAGCTGTCCGGGGCCCGCGAGAACGGGTTGAACGAGACCGTGACGTACTCGCCGACGTGGCTGACGTGTAGGTAGGGCCGGAGCTGCTCGGGGTGAACCGTCCCCTGCACATGGCACGTGCGGACGCCGTTGACGTCCAGCCGCTGAACCACGGTCAACCTGCCGCCCATGTTCAGGGCACCCAAGGCGCACCCGGCGTCGTCGGAGTCCTGAGTGACGACCAGATCCACGACCACCTGGTCGCGCGACCTCAGCTCGATGTGGCCACTCACGTCGCACCCGGCCAACAGCATCGCGAACACCGCGGCGAGGCAGGCGGCCAGCCGCCGGATCCCCAGGGGCATCGGCGCCTCCCTCGTCCTACTGCTCCGCGACTCGAGTCGATCCGGGTCGGCCACCGCCATCGTTCCACACCCGGCCAACCGCCGGCGGCGTCCGGGCGCGACACGAAGGGGCGGCCCAATCGGGCCGCCCCTTCGCGAAAGTTCTCGGTGTTACTCGCCGAGCGCGACGTTCACCACCCGGCGACCACGCCGGGTGCCGAACTCGACGACGCCGGCGCGCAGTGCGAACAGGGTGTCGTCGCCGCCACGGCCGACGCCCTCACCGGGGTGGAAGTGGGTGCCGCGCTGCCGGACCAGGATCTCGCCGGCGTTGACCTGCTGGCCGCCGAAGCGCTTCACGCCGAGCCGCTGCGCATTGGAGTCGCGACCGTTGCGCGAGCTGGATGCGCCCTTCTTGTGTGCCATCTCGTACTACCTCAGCCTTCGATTCCGGTGATCTTGACCTGGGTGTACTTCTGCCGGTGCCCCTGGCGCTTCTTGTACCCGGTCTTGTTCTTGTACTTCAGGATGCGGATCTTCTCACCCTTGACTTCGCCCAGCACCTCGGCGCTGACCGACACCTTGGCCAGCTTCTTCGCCTTGGCGGTGACCGATTCGCCGTCGACGACCAGCAACGGGGTCAGCGAAACGCTGTCACCCACCTGCGCGTCGACCCGGTCGATCTCCAGGACATCGCCGACGGCAACCTTGTGCTGGCGGCCGCCACTGCGCACGATCGCATACACGCCTGACCCACTCTCTTCGCTCTCGATGAATGCAATGCCTCGGCGGACGGGCGACTCGGACGAACCGAATCGGCCAACGGGCCCACGGGCACCGACGGTCAAGACTACGTGGTCGGCGCGAACAGGGTCAAACCGGCCCTCCGCGGTGCCCGAACCCGCCGGGAGCGTCCGATCGCGCACGCCACCCGGCCTCCGACTCGAAGCACTGGATTGAACCCGGGGCGTCGGTCGAACCCGGGGGATGTCGTTCGGGAGGTGGGCCGGAAGGAACCGGCCGAGCCGGCTATTCCTTGGGGAGTTCCACCACGGCGGCCCCGTCGGCGGCCCGCTTGACGGCCTCCACTCCGGCCTTGGCGCCGCTCAGGGTGGCGTATCCCTGCCCCGTCGCGACCACTTCGCCGTTACCGGCCTTCAGCCGGAAACGGAACTTGCCACCGGCGTCCTCGTAGACCTCGAACTTGCCTGCCATCGGTTCTCCTCGCCCATGACGTGGACGGCCATCGTCCGGGCGTCATCGTAGAACCGGGCACTCCCGGATACCAGTCCCCGAGTTGACTCATCTGATACCTCCGCTTGTGTGGGGTCGTTGCCTCAGGTGGGGTTCTCCGGTTCGGGGTGTCGTTGCCTCAGGTAGCGGTCTTCGCGTGAGCACCATCGGGAATGGAGCTGACGAT
>JAGPGQ010000067.1 GCA_018055925.1 Micropruina sp.
GCACGTGCGGCCGTTCGACAGCCTGCCGCAGGTGGTGATCGGTGCCGGCATGGTGGCCGCCGGCATCCTCGCCGCCACGTCGCGCGGCCGGCTCCGGGCACTGCTGCTGGTCGGCGCGACCGGCTACGGCACGGCGCTGCTGTTCCTATTGCACGGCGGCCCCGACCTGGCGCTCACCCAGGTGCTGGTCGAAACCGTGTCGCTGGTGGTCTTCGTCCTGGTGCTGCGCCGGCTGCCGAAGTACTTCACCAACCGTCCGTTGAGCTCCACCCGCTGGTGGCGGACGATCCTCGCCGCGCTGGTCGGGATCAGCGTGGCGCTGCTCGCCCTGGTGGCCGCCGGCGCGCGGGTGGCCGAACCGGTCTCGGTGGACTACTACGAGGCGGCCTACGAGTTCGGCTACGGCAAGAACATCGTCAACGTCACCCTCGTCGACACCCGGGCCTGGGACACCATCGGCGAGATCTCGGTGCTGGTGATCGCCGCGACCGGCGTGGCCAGCCTGATCTTCCTGCGGTCGCGGATGACCCGGGTGCGGCCCCGCGCCAGCGACCCGAACTCCGGGGTGCGCGGCATGTGGCTGCGGGCCAGCGGCGGCCTCGACCCCGGATCGCGCTCGCTGATCTTCGAGGTCGTGACGCGGATCATGTTCAACGTGCTGATGCTCACCTCGCTGTACCTGCTGGTGGCCGGCCACAACGCGCCGGGCGGCGGCTTCGCCGGCGGACTGGTCGCCGGGCTGGCGCTGATGATCCGCTACCTGGCCGCCGGACGCCGCGAACTGGACGAGGCGGCCCCGTTCAACGCCGGCCGGCTGCTCGGCCTCGGCCTGAGCGTGGCGGTGCTCAGCGCCCTCGTCCCGGCCATGCTCGGCGGCAAGATCTTCCAGAGCTACGAGCTGACGATCGTGATCCCCGGCTGGGAGACGCTGCAGACCCCGTTCGGGGCCTGGACCCTGTTCGGTGAGATGCACCTGGTCAGTTCGACGGTCTTCGACATCGGCGTCTACCTGATCGTGATCGGCGTCGTCCTCGACCTCACCCGAAGCCTGGGTGCCGGCATCGACATCCAGTCCGAGCACGACCAGGCGCCCGTCCCGCAGCCCGAGTCCACCCGGGCCCGTCCGGCCCTCGAACCGGCGGGGGAGGGCCGATGACCCCGAACGTGACCCTGGCGATCATCGCCGGCACCCTGGTGGCCTGCGGCGTCTACCTGATCACCGAGCGCTCGCTGAGCCGGATCCTGATGGGAGTGATGGTGGCCGGCAACGGCGTCAACCTGCTGTTCCTGGTCGCCTCCGGTGCCGCCGGCGGACCGCCGCTGATCGGGGTCACCCCCAAGGAGGAGATGGCCGACCCGCTGCCGCAGGCGATGGTGCTGACCGCCATCGTGATCGCGCTCGCGACGGCGGCGTTCCTGGTCACCATGGCGTACCGGTCGTTCCAGCTGAACGGCCACGACGAGGTCGCCGACGACGTCGAGGACGCCCGCATCCGCGAACTGGCGAAGCTCGACGAGGCCTCCGACAGCTATGAGGAGATCAAGTTCACCGACACCGGGGCGGACGTGGTGAGCGAATGAACAACCTGCTGCCGCTGCCCGTCCTGCTGCCCATGCTGGGCGCCGCGTTCACCCTGCTGCTCGGCCGCCGTCCCCGGCTGCAGCGGGCGGTGTCGATCCTCACCCTGCTGGGCGTGGTCGGGGTCGCCGGTTCGCTGATCTGGATCACCGACGTGCACGGCGCGCAGGCCCTCTGGGTCGGCGCCTGGGCGCCGCTCGGCGTGGTCCTGGTGGTCGATCGGCTCTCGGCGCTGATGCTCACCGTCGCCTCGCTGGTCACCCTGGGCGTGCTGGTCTACGCCACCGGCCAGGACGAGGAGGAGGTGCACCGGGAGACCCCGGTGTCGATCTTCCACCCCACCTTCCTGCTGCTCAGCGCCGGGGTGTCGGACGCCTTCCTGGCCGGGGACCTGTTCAACCTGTTCGTCGGGTTCGAGATCCTGCTGTTCGCCTCCTACGTGCTGATCACCATGGGCGGCACCGGCGAGCGGATCACCGCCGGGTCGATCTACGTGGTGATCAACCTGGTCTCGTCCCTGCTGTTCCTGACCGCGCTCGCGGTCACCTACGCGGCCACCGGCACGGTCAACATGGCCCAGCTGAGCCTGCGGTTCGCCGAGCTGCCACCCGATGTGACGATCGGCATCCAATTGCTGTTGTTGGTGGTGTTCGCGATCAAGGCGGCCGTGTTCCCGCTGTCGTTCTGGCTGCCCGACTCCTACCCGACCGCGCCGGCGCCGGTCACCGCCGTCTTCGCCGGGTTGCTCACCAAGGTCGGCGTGTACGCCATCCTGCGTACCCAGACGGCGATCTTCCCCGACAACCCGCTGACCGACCTGCTCGGTTGGGCGGCGCTGGCGACCATGGTGATCAGCATCCTGGGCGCCATCGCGCAGGCCGAGATCAAACGTCTGCTCTCGTTCACCCTGGTTTCGCACATCGGGTACATGATCTTCGGCATCGCGCTGGCCACCCAGGCCAGCCTGGCCGGCGCGATCTTCTACACCGCGCACCACATCACCGTGCAGGCCGCGCTGTTCCTGGTGGCCGGACTGATCGAACGGGTCGGCGGGTCGACCTCGATGGACCGGCTGGGCGGTCTGGCCAGCACCGCCCCGATCCTGGGTGTGCTGTTCTTCGTGCCCGCGATGAACCTGGCCGGCATACCGCCGCTGTCCGGCTTCGTCGGCAAGCTCGGCCTGCTGTTGTCGGGCGTCGAGGTCGGGACGCCGCTGGCCTGGTCGCTGGTGGTGGGCAGCGTGCTGACCAGCCTGCTCACCCTGTACGCCGTCGCCAAGGTCTGGGGACGGGTGTTCTGGGGCACCCCGATGCTCGGCCCGTTGGCGCCCGGCGAGGGACCGGAGGACCTGGAGGACGCCGGCCGGATGCCCGGGGTCATGATCGGCGCCACCGCGGCCCTGGTCGGGCTGGGACTGACCCTGACCTTCGTCGCCGGCCCGCTGTACGACTACGTCGACCGGGCCGCCTTCAGCGTGCTCGGCACCGAGTACCTCGAAGCCGTGCTGTCGGGGGTGGGCCGATGATGCGCCGCTCGTCCAGCCGTCGCCGGCTGCGGTTCCGGCTGCAGTGGCGGGCGATCCTGGTGCTGACCGTGATCTGGCTGGTGCTCTGGGGCAACTATTCGCTGGTCGACATCCTGGTCGGCATGGCGCTGTCGTGGCTGATCACCGTCACCTTCCCGTTGCCGCCGATCCGCTACCACGGACGGCTGCGCCCGCTCGGGCTGCTCCGGCTGCTGGGCAGCGTGCTGCAGGACCTGGCGGTGGCGTCCTACCGGCTCACCATGCAGGCGTTCGGCCGGCAGATCAACTTCCGTCCCGCCGTGATCCGGGTGCGACTGCGCACCCACCAGGACCTCTACCAGGTCGAGACCGCCGAGCTCATCTCGATCGTGCCCGGGTCGATCGTGATCGACGCCCGGCGCTCCACCCGGGTGCTCTACCTGCACCTGGTCGACCTGCCCGACTCCGGCGGCGTGGAGCCGGCCCGCCAGGCCGCGCTCGATGTCGAGCGGCGGGTGCTGGAGGCGTTCGGCAGCGACATGGAGATCGCCCGGGTGCGCGAGGGGGCTGAGGCCCACGAGCAGTCCGAGCCCGCGGCGGCGCCCGAACCGGCCCCCGGCGAGCGGGCGGCGCCCGGACCCGCCGAACCGAGACGGGCCGACCCGCGACGGGCCGCACCCGGCCCGGCGCCGCAGGCCGACGAGGAGGGCCGATGACACAGATCCTGATCTGGACGGCGGCGGCGATGATCGCAGTCGCCGCCGGCCTCGCCCTGTGGCGGCTCACCCAGGGCCCCTCGACCCTCGACCGGATCGTCAGCGCCGACGTGCTGCTGTCGATCGTGCTGATGACCATCTGCCTGACCATGGTGGTGACCGGGAACACCAGCGCCCTGCCGATCCTGCTCGTGCTGTCGATGGTGGCGTTCACCGGCGGGGTCAGCGTGGCCCGGATGCTCGCGCCCGGGGCGCCCGACCGGCAACGCTACCGACGCGAGGACCGGGAGGAGCAGCCATGACCCTCGAGGGTGTGCTCGACCTGATCGGCGCCGCGTTTCTCGCCGGCGGCGCGTTCTTCTGCCTGGGCGGGGCGCTCGGCCTGGTCCGGTTCCCCGACGTGCTCTCCCGGATGCACGCGGCCACCAAGCCGCAGGTGTTCGGCCTGTTGCTGGTGCTGCTGGGGGTCGGGTTCTCGATCCGCGACCCGAAGGTGTGGCTCAGTCTGGTGCTGGTGATGGTGATGCAGGTGCTCACCGCACCGGTGGCCGGTCACCTGGTCGGCCGGGTGGCCTACCGTTCCGGCGCCTGGGACCCGGACGATCTGGTGGTCGACGAGCTCGCGGACGACCTGCGCGAGGCCGGATTCACCCGCAACGAGGAGTTCCGTCCCGAGCGTGGCCGGGACCGGCCCAGCCGCTCCACGGAGTGAATCCCCGCCCCACGTTGGGCACACTGTCATCCCGGCGCGGGGATGACGACGTGGCAGGGGAGATCCCGGGTCGAGCCCGGGATGACGGACACCCAGGGGACGGGTGCATCGTCATCCCGGCGTACGCCGGGATCTCGCCGTCCGGCCCCGTGGACGGCCGCCGGGGATCCCGGGGCGGGGCCCGGGATGACGGTGCGACGCGGCAAACGATGGGCCGGAACGGCCGCCATCCCGCCGGTAGCCTCCCTCGTCATCCCGCCGGTAGCTTCCCTCGTCATCCCGGCGTACGCCGGGATCTCGCCGTCCGGCCCCGTGGACGGCCGCCGGGGATCCCGGGCGGGTCCCGGGATGACGGTGCGACGCGGCAAGTGAGGGTTTCGACCCGGCCGCGGATCCCGAGGCGGGGCCGGCACGACGTGTGCGACGGGCTACACCAGCCAGGCGGTGGTCTCCCCCGGGAGCGTGCCGCCGAGCGGACCGGAGGCGAGCAGCACCTCGCCGTCGGGCAGCGGAAACGGCTCGGTGCCGAAGTTGGCCACCACGTGCCAGCCGCCCGGACGCCCGAACCGCAGCACGTCGTCGCGTCCGGTGGCGCTCCACTCCAGCGACTCTCCCGCCTGCAGCCGCCGGCGTAGCCGGAGTGCCTCGCGGTACAGCGAGAGGGTGGACGCGGGATCGTCCACCTGGGCCTCGACCGAGTAGCGGCCGAACCACAGCGGCTGTGGCAGGTGGGACCCACCGTCGCCGAAGCCGTAGGACGGCCCGGTGCGGGTCCAGGGCAGCGGCACCCGGCAACCGTCCCGCCCCACCTCGAGGGCGCGGTTGCGGAAGAAGGACGGATCCTGCCTGGCGGCGTCCGGAATCTCGGCGACCTCCTGCAGGCCCAGTTCCTCGCCCTGGTACAGGTAGGCCGAGCCGGGCAGGGCCAGCAGCAGCAGCGTCGCCGCGCGAGCCCGCCGCAGCCCCCGGGCGGCGTCGATCAGGGTCGGGTCGCCGCCGGCCATCAGCCAATCGCCACCGTGCTTGCGGATCGGCGTCCCGTCGGGATTGGTGCCGGGAAAGGGCGTGCCGTACCGGCTGGCGTGCCGGATGGTGTCGTGGTTGTTCAGCACCCAGGTGACCGACGAGCCCGATGCGGACGCCACGCCCAGGCAGTCGTCGATGATCCGGCGGAAGCCGCCGGCGTCGTAGTCGCCGAGCTGCAGGTCGAAGAAGAACGACTGGCCCAGCGTCTTCGGACTGGCGTACAGCGGCACCCGGGAGGAGTGCACCGCGGCCTCGGCGACGGCCGTGCGCGGCGGGTCGTAGGCGTTGAACACGGCGCGCCATTCGGCGTAGATGTCCTGCAGTTCGTCGCGGTCCCAGGTGGGGTGGGTGCCGTCGACCGGGTGCGTGTCGAGTTCGGCCTGGGTGGGCAGCGGATGGCTCATGTCCTTGGCCAGCATGTGGGCGGCGTCCACCCGGAACCCGTCCACGCCGCGGTCCGCCCAGAACCGCAACGTGTCCAGGAAATACGCCCGGACGTCCGGGTTGGCCCAGTTCAGGTCGGGCTGCTCCGCGGCGAACGTGTGCAGGTACCACTGCCCGCCGGACACCCGCGTCCAGGCCCGGCCGCCGAACAGCGAGCGCCAGTCGGTGGGCGGCTCGGCGCCGTCCGGGCCGGTGCCGTCGTAGAAGTGGTAGCGCTCCCGGGCGGGCGATCCCGGCTCGGCCGCGAGGGCGTCCAGGAACCACCGGTGCCGGTTCGAGGAGTGGTTGGGCACGATGTCGATCAGCACCCGGATGCCCCGGGCGTGCAGCGCCGCGACCAGGGCGTCGAACTCGTCCAGGGTGCCGATCCGCGGGTCGACATCGCGGTGGTCGATGACGTCGTAGCCGCCGTCGGCGAGTTCGGACGGGTAGAACGGGCTCAACCACACCGCATCGATGCCCAGCCCCGCCAGATAGTCGATCCGGGACGCGATCCCGGCCAGGTCGCCGATGCCGTCGCCGTTGCCGTCGGCGAAGCTGCGCGGGTAGATCTGGTAGACGACCGCCTGCCGCCACCACTCCGCGTTGGCGGCGGGCACGATCGTCTCGTGATCGAGGGGAAGAGACACGCTGTTCCTTTCGGGCTTCGGAGTGCTGGTGATCGGTGTGCGGGATCCCGGCGTTCGCCGGGATGACCGGGAGGCCGCATCGTGCCGGACCACCCGTCATCCCGGGCTTGCCCCGGGATCTCGGTGGGTGAGTGGCTGTGTGGCTGTTGGGGATCCCGGCGTTCGCCGGGATGACGTGGGTGTCGGTCGGCTCTGCTCGTCATCCCGGGGCTTGCCCCGGGATCTGGGTGGGTGAGTGGTTGTGTGGCTGTTGGGGATCCCGGCGTTCGCCGGGATGACGTGGGTGTCGGGTTGGCTCTGCTCGTCATCCCGGGCTTGCCCCGGGATCTCGCGGGCGGGGATCGGCATCACCCCGCCGGACCCAGGCGGAGGACGCGGGACTCCCACGGGGCGAGCGTGGCGGCGGAGGGGTCGTCATGGGTGCCGAGGATCAGCTCAGCCTCGTCCATGGCCGGCAGGCCCTCGGACGGGAGGTCGGCGGGGGCGGACGAGCAGTTGGCCACGACCAGCAGCGTCCGGTCGTCCAGGGTGCGGGTGAACGCCCAGAGTTGCTCGTGTTCGGGCAGCAGCAACGCGAACCGGCCCTCGCGGACGACCTCGTCGGTGTGCCGCAGCCGGATCAGCCGCTGGAAGTGCGCGAACACCGAACCCGGGTCGCGCCGCGCGGCAGCGGCGTTGATCTCGCGGTAATTCGGGTTCACCGCGATCCACGGGATTCCGGTGGTGAAGCCGGCGTAGGGGCTGTCGTCCCACTGGACGGGGGTGCGGGCATGGTCGCGGCTCTTGGCGGCCAGGGAGCGCAGCACCTCCGCCTCGCTGGCCCCCGCCGCGGTGGCGAGGGCGTGGTAGTTGAGCGACTCGACGTCCAGGTAGTGCCCGATCTGGGTGAGCGGGGCGTTCGTCATGCCGAACTCCTCGCCCTGGTAGATGTAGGGCGTGCCCTGGTGCAGGTGCAGCACCGTGGCCAGGGTCTTGGCGGAGTTCACCCGGTGCTCGGGGGAGTCGTCCCCGAACCGCGAGACCGCGCGGGGCTGGTCGTGGTTGTCCAGATACAGCGAGTTCCAGCCGGTCCCGGCGAGCCCGTCCTGCCATTGGGCCAGGTTGCCCTTCAGCCGTGGCAGCGGAAGGTGGGCGAGGTCCCACTTGCTCCGCGACGCCTGGTCGAGGTTCACGTGCTCGAAGGTGAACACCATGTTCAGTTCCCTGCGGGCCGGGTCGGTGACCCGGCGGGCGACCTCGACGGTCGCGCCCGGCATCTCGCCGACGGTCAACAGGTTCCGCTCGTCGAGACCCACTTCGCGGTTCATCTCGGCCAGGAACTCGTCGAGGCGCGGCCCGTTCGCGACCTGGTCGAGACCGCGGGCCCCGTCGGGGAGCGGGCCGCCGGAGGTGAGCGCCTCCGGCTTGGAGATCAGGTTGATCACGTCCATCCGGAAGCCGTCGACGCCCCGGTCGACCCACCATCGCATCATGTCGTGGACGCCGCGGCGGACGTCGGGATTCTCCCAGTTGAGGTCCGGCTGGCCCGGGCTGAAGATGCCGAGGTAGTACTCGCCGCTGCACGGATCGTAGGTCCAGGCCGACGGTGCGAAGGCGGCCGGGCTGTCGTTCGGCTCGGCTCCCGGCGTGCCCGGCTCGCGGCCGGGGCGGGCCGGACGCCAGAAGTACCAGTCCCGCTTCGGCGAGGCCGGATCGCGCGACTCGGTGAACCAGGCGTGCTGGTCGGAGGTGTGGTTGACCACCAGGTCCATGATCAGCCGGATGCCGCGGGCGTGCGCCTCGGCGATCAGTCGATCGAGGTCCGCCAGCGTCCCGAACAACGGATCGACGTCGTGGTAGTCGCTGATGTCGTACCCGTTGTCCACCTGCGGCGAGCGGTAGACGGGCGACAGCCACAGCACGTCGATCCCGAGTTCGGCCAGGTAGTCCAGCCGGTCGGTGATGCCCGGCAGGTCGCCCACCCCGTCCCCGTCCGAGTCCTGGAACGACCGGGGATAGATCTGGTAGACGACTGCGGAACGCCACCAGCGGTCCGGCCGGGCCGCGCGATCGGTAGTCACGGAGCCTTCTCCTCACGACATGAACACAGATCCCTGTCTACCCGCCCGGCGCGGGCGGACCGCGCCGGGCGAGGGACGGAGATCTGTGGCTCGGCGTCCGTCGCGGACGACGTGGGCTACTTGATGGCTCCCTGGGTGAGGCCCGACATCACCCAGCGCTGCGAGAACACGTAGACGATGATCGCGGGTGCCATGGCCATCAGGTACGACGCGAAGCTCACGTTGTAGCTGTTGCTGAACTGGGTCTGGAAGATGCTGTTGACCACCGGGATCGTCTGCCACTCCGGCTGGGTGATGATCAGCGACGGCATCATGAAGTCGTTCCACGACCGCAGGAACGCGAAGATGCCGACCGTGGCGGCCATCGGCGACAGCAGCGGGAAGATCAGCTTCCAGAAGGTCTGCCAGGTGGTGGCGCCGTCCATCCGCATCGACTCCTCCAGTTCCAGCGGGATGGACCGCAGGAAGGTGGTGAACAGCAGCGTGTTGAACGCCAGGCTGAACACGATGTGCAGGATCGCCACGCCGACGTAGTTGTCCATGCCGAGGATGCCGGTCAGCTGCACCTGGGGCAGCGCGACGACCGGGAACGGGATGAACATGGCGGCCAGCAGGTAGAAGAACGAGTAACGGAACGGCTTGCGGTCCCAGTTGCGGACGATGGCGTAGGAGGCCATCGCCGAGACGATGATCGCGCCCACCACGGTGAGCAGGGTGACCACCGCCGAGACGAAGAAGGCGCGCGGGAAGTTGGTCAGCGCCCAGGCCTCGACGAAGCCGCTGACGCTGAACGGGTTGGGCAGGCTGAAGGCGTTCAGGTCGGTGGCCTGCTGGGTGGTCTTGAACGCCATCGCGACGGTGACGTAGAGCGGAACCAGCACCGTCAACGCGGCGAGGCCCAGCAGGGCGGTGGCCGTCCAGTTGACCCGCTCCTGGCCGACGCGGCCCCTGCGGGACACCTTCTCGGCGGGAACGACTGCGGCGATCGGCGTGCTCATTCTCCGGTGGACCTTCCTTGCGTGACGCGCAGCTGCAGCAGCGCGATGAGGATCGTGATGATGAAGAAGACGGCGGCGTTCGCCATCTGGTAGGCGTAGTCACCACCCTGGAATCCCCGCAGGATCGTGAACGCGACGGAACGGGTCGCCGTGCCCGGCCCGCCGTCGGTGAGGGCGACGATCTGGTCGTAGACGCCCAGGTAGTCCTTGAAGCCGATGATCACGTTGATGCCGACGTAGCCGGCGACCAGCGGCAGCGTGATGTGGACCAGGTTCTGCCAGGGCGACGCCCCGTCGATGGAGCTCGCCTCGTAGACCTCGCCGGGAACGGTCATGAAGCCGGCGATGTAGATCAGCATGGCGGACGGGATGGAGCCCCACACCGTCACGATCACGATCGCGAACCAGGCCCAGTCCTCGTTGGCGAGCAGGCTCGTGGAGAACGTCTCCGAGCCGAACATCTCGCCGAGGACCGGGAGCGAGTTGTTGAACAGGAACTTGAACACGTAGGAGTAGATGATCGCCGAGATCACCATCGGGATCACGAAGATCGCGCGCAGCGGATTGGTGAATTTGATCTTCGACGTGAGGCCGAGTGCCAGGAAGAACGCGACGAGATTGACCAGGATCACCGTCACGAACGCGAACAGGAACGTGAAGGCGTAGGAGGACACGATGTTCTCGTCGCGGAACAGGGCGATGTAGTTGCGGAAGCCGATCCAGTCGAAGTCACCGAAGCCGATCGAGTTGGTGAAGCTCATCGTGAAGC
The DNA here is from genome assembly GCA_018055925.1 of Micropruina sp. GTDB lineage: Bacteria > Actinomycetota > Actinomycetes > Propionibacteriales > Propionibacteriaceae > Micropruina. Next base: position 10,438 of record JAGPGQ010000067.1, read on the forward strand.
CCGTGATCGCGGGGTAGATGATCAGCAGGGTGAACACAGCGACGGCGGGGAACAGCAGGAACCAGTAGATCGGCTCCACCCGCCGCCGCGGCCTGAGCTCCTGGGCCAGGTCGGACGCCTTCGTCCGGGGAGTGGTTGTGGTTGCCATGGTGGTGACTCCTTAGTCAGGACCGGAAGGCGAGTCGGGACCAGTCCCGGTCCAGCTGCGCCAGCAGCGGTTCGGGGGCTTCGCCGAAGACGATGGACTGGAAGTAGTTGGGCGCCGGGAGGTTGTTCGGGATGAACTGCGACGGTCCCATGTAGAAACGGCCCGAGTCGTAGAACGGCTGCATGCCGACGATCCGCTGGTCGGTCACCGGCGGGGCGGTCTTGGTGGTGCCGAAGCCGAGGAACTGCGCGTTGTACGGGTCCTGGATCTTCGGCTGCATCAGATGCTGAAGGAACGCGCGGGCGCCCTCGCGGCCGTCCGCGACCTCGGGGATCCACAGCGACAGGTCGATGTTGACCCGCACCTTCAGGTCCGCCGGGTTGTCGGTCGCAGGCAGCGGGAACGTGCCGAGGTCGAGGTCGGTGCCGACCTTGTCGAACTCGCCGAACGCCCAGGGGCCCTGGAAGATCATCGCGGCCGCGCCGTTGGCGAACGCGGTGTTGCCGTCGCCGTAGCCGCGGCTGGCGGCGTCCGCGTTGATGTACTTGGTCAGCTGGACCATCTTCTTGACCGGCTCGAGCATCGTCTTTTGGAAGGAGACCTCCGAGTCGGGTCCGACGTCGACGCCGATCTCGTTCATCTTCCGGTAGAACTCGGCGATGTCGACCATGCCGCCGGCGGGGTAGTCGAACCAGCCCTGCATGATCGTCCACGGATCCATGAAGGTGGCGTAGATCGGTGTGACGCCCTTGCCCTTCAGGGTCTCGCAGACGTCGATCAGCTGGTCCCAGGTCGTCGGCACCGCGACGCCGTTGTCGGCGAAGATCCGCTTGTTGTAGATCACGGACGCCGCCATCGCCGAGTAGGGGATGACGCTGGTGCGGCCCGGGTACTGCGGGTACGCCTTGGTCAGCGCGACGATGTCCTCGCGGATGGTGGCGGCCTCGGGCAGGTCGCTGAGGTTCGACAGGGCGCCGCGTTCCATGAACCGGGCCATCTCCAGGTTGTAGTTCAGCAGGCCGAGATCGGGCGGGTTGTTGCGGACGAAGCTCGCCGACAGGTTGGTCGAGATGTCGTGCAGGATGCGGTACTTGCCCTGCGAGGCGGTGAAGTCCGCGGCGAGCTGGCGGAAGTAGGGAACGGCCTCGGGCTTGGACTGGTAGAAGGTGATCGTCTGCTGAGCGCCGGCGGTGCAGCCGGTCAGCCAGGGTGCGGCGCCGACGGCGCCGACCGCCCCGAGCGTGGTCAGGAAGGTGCGCCGCGACGGGGACCAGGTACGGAGTGGGGTGGAGGCCGTTGCGGGGTTGCCCGGTGAGGAGTGGGGCACGTCGTTGTCCCTTCGGGGGTCGTCAGTGACTGCGCCTCTTTCTGCACTGACTAAATAGAGTAGTCGCAGAAATATGACTGCGGGTAGGATGCCCGAAGCTCGCGAGACGGTCAAGGGGGAATCGAGGCATGAATCTCACCGACGGCCAGTTGCGTCATCGGCTGAGCACGTCCGCGGTTCTGGAGTTCGCGTGGGACGCCGGAGCCTTCCGCGCCGACCACGTGATGGCGGCGCTCGGCCTCACCCGATCGACGGCGCTGGCCGCCCTGGGCACCCTGATCGAGCTGGGCCTGATCAGCGAGCTGCCCAGCGCCGGTCCCGAGGAGGGCTACCGGCTGGGACGTCCCGCGCGCCGCTTCGAGCTGCGCGCCGAGGCGGGCGTCCTGGTCGGCATCGACGCGGGCGAGCGCCAGTTCACGGCCATCGCCGCCGACCTCGCCGGACGCGTCCTGGCTCGGCAGCGCTTCGACCTGCGCGGCTTCTCGGACGCCTCGGAGGTACGGTTTGCCGACCTCGACCCGCGGGAGCGGACGGCGGCCGCGTTCCGGGCCATCGACGCCGTGCTGGACACGGCCGGCCGCACCCGGGCGGACGTGATCGGTGTCGGCGTCGGGATCCCGGCGCCGGTGGACGCCGACGGCGGATCGCCCCCGCACCCGTCCGGCTTCTGGCAGCACATGAACAGCGGGCTGCAGTCCGTGCTCGCCGAGGAGTTCCCCGCCGTCCGGGTGGAGAACGACGCGGCCCTGGCGGCGGTCTGCGAGGGCAGCCTGGGCGAGGCCCGCGGGCACGACGACTTCATCGCGATCCTGGTCGGCCGGCGGCTCGGGTCGGGGGTCTTCCTGGACGGGCGGCTGGTCCGCGGGGCGCACGGCGGCGTGGGTGAACTCGAGGGGTTCAGGTATGTGTCGGGTGTCGGCGACACCCACGGCATCGGAGTGCGGACCGAGCGCTGGCTGCGGGGAGCGCTCGATGCCGGACGCATCCCCGCGGGCCATCCCTGGGCCCGGCTGGACGGCCGGGAGCTCTCCGCTGAGGCGGTGCTGGCCGTGGCCGAGCTGGACGACCCGGTATCCCGGCCGCTGCTGGCGGAACTCGGCGGCACCCTGGGCCGGATCTGCAACGTGATCGCCCGGTTCTACGACCCCGGCATGATCGTGGTGTGCGGCGCCATGGCGGGCGCCCTGAGCGACGTCATCGAGATCGCCCGCGGCCACGTCCGGGACGAGTGCGAACTGCCGCCGCCCGAGATCGTCGCCTCCCGGTTCGGTGGTGACATCGTCTCCCTGGGCGCGGTGTCCGCGGCCCGGGAGGCCGCCCGCGCCATCGCGCTCCCGCTGTTCTCCGACCGCGAGCAGGCGGAACCGTCCGGAACCTGAACCGGTGCCGTCCGGACGACCGGATGCATGACATGGCTGGTCACCGCCCAGTAGCGTTCCCGCATGACTGCCGGTGCGGCACCGCGCTGGGCCCGTTTCGCGCCCGGTTTGCACACCCTGCTGCACTACGACCGGCGGTGGTTGCGCGGCGACCTGCTCGCCGGCGTGACCGTCACCGCCTATCTGGTCCCGCAGGTGATGGCCTACGCCGAGATCGCCGGGCTGCCGCCCATCGCGGGCCTGTGGGCGATCCTCGCCCCGCTGGCGGTGTACGCGGTGCTGGGTTCGTCCAGGCAGCTGTCGATCGGGCCCGAGTCGACCACCGCGCTGCTCACCGCGGCCGGCGTGGGCGCGTTGATCGGCGCCGCCGGGGGACCGGAGCGCTGGTCGGAGGTCGCGGGGCTGCTGGCGATCGCGGTCGGCCTGGTGTGCCTGGTGGCCTGGCTGTTCCGGCTCGGATTCCTGGCCAACCTGTTCTCCCGACCCGTGCTGGTCGGCTACCTGGCCGGGATCGCGGTGCTGATGATCACCAGCCAGTTCGGCAAGGTCACCCAGCTCACGATCGCCGGTGATGACCCGTTCACCCAGGTGGCCTCGCTGGTCACCCAGCTACCCCAGGCGCATGCCGCGACGCTGTGGCTGGCGGTCGGCGTCGGTCTCGCCCTGGCTGCGTTCAAGTTCTGGCTGCCGCGCTGGCCGGGGCCGCTGATCTGCATGCTGCTGGCCGCCGGCTGCGTGTGGGCGTTCGGGCTGGCGGCGCACGGCGTCCAGGTGATCGGCGCGGTGCCGCAGGGCCTGCCGCTGCCCCGGGTGCCGCAGCTGGACGACCTGGCGTGCTGACGTTGCTGCCGTACGCACTCGGCATCGCGGTCGTGGGCTACAGCGACAACGTGCTGACCGCGCGCGCGTTCGCCATCAAGCGTCGCGAACCGCTGGACAGCAACCAGGAGTTGCTGGCGCTCGGCACGGCTAACGTGCTGAACGGGTTCACCCACGGCTTCCCGGTCAGTTCGTCCGGCAGCCGCACCGTGATCGGTGACGCGATGGGCAGCCGGACGCAGCTGTACTCGCTGGTCTGCCTCGGATTGGTGGTGGCCACGCTGCTGGTGCTCGGTCCGGTGCTGGCCTGGTTCCCGGAGGCCGCGCTGGGTGCGCTGGTGATCTACGCCGCCCTCAGCCTCGTCGACATCGCCGAGTTGCGCCGGATCGCCCGGTTCCGGCGCAGCGAACTGTTCCTGGCGATCGCCACCACGGCCGGCGTGCTGGCGTTGGGCGTTCTCGGCGGGATCGGGCTGGCCGTCGGGCTGTCGGTGCTGGACCTGATCCGGCGGATCGCGCACCCGCACGACGGCATCCTCGGCTACGTCCCCGGGTTGGCCGGAATGCACGACGTGGACGACTATCCGACCGCGGTCCAGGTACCGGGGCTGGTGGTCTACCGGTATGACTCGCCGTTGTTCTTCGCCAATGCCGAGGACTTCCTGACTCGGGCCATGAGTGCGGTGGACGCGGCCCGTCCCGGGTGCCAGTGGTTCGTGCTGAACGCCGAGGCGAACGTCGAGGTGGACCTGGCCAGCGTCGATACCCTCGAAACCCTGCGGGAGACCCTGGAGGCGCGGGGCATCGTGTTCGCGCTCGCCCGGGTCAAGTTCGAGCTGCGCGACCAGCTCATCGCCGCCGGCTTCGCCCAACGCGTGGGCGAGGACCGGATCTTCCCGACTCTGCCGACCGCCGTGCAGGCCTACGCCGCCTGGTACCGGGAGACCACCGGCGAGAGCCCCGCCGGGGTTCCGCCCGCGTCCTGATCCGGAGGGTTTCGGGGATCCCGGGGCGAGCCCGGGATGACGTGAGGACCAACGGCATGCAGGGTGCCGGACGCGAACGCGTCCCCGATCCCGGGGCGAGCCCGGGATGACGTGAGGGGCCAACCTCTCGCCCCCGTGTGCCTTCGTCCCGGCGTGCTTCCATCGCCCGGTGTGCTTCGTGACCCCGCTGTTGTTCGTCACTCCGGTGTTGTTCGTCACTCCGGTCTGCTTCGTTACTCCGGTCCGCTTCGTCACCCCCGGTGTGCTTCGTTACTCCGGTCTGCTTCGTTAACTCCGGTCTGCTTCGTCACCCCGGCCCTTTTCGTCACCCCCGGCCCCTTCGTCACCCCGGCCCTTTTCGTCACCCCCGGCCCCTTCGTCATCCCGGCGAAAGCCGGGATCCCGTTCGCACGAGCACTCCGATCCATGCGATCCCGGTCGAACCCAGGAGGACGAGAAGACGCGCCCACGTCATCCCGGCGTGGGCCACCTGGCCGGCACCACCGGCAACCCGCAGATGTACGCCGGGGAGTGGCTGGCGCAGGTGCCGTTCCCGTTCGTGGTCGAGGAGGGCCCGGAGTTGCGGGCGGCGGTCCGGGAACTGGCGGACCGGTTCCGGGACGCGTTGGGCTGACGGGCCGGGCTGGTTCGGGTGCGGTACGGCGGGGCCACGGTGCCGGTGGTGGTCGGACGGGGGGTGATGATCTCGCGATCGGTGTCTGCTGTCGGGTTAGGCGACTGGTGTCGTGAAATAACCCGACAGTAGTGGCGCAAGGTGACACCAGTGGTGGATCGCGCGATCGGCGTGGCGGCTGACGCCGGAGCAAACCACTACCACTGCACCGGCACCGGTGTGATCGGGGAGGCCAGCAAGGCTCAGCCGCGGCGCCGGACGAACTCGCGCCGGGCGTACCGGCCCAGGGCGTTTCCCGGCCCAGGCCGACAGCAGGGGCCGGTGCCGACAGGGCGCCTGCCCGGTGGCGACGGCAACCCGCGGTGCGTGGTGACACCAGGGTTCTGGGGACGATGTGGCATGATGC
>JAGPGQ010000279.1 GCA_018055925.1 Micropruina sp.
ACGTCGAGGTCTTTCGGGCTGAGTGTGTAGGAGCTCTCATCCTCGGGAGACCTCGACCTCTATCCGGCCACCGACGCGCCGGCCCGCCGCGCGACGTGCGCTACACCCTCATCTGGGAAGAGCCGCATTTCGTCATCCCGGCGAACGCCGGGATCTCGGAGTGCGGCATTGGTGATGAGATCCCGCGTACCCCATCACCCTAGATGCCGCCACTGACACAAATGGAACAGCTGGAGGCGGCCGAAGAAGATTTCTGACGTCCTCCGATTCGGTCCCGTGGCAGCGACGCTGCGAGCCGACTCCGACACTCTTTCAACGAACGACCCTCCCGCGATGGCGTTGTTGTGAGCAGTCGGCGCGTCGCGTTTCTGGCAACACCCGTGACAACATTCCTTGTCCTGGTTCAGCGCCATTTTTGGAGTTCACGCCAAGGAAATGACGCTGTAAGCCGGAACGTCGAACCAAGAGAGCGGGACGATGACCGAGCAGGCGCCACGCACCAGCCTGTGGCCCCCGGTCGAGACCCAGGCGGTCAGGCTCTACCGTGGGTCCATGACACAACGTGTGGACATGTGGTTCGACTCGATCTGCCCGTGGGCCTGGATGACCTCGCGCTGGCTGCTCGAGGTCGAGAAGGTGCGCGACGTCGAGGTCGCCTTCCACGTGATGAGCCTGTCGGTGCTCAACGAGGGACGTGACCTGCCCGAGGAGTACCGACAGATCATGACCGAAGCCCTGCCGCTGGCCCGGGTCGCGCTGGCCGTGCAGCGGGAGTACCCGGAGCGGCTGGGCGACTACTACACCGCGATCGGCACCCTGCTGCACCCCGGCGAGCGGGATCGTTCCGACGCCACGGTGGTCGACGCCCTGGCTGAGGCCGGCCTGCCCGCCGAACTGGTCGAGCTCGGCCACACGGACGCCCACGACGACGAACTGAAGCGATCCCACCACGAGGGCATGGACCCGGTCGGGGACGAGGTGGGCACCCCGGTGATCCACCTGAACGGCATGGCGCTGTTCGGTCCGGTGATCTCGCCCGCGCCGAAGGGCGAGGCCGCCGGTGATCTGTTCGACGGGTTCGCCAAGCTGACCGCCTACCCGGGCTTCTTCGAGGCCAAGCGAACCCGGACCGTCGGACCGATCTTCGACTGACCAGGACGCAGCCTTAGCCTCGATCCGCCGATCTGCGCCTACTGCGCGGGCCCAGCCGGGCGCACCGGCTGCGCCGGCCGGGCTCGTCGTACGACGCGGTACGCCTTCGCGTACCCGGCTTCCCGGTGCACCCGTCTGGTTGCCGCTCGCTACCGCGCCCATCGGCGGATCGAGGCTGAGCGCGGAGCGATCCAGATCGGACACCGACAGCGGTGCCTGATCTGGATCGTTCTCGTTCCCGGACCGCTCCGTGCACCAGAGCCGACTCACTCACCGGGCGACCCGGTCGTGACCCGGAGACAGATTCCGGCGCCTCCCGGGCGGGTGAGGCGCAACGGGTCGCAGATCGGTCGCCGCGTCACCGTCAAACCGGCCCGTTCGGTCCGACCGTCCGAGGAGCCCACCCGGTCACCCGCGCGGCTAGGCGGTTCGGCTATGTTGACGGCATGCGGGTACACATCGCGGCCGACCATGCGGCCTACGATCTGAAGACGTTCCTGGTGACCGAGCTCACCTCTGCGGGCTACGACGTGGTCGATCACGGTGCGCACAGCTACGACGCTTCCGACGACTACCCGGTGTACATCCTGCCGTGCGCGGAGGCGGTCGCGGCCGAGCCCGACAGCCGCGGCATCGTGCTGGGCGGTTCCGGCAACGGTGAGCAGATCGCAGCCAACAAGGTGAAGGGCGTCCGGGCGGGTCTCGCCTACAACACGGTCACCGCCCGGCTGGCGCGGGAACACAACGACGCCCGGATCATCGCGCTGGGCGGCCGGATGCAGTCCCTCAGCGACGCACTCGCCATGGTGAAGACGTTCCTGGAGACGCCGTTCTCCGGAGACCCGCGGCACGCCCGCCGGCTCGAGATGCTCGACGCCTACGAGGCCGAACACAAGCGCTGAACCCACGTCCGAGCGGGGAGGACCATGCCCGAGGGGCACGTGATACATCGGCTCGCGCAGGGGCTGACCGACCGGTTCGGCGGACGCCCGGTGCGGGTGAGCAGTCCGCAGGGCAGGTTCGCCGACGAGGCGGCGCTGCTCGACGGTGACGTCCTGGCCGACGCCCAGGCGCACGGCAAACACCTGTTCGTCGACTTCGGGCCGGACCGGATCGTGCACATTCACCTCGGCCTGATCGGCAAGCTGTGGCTGCTGGACGGCCCGCCCACCTCGCCGGCCGGCCCCGGCACGCTGCGCCTGCTGATCGAACGGGACCGGTTCCGGGCCGAACTGCGCGGGCCACAGTGGTGCCGGCTGATCACCGACGAGGCCCGCGAGGCGGTGATCGCCAAATCGGGCGACGACCCGATCCGCCCGGACGCGACGGGGGAGAAGGCGTGGGCGAAGATCTCCCGCTCCGGACGCAGCCTGGCCTCGTTGCTGATGGACCAGTCCGTCACCGCCGGGGTCGGCAACATCTACCGCGCCGAGGTGCTGTACCGGCACCGGCTCGACCCGGCCAAGCCCGGCAAGACCCTCAGCCGGCGCACCTGGAACGCCGTCTGGCACGACCTGGTGGTGCTGATGCGCGCCGGCGTCGACGACGGCCGGATCGACACCGTGCGGCCCGAGCACACCCCGGAGGCGATGGGACGCCCGCCGCGAGTGGACGCGCACGGCGGCGAGGTGTACGTCTACCGGCGGGCCGGGCTGCCCTGCCTGGTGTGCGGCACCGAGGTGCGCACCCGACTACTGGAGGGCCGCAACCTGTACTGGTGTCCGCGCTGCCAGCGGAGGCGCTGATGCAGTGGGGCGCGTTCCGGGTCGACGTCTCCGCCGACGGACGGGCGTTCGCCCTCGGCGGCAGCGGCGCGACCTGGGCCCGTTTCGAGCTGGACGGACTCACCCCGGCCGGCCGGATCACCGACGACCCGGACGAGACCGAGCACGGTTTCACCCTGGGCTCCGCGGTCGGTGCGGTCCGGCACGGCGTCGCCGAGAACTGGACGCTGCGACTCGCGCTCAGCGCCCAGGAGGGCGCCACGATCGACGATCCGCCACGGCTGCGGATCTCACCCCAACCGGGCTACGTCGCCTGGGTCTGGGCCGCCGGTGCCGAGGGACTGATCGCGGTGGCCCCCACGCGGCGGGCCGGACCGGTCATCGGCCTGCGGCTGATGCAGGGCTGGCTAGGGGCGATGTCCGGAGGTTTGCGACTCGGGCCACCGGGGCTGGGGCTGCGTCCGGGGCACCGCTGGGTCGGCACGCTGCGCGGTGAACTGTACGGCGGGATCAACGCGATCGAGGCCCGGCTGCCGCGCTGGCTGACGCCGCTGGAACTGACTGCTGGCCAGCCGTGGGAGTTCCACGACCCCGACCAGGCGCTGGTCGTCCAACCGCCGGCGACCACGCGGAGCGAGGGCGAGGTCCTCCAGGTCCTGGCCCCGCCGGGACGGGCCGGCATCGCGCTGCACTCGCCGCGCGGCCTCACCTCACTCAACCTGTCGGTCGCCCCGACCCTGGACACGCTGCTGGCGGCCGGTGCGGCCCGGGTGCTGGCCGGCTCCGAACCGGTTTCGCCCGGTGGCGCGTTCGTGGTGGCGGAGGCGTTGGGCCGCAGCCTGATCAGCGAACCGTCGGCCGCCGAACAGTTCCTGGACGACGCCGCCTGGCACAGCGACGACCTGCTGGCCATCGCGGCCACCGTCGTCCGCGGCCAGCGGACGGGCAATGCCCGCACGATCCGCAGCGCGCTGACCCGGCTGGGCCGGGTGCATCCCCAACTGGGCTATGGCCGGGTGGTGATGACCGCCTGGCTGGCCTGCCTGGCGCTCGGCGAGGACGCCTCCGAGGCGGGAATGGCGCTGCTGTCCCGGCCCGGGACGACGGACTGGGTCGCCCTGGAGCTGCAGGCGCTGGGGCTGCGCAGCGTCGAGGTGTCCGGGGGACTGTTCGCCGGCCTGATCAATGCGCTCGGCGGCGACCTGCCGGGCGAACCGGTCGGCCTGACCAGCGTGCTGCAGGCGCAGCTGGTCGGGTTGCTGCAGCTGTGCCCGGAGGAATGGCCGATGGCGCCGGCGGCGGCCTCGTGCGCCCAGAAGAGTTCGCGCCGCCTGTTGGCCGGGCTGGCCTCCGCCCGGTTCGACGACCCGGACGACCTGGCCGTGCTGGCCTGGCTGGCGCTGGGCGCGTCGCTGGTCTGATCAGCCGCCCAGCACGGCCGGATAGGCGACGGGCTCGTCGAGCACATGCTCGGACAAAAACGCGAGCACCGTTCGATGCCAGACGGCCGCATTCTGGGGAGCCGAGATCCAGTGGTTCTCGTCCGGGAAGTACAGGAACCGCTGTGGGGCCCGTCCGTCGTCGTCGGTGGCCAGCGCGGACCGGCTCAGCAGTTCCCACCACATCCGCAGGCTTTGGCCGATGGGGACCCGGTAGTCGCGGTTGCCGTGCACGACCAGCATCGGGGTG
>JAGPGQ010000068.1:0-9315 GCA_018055925.1 Micropruina sp.
CTGGTAGATCATCACCACCACTCCTACCAGGATGACGGTGACGCCGAGCACGAACACCAGGCCGATGCCGCCGACGTTCGATCCGCTGCCGTAGCTCGGATCCATCGAGTCGATCAGGGTGGTGAGGAAGAGCACTCCCAGGATCACGCCGCCGACCAGCGGGCAGAACAGCGTGAAGAAGAACAGCCGTGCCGAGTCGAACCACTGCTTGCGGAAGTACCACACACAGGCGAAGGCGGTCAGCCCGTAGTAGAAGCAGATCATCATGCCGAGGGCGGTGATCGTGTCCCACAGGGCGTCCTCGCTGAGCACGCGCATCACCGCGTAGAAGCCGGAGGCCACGATCGACGACGCGATGGTCGCGTAGCCGGGGGTGAAGAAGCGGGGGCTGACTTCGGCGAACTTGGGCGAGAGCGCGCCGTAGTGGCCCATCGCGAGCAGCGTCCGCGCCGGTGAGACGAACGTCGACTGCAGGGACGAGGCGGAACTGGTCAGCACCGCCAGCGAGACCAGGAACGCCAGCGGGCCGAGGATCGGACCCGAGAGGTGGAAGAACACGTTCTCCTGGATCTCGACGTTGCCCAGGCCGAGCTCGCCCTCGCCGACCCCGGAGTACATGATCATCGCGACCGCGAGCAGCAGGTAGAGGGTGACGATGGTGAACACGGTGACGGTCGCCGCGCGTCCCGGCGTCTTCTCGGGGTCCTTGGTCTCCTCGTTCATGGTCAGGGTGACGTCCCAGCCCCAGAAGATGAAGATCGACAGCGACAGGCCGGCCGCGAAGGTGCTGAACGAACTCAGCTCGAACGGGTTGAACCAGGCGAACTCGAACGGCGTGTAGTCGAAGCCGCCGCCGTTGACCGCCTGCACGATGGTGGTGACCGCGAAGAACAGCAGCACGATCAACTGGAAGCTGACCAGGACGTACTGCAGCTTCTGGGTGGTCTGCATGTCGCGGTAGGAGATGGTGGTCGCGCCGAGCATGAACAGCAGGCAGACGACGATGTTGATCCAGGTGACGTCGGCGAGGCCGGCGATGGATTCGTTGCCGGTCAGCTGTGAGATCAGCAGGAACAGGAACTCCACGGCGATGCCGGCCAGGTTCGACAGCACCAGGATCGTGGCCGCCACCAGGCCCCAGCCGGCCATCCAGCCGATCCACGGGCCGAACGCCCGGGTCGCCCAGGTGAACGACGTGCCGGAGTCGGGCATCTCGCGGTTCAGTTCGCGGTAGCCGAAGGCCACCAGCAGCATCGGCAGGAAGCCGACCAGGATGACCGCCGGCACCTGCAGGCCGACGACGGACGCCGTGGGCCCGACCGCGGCGGTGAACGTGTAGGCGGGCGCGATGCAGGAGATGCCGATCACGACGGCACCGATCAGGCCGACGCTGCCGGCGCTCAGCCCCTTCTGCGAGAGTCCGTGCTCGGACGCCTCGTCGGGGATCGTGGAGGTGTCCTCGCTCATGCGCCGGCTCCGTCCTGCTCGCGCGGGCGGGGCACGACCACGACCGGCACGGGCACCTCGTGCAGCATCTTCGCGGCGGTGGCCCCCAGGAACAGCCGGCGCGGCTGGGCCAGCCGGCTCGATCCGGCGAGCAGGATCTCGCCGGGTTGCCAGTCGAGGCCGGCGACGGCGTCCTCGATGCTGTCGCCGTCCGCGACCACCACCTCGGCCTCCAGCCCGTCCGGCAGCCTCGCGTTCATCGCGGCAAGCACGTCGGCCGCCGCATCCGAACGGGCGAGCCGGGCCGCGGCGGTGTTGGCGGCGACCGGCAGGTCGATCGCCAGCAGCGACAACAGCCTGACCGGGATCCCGGTGGCGGACGCCAGCGCGGCCGCGTCCGCCATCAGCGCACCGTCCCCGGGACGCGGGCTGACCGCGACGGTCAGGCGGGTGATTCCGGTGCCGGCCGCGATCTTGCGGGCGCCGCGCGGCACCAGCACCACCGGCACCTCGGACGAGTACAGCAGCTGGTTGTTGGTGGTGCCCAGGCGGTGACGGCCGCGCAGGCCGCCGTCCCCGGCACCGACCACGATGTAGCCGGCGGACAGCTCGCGGGCCAGTCCGATCAGGCCCTCGGCGAACGAGTCGGCGGAGCGGACGTGTCCCCGCGCGGTCACGCCGTCCGGGACCCGGCCGATCGCCTCGGCGATCCACTCCTGGGCGAGGGTGCGCAGGTAGCGGTCGTAGGAGGCGTCCGGCGGCGTGATCACGCTGCGGCCCTCGGCGGGCAGGATCACGGCGACCTCCAGCGCGCCGCCGATGGCGGCGGCCAGCCGGGCGGCGAAGGCGACGGCGTCGCGTCCGGTCTTGGTGGCCTTGTAGCCGACGACGATGTGCCCACTCATGCGGCGTTCTCCTCGAGGATCTGGCGGGCGGCCAGGCGGCCCATCCGGATGGCGCCGTCGACGTGCTGGTAGCCGGCACCGGCCAGGTCGCTGCAGGCGAACCGGATCGGCCCGACGGGGCTGCGCAGGTCGGCGCCGTAGCGGTGCAGGCCGCCGAGATCGAAGCTGGCGGCGTAGGCGCCGCGGGTCCATTCCTCGCTGCCCCAGTCGCTCTCGTAGTAGACGACCGGGCTCAACGCCTCGGGCCCGAAGTAGTGCGAGAGGGATTCGAGGATGCGCTGCTTGCGCTGCTCGGCGCTGAGCCGGAAGACGTCGTCGGCGTTCCGGTCGGAGACGAAACCGACCAGCGTGCCGCGCTCGTCGCCGTGGTTGGTGTTGTCGTAGGCCTCGTGCGAGAGCTCGTACGGGCTGAACGCGGTGCCGGAGAGGCCCTGCTCGCGCCAGAACGGACGGTCGTAGACGGCGTGCACCTTGATCACGAAGCCCATCGACAGATGCTGGTGCATCTGGTGCTGCAGCCGCGGCATCGGCGGGACGAAGGAGATCCGGTGGTAGAGCACCGGCGCCAGCGCCAGGATCGCCTGCCGGGCGTGCACGATGAGGCCGTCGGCGGACGCCGTGACCCCGGCGTCGCCCCACTCGAGGGTCCGCACGGGCTGGTTCAGGAAGACGTCCCGCCCGAGTCGTTCGGACAGCCCCAGCGGCACCCGCTGCAGGCCGCCGACGACCCGCTTGTCGAGGATGAAGTCGGCGTCGACCAGGTGGGAGTAGCTGCCCGCCGAGGCGGCCATGAGCAGCGACTGCAGCAGCGAGATGGCGTGGATCGGCTTGGTCAGCATCGCCGGGCCGGTCGCGAAGGCGAGATTGCGGACGGCCTCGTCGTCGTCGGTCTGTGCCCGCAGCCAGGTCTCCCAGGAGACCGAGTCCCACTCGGCGGCCCGCGGATGTGCCCAGGGCCGGTCCGGATCGATCTCGGCGACCATCGCGTCCAGTCGTTCGGTGAGCTCGGCGATCACCCGCGCGGTCTCGGGACCCACCGGGAACGCATCGCCGGTAAACCGGGTGAGCGTGCCGTCGGGCCCGAGGTAGACGGAGTCGCCCTCCCGGTAGCGGTCGAAGGTCTCCAGTCCCAGCTCGTCGATCGTCTCGATCAGCGCGTCCTGGTCGGGCGAGACCCACTGGCCGCCGATCTCGAGCATCGCGCCGTCGATGACGTCGGTCCACAGGCGTCCGCCGACCCGGTCGCGGGCCTCGAGCACGGCGATCGACAGGCCCGCCTTCTTCAACTCGTGCGCCGCCGTCAGGCCGGCGACACCGGCACCGACGATCACGGCATCGCGGGTGATCTCGTTCACTTGCATACGTCTCTATTCCGGTTGGGGCTGTCGCTGGGTCTGTTCGTCGGGGTGGTCAGTTCGCGGCCAGGGCCGCGGCCACGACGTCCAGGCCCTCGTGCAGCAGGTCGTCGCCGATGGTCAGGGGCGGCAGGAAGCGGATGACATTGCCGTAGGTGCCGCAGCTGAGCACGATGACGCCCTCGGCGATCGCGGCCTTCACGACCGCAGCGGTGAGGGCGGCGTCCGGGGCGTTCGTGGCCGGGTCGACGAACTCGGCGGCGATCATGGCGCCGTGTCCGCGGATGTCGCCGATGCGCGGGTCGGCCGCCTGCAGCGCGGTCAGCCGCTCGCGCAGCGCCTCGCCGATCCGGACGGCCCGCTCCAGCAGTCCCTCGTTCTCGAAGGCGTCGATCGCGGCCAGCGCGGCCGCGCAGGCGACCGGGTTGCCGCCGTAGGTGCCGCCCAGGCCGCCGGTGTGCGGGGCGTCCATGATCTCGGCCCGGCCGGTCACGCCGGCCAGGGGCATGCCCCCGGCGATGCCCTTGGCCGTGGTGACCAGATCGGGCACGATGCCGAACAACTCGCTGGCGAACATGACGCCGGTGCGTCCGAACCCGGACTGCACCTCGTCGGCGATGAAGACCACGCCGTTCGCCCGGCACCAGTCGGCGATCGCCGGCAGGAAGCCGTCGGCGGGCACGATGAAGCCGCCCTCGCCCTGGATCGGCTCGACGATCACGGCGGCCAGGTTGTCGGCCCCGATCTGTTTCTCCATCGTCGTGATCGCGGCGGCCGCGGCGTCCGGGCCGGACAGCCCGTCCCGGAACGGGTAGGACATCGGCGCGCGGTAGACCTCCGAGGCGAAGGGGCCGAACCCGCTCTTGTAGGGCATCGACTTGGCGGTCAGGGCCATGGTCAGGTTGGTGCGGCCGTGGTAGGCGTGGTCGAAGGCGACCACCGCCTGGCGGCGGGTGAACCGGCGGGCGATCTTGATCGCGTTCTCGACCGCCTCCGCGCCGGAGTTGAACAACGCCGACTTCTTCGCGTGGTCGCCGGGCGTGAGCCGGTTGAGTGCCTCCGCGACCGCCACGTAGCCCTCGTACGGCGAGATCATGAAACAGGTGTGGGTGAACCGGGCCGCCTGCTCGGCGATCGCCGCGGCCACCTTGGGGTGCGCGTTGCCGACGGTGGTGACCGCGATGCCGGAACCCAGGTCGATCAGCGAGTTGCCGTCGGCGTCGACGACCACGCCGCCGCCGGCGGCCACGGCCTGGATCGGCGCGGTGTGCCCCACGCCGGTGGCGACCGCGGCGGCCTTGCGGGCCAGCAGCTGCTGCGAGCGGGGGCCGGGGATGGCGGTGACCAGGCGGCGCTCCTGCGGTAGCGCGGGTCCTCCGAGCGAGACTGCGGTGTCGACGGCGAGAGACATGCCAGGAGCGTAAGGGGGCCGAGCCACGCAGGGCACTCGCCGCGATGTACATTCTTGCGCAGCTATCTATACATCGCGTCCAGAGGGGTGGTGGTGCGTGTGGCCGATCCGGAGCCGACCCTGCGCGCGCTGCTCGCGCGCCGTGAGCTTCACCTGCGCCTGATGTCGGCGGAGGACGAGCTGCCGCCCGGCGCCCTGGACGCGCCCCTGCGCTGGGTGCACAGCTCCGACCTGGCCGATCCGACGCCGTTCCTGGCCGACGACCTGCTGTTGCTGACGACGGGCACCCAGTTCGGCGACGCCGACGGCCCGGCACCGTACCGCGACTACGTGGTTCGGCTGAGCCGGCGGGGCGTGCGCGGACTCGGCTTCGGCACCGAGGTGGCGCGCGAGGGCATCCCGGACGCCCTCGCGGCGGCCTGCCGCGACGAGCGGATGCCGCTGTTCGAGGTGCCCTACCGGACACCGTTCCTCGCCCTCGCCCGGGCGAACGCCGAGGCGGTCGCGGCCCAGGCGTACGCCCGGCGCACCTGGGCGCTGGCCGCCCAGCGGGCCATCTCGCTAGCCGCTCTGCGCCCGGACGGGCTGGGCGCGACCCTGGCCGAACTCGGCCGTCAGCTGGAGTCCTGGGTGGGCATGTTCGATGCCGCCGGGGTGCTGGTGCGCGATCATCCGGCCGGCGGGCTCAGCCCCCGGGCCCTGGTGGAGGTCAGCGACGAGGTGGGCGCGGTGCTGCGCCGCGGCACCCGCGCCGGGGCGTCCCTGGAGGTGGCCGGCGAGACCTTCACCCTGCAGACCCTCGGACGCGGCGGACAGTTGCGCGGCGCGATCGTGATCGCCGCGGGCGATCTGGACGTCGAGAGCCGGGGCGTCGTCACGTCCGTGATCGCGATGGCCGGCCTCGCCCTCGAACAGAACGTCGGATTCAACCGGGCCCGCGAGGTGTTGCGCGCGGGCCTGGTGCAGAGCCTGCTCGCCGACGACCCCACGCTTGCCGGACGGGTCGCCCGCGAGTTGTGGGGGTCGCTGCCGGCGGCGCCCGTGGTCGTTGCGGTTGCCACGCTCGCGGCCGCGCGCACGGACGTGGCCGCGGACTGGCTCGAACTGCAGAGCGCCGACCGTCCGGTCTTCCACGGACGCGGCCCCGACGGCCTGGTGATCGTCGTCCTCGCCGCGCAGGAGGAACTGCTGGACGAGTTCGCGGCGCTGTTCGAGGCCGACGCCGGCGTCTCGCAGCCCGCCGGCTACGACGGCTTCGCCCGGGCGCATGCCCAGGCGGTGGCCGCCCGCGACCGGCGGGGACGTCCCGGCCGGGTCGCGCGCTTCGCCGACCTCGTCCGGGCCGGCGTCCTCACCCAGCTGACGGGGGCCGATGCGATCGCCGTGGCCGAGGCGTCTCTCGCTCCCCTGCGCGCGCACGACCGGGCGCACGACACGGCGCTGCTGCACACGGTGCGGGCCTGGCTCGAGTGCGATGCCCGGATCGACGCGACCGCACGGACGCTCGGGATCCACCGCCACACCGTCCGGGCCCGGGTGGCCCAGGCGCAGAAGCTGCTCGGGGTCGACCTGGCCGGCTTCCCGGCGCGCGCGGAACTGTGGGCCGCGCTCACCCTGGCCGGCGGCTCTGGTGAGACCGCGCGGTGAATCCGGCCGTGCGGGCGGGTTCAGTCCTCCGACAGTGACATCAGGGCGATCAACTCCCAGGCCGTATGGGCCGCGGCCAGGCCGGTGAGGCCGGCGTGGTCGTAGGCGGGCGACACCTCGACGACGTCGCAGCCGACGATGGGCAGGCCGCGCAACAGCCTGAGCACGGCGAACAGTTCGCGCGTCGTGATGCCGCCCACCTCGGGGGTTCCGGTGCCGGGCGCGTGGGCGGGGTCGAGCACGTCGATGTCGATGGAGATGTACACCGGGCGGTCGCCGAGCCGGTTGCGGACGCGCTCCGCGATGCTCGCCGGCGTCTGGTCGGTGAACTCCTCGGTCCGGATGATCTCGAACCCCGCGCGGCGGTCGTCGTCCAGTTCGCTCCGGTCGTAGATGCCGCCGCGGATGCCCACGTGCTGGGAGTGCTCCAGGTCGATCAGGCCCTCCTCGGCCGCGCGGCGGAAGGGCGAGCCGTGCCAGATCGTGGCGCCGTGCAGCACGTCCCAGGTGTCCAGGTGGGCGTCGAAGTGCAGCACTGCGAGCGGCCCGTGGGTGCGGGCGGCCACCCGCAGCAACGGCAGTGCGATGGTGTGGTCGCCGCCCAGCGCGACGATCCGCATGCCGGCCACCCGGAGTCCGTCGGCGTGCCGGTCGATGGTCTCGACGGCGCGGGGGATGTCGTAGGGGCCGACGGCGACATCGCCGGCGTCCACCACGCGCAGGCTGCGGAACGGGTAGGCGTCGTGCGGCTGGTGGTACGGATGCAGCTGGCGAGAATGCTCCCGCACGTGCGCCGGCCCGAAGCGGGCACCTGGGCGATAGCTGGTGCCCGCGTCGAACGGCACGCCGAGGACGGCGACGTCGGCACCGTCCACATCCTCGAGCCGCGGCAGCAGGGCGAAGGTGGCGATTCCGCCGTAGCGCGGCATGTCGGACATCCGGACCTCCCTTGTTTCGATTCCGGTCACGCTACTACCGGCACGGACGCCCGGCCTCCGGGTTACGTTCGAGGCCCACGCAGCCGGACGAACAGGGCTCGCAGAGGCCCCCGCTTGACCCGGGCGCACAGAATGGACGTCACCGGCCGGAGAAGCTGGCCGCAACCCCATGGAGTTGAGTGAGATGACCGAGCAGGGCAGGACCGAGGAGTTCGAGGTCACGGCCGGCAATGTGATCAACAAGATCACCGAGCTGATCCGCGAGGGCAATGTGCGCCGGATCACCCTGAAGCGCGACGGCAAGACCCTCATCACCATCCCGCTCAACGCCGGGATCACCGTCGGTGCGATCACCGCCCTGGTCGCCCCGTTGATCCTCGGCCTCGGCGCCGTCGCGGCCATCGTCGCCAAGGTGACCATCGTCGTGGAGCGCCCGCCGAGATCCGCCTGACCGGTCGCCGGTGACCCGCCTTTCCGTCATCCCGGCGAACGCCGGGATCTCGCGCCGGACACGTGGCTTCCCAGATCCCGGGGCAAGCCCGGGATGACGTAAAGGGCGCCCGGAATGACCTGCAGGCCGCGCCGTCATCCCGGCGAACGCCGGGATCTCGCGCCGGACGCGCGGCTTCCGAGATCCCGGGGCAAGCCAGGGATGACGTAAAGGGCGCCCGGAATGACCTGCAGGCCGCGCCGCCCGAGGGATCGCCCCGAAGCGGGGCCGAGGTCGGTATCCTGCCTAGACATCCCCACCTCATCCCGGGAGTAGCGATGAGCAGCGAACCGACCACCGCCGAGGTCCTGGCCGTGATCGTGGCGCTGGCCGACGGCGAGCCCGTCGTCCTCACCGTCGGCGACAAGCCGCGGTTGCCCGCGGGTCCGCTGCTCCCCAGCCACCGGTCGCTGCAGACCGCCGTCCGGGCCTGGGTCGAGGAGCAGACCGGCCTGCAACTGGGTTTCCTGGAACAGCTCTACACCTTCGCCGATCGCGACCGCAGCGGCGTCTCCGGGCGCACCATCTCGGTGTCCTACCTCGGCCTGACCGGCGCGCCGGCCCTGACCGCCCCGTTCGGACGCTGGCGCAGCTGGTACTCGCTGCTGCCCTGGGAGGATCGCCGTCCGTCCACGGCCCCGGACGACGTGGGTGGCCTGCTGAGCGACTGGATGACGGACGACCCCCAACGCCGGCAGCGTTGCGCGATCGCCTTCGGCCTGGAGGGACGCCCCTGGCAGCCCGATCTGGTGCTGCAACGCTACGAACTCCTCTGGGAGGCGGGCCTGGTCGCCGAGTCGCCCGCGAGCCGGCGCCGCGAGCCCGGCGCACCCGGACAACGCATGAGTGGCGATCACCGCCGCGTCCTGGCGACCGGCGTGGCCCGGCTCAGGACGACGATCCAGTACCGGCCGGTGGTGTTCGAGCTAATGCCCGAGGAGTTCACCCTCGGTCAGCTGCAGGCCTGCGTGGAGGCGCTCGCCGGACGCACCGCGCACACGCAGAACTTCCGCCGGCTGGTCTACCAGCAGCACCTGGTCGAGGAGACCGGCGGACGCGCCGACACCGGCGGCCGGCCCGCCCGGCTCTACCGGTTCCGCCGCGAGGTGCTGCAGGAGCGCCG
>JAGPGQ010000068.1:9415-16098 GCA_018055925.1 Micropruina sp.
ACACGCAGAACTTCCGCCGGCTGGTCTACCAGCAGCACCTGGTCGAGGAGACCGGCGGACGCGCCGACACCGGCGGCCGGCCCGCCCGGCTCTACCGGTTCCGCCGCGAGGTGCTGCAGGAGCGCCGCGCCGTCGGCACCAAGCTCCCCGCCGTGCGCTCCCGCTGACGAGATCCCGGGTCGAGCCCGGGATGACAATCGTGTCCGTCTCGCTCCCGTCATCCCGGCGAACGCCGGGATCTCCGCACCGGACCCCACGCCCACAGCCGCCGAGATCCCGGGTCGAAGCCCTGGATGACAGCCGACCATCAGTCATCCCGGCGAACGCCGGGATCTCCGCCGAGATCCCGGGTCGGAGCCCGGGATGACGGAGAGCACACCCTTCTACTCACAAGTAGCATAATATTTTGCTCAGATGTAGCATAAGGGTGTCCGATCGACTTTGGAGGGAACCATGAGCATCCTCACCGCCGAGAAGTTGTACCCGCGGGTGGCGCACGTCGTGCCGTCGGTGGAGTGGGCGACGATGGCCGACGACGTGGACGCGATCCAGCGGCTCAAGCGGGACCGCAATGCGGTCATCCTGGCGCACAACTACATGACGCCGGAGATCTTCCACGGCGTCGCCGACATCGTCGGGGACTCCCTCGCGTTGGCTCGGGAGGCCACCACTGTGGAGGCGGACGTGATCGTGCTGGCCGGCGTCCACTTCATGGCCGAGACGGCGAAGCTGCTGAACCCGAGCAAGACCGTGCTGATCCCCGACCTGCGTTCGGGCTGCTCGTTGGCCGAGTCGATCACCGCCGAGCAGGTGCAGGAACTGCGCCGGCAGCATCCCGGGGCGCCGGTGGTGACCTACGTCAACACCTCGGCGGCGGTGAAGGCGGCCAGCGACATCTGCTGCACCTCGGGCAACGCCGTCGAGGTGATCGAGGCGCTCGGCGTCCCCAAGGTGATCATGATCCCCGACCAGTACCTGGCCGCGAACATCGCCCGGCAGACCGGGGTCGAGGTGGTCACCCATCCGGGTTCGTGCGAGGTGCACGAGCGGTTCACCCCGCTGGACATCGTGCAGATTCGGCGCGACTACCCCGGCGTCGCCGTGCTGGCGCATCCCGAATGCCCGCCCGCCGTGGTGGACGAGGCCGACTACTCCGGCTCGACCGCGCAGATGCTGAGCTTCGTCCAGACCCGCCGGCCGCAGCGGGTGGCGCTGATCACCGAGTGCTCGATGAGCGACAACATCGCGCAGGAGCATCCCGACCTGGAGTTCGTCCGGCCGTGCAACCTGTGCCCGCACATGAAGCGGAACACCCTGGGCGCGATCCGGCACTCGCTGGAGACGATGACGCACGAGATCACCATCGATCCCGAGGTCGCCGAGGGGGCTCGCCGCGCGGTGGACGCGATGCTCGCGATCGGGGCGCCGAAGCGATGACGGCGGAGTTTCACGTCCAGGGTCCGGTGATCGTCGGCGCCGGGCTGGCCGGCCTGAGCTGCGCGATCGAGCTCGCGCCGGCGCCCTGCCTGGTGTTGTCGGCCGGCGCGCTGAGCACCGGCACGTCCACCGGCTGGGCGCAGGGCGGCCTGGCCGCCGCCATCGGCGCCGAAGACTCCCCCGCACTGCATGCCGCCGACACCATCGCCGCCGGGGCCGGACTCTGTGATCCGGACGTGGTCCGCTCGATCACCGCCGCGGCGCCGGAGTCGATCGAGTGGCTCAGCCGGCTCGGGGCACGGTGGGACCGCAACCCGGACGGGTCGGTGCGGCTGGGCCTGGAGGGCGCGCACGGCCGGCGCCGGATCGTGCACGCCAACGGCGACGGCTCCGGTGCGGAACTGCTGCGCGCCGTCCTGGACGCCGCCCGCGCGCTGCCGTCGATCGCGCTCTGGGAACACTGCCGGGCCGTCGAGATCGTGGTGCGGGACGGCCGGGTGGCCGGCGTCCGGGTGGCCACGCCGGACGGCGAGATGGTGCTGCGCACGCCCGCCGTGGTGCTGGCGACCGGCGGCATCGGCGGCCTGTTCACCCACACCACCAACCCGCTCACTTCTCGCGGACAGGGGTTGGCGCTGGCCTTCCGGGCGGGTGCGGTACTCCGCGACCTGGAGCTGGTGCAGTTCCATCCGACCGCACTGGACGTCGCCCTCGACCCGATGCCCCTGGTCAGCGAGGCGGTCCGCGGCGAGGGTGCCGTCCTGGTGGACGAGCACGGCGATCCGGTGCTCACCGATTCGCTGGCCGCGCGGGACGTCGTCTCCCGGGCGGCCTGGGCGCAGCTGCGGGCCGGGCGCCGGGTGTTCCTGGACGCCCGGCGGGCCCCCGGCGCGCGGTTCGCGGAGCTGTTCCCGGCGATCCACGCCGGCGCGCTCCGGCAGGGACTGGATCCGGTCCGCGATCCGCTGCCGGTCCGTCCGGCCGCGCATTACCACATGGGTGGCGTGCTGGTGGACGAGTGCGGCGCCTCGACCGTGCCGGGCCTGTTCGCCGCCGGCGAGGTCGCCTCGACGGGCCTGCACGGCGCGAACCGGCTGGCGTCGAACTCGCTGCTGGAGGCGGTCGTCTGCGGCCGCCGGGTGGCGAACCACCTTGCCGCAACGATGTCCTTCGCATCGGCGTCGAACCCGGTCCGCGGCTGGGGGCGTCCGGCCCGGCGACCGGAGGACCCGCTCGTCGGCCGGCTGCGGGGCATCGTCACCGCCGGCGCCGGGGTGCTGCGGGACGCCGACGGCCTGCGGGCGTCCATGGCCGGGCTGCGGCCGCACCTCGACCACGAGGTCGGACTGGTCGGCTATCTGGTCGCCGCCTCGGCGCTGCGCCGGCAGGAGTCCCGCGGCGCGCACACCCGCACCGATGACCCGGCGACCGCACCGGTCGCCGAACACACCCTGATCTCCTGGACGGACCTGCTGGCCGTCCCCGAACCCGTCAGGAGCGCCTCGTGACGAACATCCGGAGCCTGCCCCGGCTGATGACGGAACCGATCGTCCGGGCCGCCCTGCTGGAGGACCTGGGCCGCGCCGGCGACCTCACCACCGACAGCATCATCGGCCCCGAGGCGACCGCCACGGTGCGCCTGGTCGCCCGGGAGCCCGGGGTGCTCGCCGGCATCGATCTCGCCGCGCTGGCGTGGGACCTGGTCGACCCGCGGATCGCGGTCGACGTGCACCTGCGGGACGGCTCCCGGCTGGAACCGGGCAGCGCGATCGCCACCGCCACCGGGCCGGCCCGTGGCCTGCTCACCGGCGAACGGGTGGTGCTGAACTTCCTCGGTCACCTTTCCGGCGTCGCCACCGGCACCGCTCGGATCGCCGACGCGATCGCGCACACCCGGGCGAAGGTCGCCGACACCCGCAAGACGATTCCCGGGTTGCGGGCGCTGCAGAAGTACGCGGTGCGCTGCGGCGGCGGTGTCAACCACCGCTTCGGCCTCGACGACGCCGTCCTGATCAAGGACAACCACATCGCGGTCGCCGGCGGCGTCCGGGCGGCCGTCGAGGCGGCCCGGGCGAACGCCGGACATCTGGTGAAGATCGAGGTGGAGGTGGACGACCTGGCGATGCTCGCGGAACTGCTCGAACTCCGGGTGGACGCGGTGCTGCTGGACAACATGACCCCCGATCGGCTGCGCCGGGCCGTCGCGATGGTGGACGGCCGGATGCTCACCGAGTCGTCCGGACGGGTCACCGCCGAAACCGTGGTGCCGGTCGCCGAGGCGGGCGTCGACCTGATCAGCATCGGGGCGCTCACCCACAGCGTCACGGTGCTCGACATCGGGCTCGACCACGTCGACGGCTGAGGTCGACGGCTGCGAGCGCGCCGCCGGTCCTCAGACCAGGTCGCGCTCCCACGCCACCCGGACGGCGGAGGCCCGGTCGGCCACCTCCAGCTTCGCGTACACGTGCAGCAGGTGGGTCTTGACGGTCGATTCGCTGATCAGCAGCCGGCGGGCGATGGCACCGTTGGTGAGGCCCTCGGCGACCAACCGGAGCACCTCGGCCTCCCGGGCGCTCAGCGCGGTCTCGGTCTGCCGTCCGGCGAGCGCGGCCAGTGCCTGCGTGGTCAGGACGGGACGGCCGGCGGCCAGGTCCTGGACGGCCCGGACGAGGTCGGCGCGGCGGGCGTCCTTCAGCAGGTAGCCGTCGGCGCCGGCCTGGAGGGCGCCGCGGACGTCCCGATCGGTGTCGTAGGTGGTCAGCACCAGCACCCGCGGCCGGGTCGCGGACCGCTCCCGCAGCGCCCGGATCGCGGGAATGCCGTCCCCGCCCGGCATTCGCAGGTCCATCAGCACCACGTCCGGATCGCTCCGTTCGATCACGGCCAGCGCCTCCGGCCCCGAACTCGCCTCGCCGACGACCGCGATCCCGGGCTCGTCGGCGAACATGCCGGTCAGCCCGTCGCGGACCACCGGGTGGTCGTCGACCACCACCAGCCGGATACCGTCCCCGTCCGATCCGGGATCGCCGCCGGCCGTCATCGGGAACCCCGGGGAAGGGTGGCCGCGACGGTGGTGCCGTCGCCCGGCCGGCTCTCGATCTCGAGCCGTCCGCCGGCCGCGTGCAGGCGTTCGGTCATGCCGTCCAGGCCGTGGCCGCGCACCACGGCCTCCGGGTCGAAACCGATGCCGTCGTCGCGGACGTCCACGTGCAGTTCACCGGCCAGCCAGGTGAGCGTCACGGTCACCGTGCGGGCGTCGGCGTGCCGGGACACGTTGGCCAGCGCCTCCTGGACGACGCGGAGCACGACATCGTCGCCCGGGCCGTCCGCCGGCTCGCCCTCGACCCGGACCTGGGCCACGACACCGTGGGTGAGCGACCAGTTCTCCACCTCGGCTCGGACGGCGTCGGCCAGGTCGCTGTCCTCCAGCTGCCGCGGGGCCAGCGCCCGGACGGCCCGCCGGGCCTCGGTGAGGCAGTCGCGGGCGGCCCGTTCCGCCCGGTCGATGCGGTCCCGGACGGACGGCTGCAGATCGCCGGGCAGGTTCTCCAGCTGCCGGATGACGCCGACCAGGCCCTGGGCGACGGTGTCGTGCAGTTCCCGGGACAGCCGGGCGCGCTCATCGGCGATGCCGGAGTCGTGCGCCTGCCGCATCAACTGGTCGTGCAGGGCGAGGTTCTCCTCGTGGGCCCGGGCCAACGCCTCCACGGCACGCGCCCGGGCGTCCACCTCGCGCTCGTGGCCGGCCATGATCCGCATCATCACCAGGGCGAGCATGACGTTGACCGTCGCCAGCGCGAGGAACAGCAGCGGTGTCGCGTCCAGGCCCGGCAGGCCACCGGCCTGCCCGAATCCGCAGGTCACCCCGGTGACCACCGCGGCGACCCAGCCGGCCCGGTCGCTCAGCAGCCGGGCCGCGTCCATGTACCCGAAGAACGCGTAGATGCACAGGAAGGGGTTCAGTGCCACGCCGGCCACCAGGGTGATCGCATGCAGCACATAGCCGGCGGCGATCGCGGGGGTGGCGGACCGCACTCGGTTGTGAACGACCTGGAGGGCGATCCGGAAGGCCAGCAGCACCAGGGTCGGCAGGTAGGACTGCCGCATCCGCTCCGGTTCGATCAGTTCGGGGCTGAGTCCCCAGCCGATTAGCACGGACAGGCCCAGCAGCACGAACGGGATCACCCGCAGCGCGAGCGGTGGGGTCTCGGTGAGCCAGGCGGGCGGCCGTCCCGCGGTGGCCTCGGCGGTCGCGGCGGGGGGCACGGGGCGCCGTGGCGCGCCGGTGCGCGGATCGGCCGTCGTGCCGGTGTCGCGGTGAGCCGCCATGATGTCGATTGTCCAAGGCCGCCGCCCGTCAGGCCAGGCCGGCGGCATCCACCGATCGGTCGATGCCGCCCGACCGGTCGGCCCATCGCGCCCGGGCGTCCCGCTTCCTAGCGTCGAAACATGACCTCGACTGTGGAAACCGGACCCGCCACGACGACCTCCGAACGGTTGCACGGATTGGACGCCCTTCGGGCCGGCGCCCTGCTGCTCGGCATCGTGTTGCACTCGCTGCTCCCGTTCATCCCGGGGATCCCCTGGCTGGTGATCGACACCAGGAGCAGCGAACTCACCGGGATTCCGGTGTTCGTGATCCACCTGTTCCGGATGACGCTGTTCATGCTGCTGGCCGGCTACTTCGGCCGGCTGGTGCTGCAGCGCCGCGGTCCGGGCCGCTACCTGCGCGACCGGGTGGTGCGGATCCTGCTGCCGTTCCTCGCGTTCTGGCCGATCGCGGTGCTGCCGCTGGGCCTGATGGCGATGTTCCAGGCCGAGCAGCGGGGTGAGCCGTTGTTGCTGCCGCCTCCCACGGAGGACCCGCTGCTGACGATCAATCCCGGCCAGCTGTGGTTCCTGCTGGTGCTGATGCAGTGCGTGGTGCTCACCCTGCTGGCGCGTGCCCTGATCGTGCCGGCGCTCGGACGGGAGCGCGCCGCCGCCGTGGCCGCCTGGTGCGGCCGGGTGTTCTCGTCGCCGGCCGGGGTGCTGGTCGCGGCCGTGCCGTACTTCGCCGCGTTGCTGATGCAGGGGACGGTGCTCGGCGGGATCCTGGCGCCGGAGACGTTGGTGCCCTCCGCGTCCGCCCTGACCGCCTATCTGGGCGCGTTCCTGGTCGGCTGGACGTTGCAGGCCCGGCCCGATGCACTGCGGCGGATCGCCCGCGGTGGCCCGGTCCAGCTGGGTGCCGCCGCGCTGTTCAC
>JAGPGQ010000280.1 GCA_018055925.1 Micropruina sp.
GCCAGCGCGTCCCGCTCGGCCAACTCCCCCGCCCGGACCCGCCCCAACAGCAGTTCCAGCGCCTGCGACCGGACGGAGGCGGGCGCCACCAGCTGATGCGCGGGGTCGAACGTGCCGCCGTCGGCCGGCACCGCGAGCAGGGTGGCGGCGTCGATGACGAACCTGGTCATGCCAGTCCGACGCCGGCGGCCAGGATGAGCGTACGTAGACCCATTGCCCGATCGTAGGACCTCAGTCGGCGGACTCGGCCGGTTCGCGGTGCTCCATCATGAATTCCCAGGCGAGTCCGTGGGCAAGCACGATGAGCAGGATCAGCGCGATCGCCGCCGCCTGCAGCGGCGTGCCACCCAGGGCGATCGCGATTCCGGGGAAGAGCCCGAGAACGGCCACCGCGGCGTAGACCACCGCCACCAGCCAGCGGAACCTCCGGAACGGTCCACGCCGCGGGTTGGTGTCGACACCGAGCAATTGCACCGTGTTCACCATTCCGACGACCGCGGCCACGGTGAAACTGGAGCGCCAGATCAGCGGATTGCCGGCGTCCACCTGGGCGAAGGTGCTCATCAATCCGGGCAGCAGGAATGACAGGTAGACCCCGCCGGCGAGCTTTCGTCTCCGGCGGTCGGCCTTCCATTCCGGATGCCGTTCGACAACGGTCCACCACAGCCCGACCAGGGTGAAACACGTCACCGCCATCAGGGAGTAGAACCCGGAGAGATCCATGGCTCAGGATACGCCCGGGGAAGGCGGGCGGAGCGGGTTCATCGGACGACACGACACGCCGGTGTCGCGGGTCGAGCCGGGCGGCTGTCGTAGAGTCGGTCCCGCGACTGGTTCTGCGCCGTCTCGGCGGCACAGAGGCAAGAGGGAACCCGGTGAGACTCCGGGACTGCCCCGCAGCGGTAATCGGGAACGACCTCCGTCATCAAGCACTGGGCCGACGGCCTGGGAAGCGACGGACACTAGGTGGATCGGACGATCCGGGCCCGAGAGTCCGAAGACCTGCCAGCGTCCGTCTCCGCGACCGCGGAACGGTGGGCACGACCGCTAGGGACGGTTCCGCCTCGCCAGCCGGGCATCGACCGGCGCCGGCGGTGGGTCCTTCCCCGTGGTCTGCGACAACTCGCGAAGGAGAGTTGCGTGATCATCATCCGGCCATCGACACCCCCGTCCCGACAGTCCAGGGTCACCTGAGGGACGTCCGCCGCGGGGTCTGAGCACCCCGGAACACCTTCCCCGTCACCGCCCGAATCGTGGCTTTCGCGGCCCAGCAGGACCCGATCGCCGCCTCGTCCGGGCGGCGCCTCGGCATGCCCTGAACCGGCCCTCGATCGACACGTGACACTACATCTAGTGGTCCTTGCGTCACTCAACCCATATGTGTAGTGTCCACGACAACACCGATGGAACTACACCGGTGTAACCCCCAGCTCTTGGAAGGACCCAGCCATGACGATCACCGTCTACAGCCAGCCCTCATGCGTGCAGTGCACCGCCACTTACCGGGCGCTCGACCGGGCCGGCCTCGACTACGACGTGGTCGACCTCTCCGCGGATGAGCGGGCACTTGCCCAGGTGCTCGAACTCGGCTACCAGCAGGCGCCGGTGGTGTTCGCCGACGACGAGCACTGGGCCGGCTTCCGCCCCGACCGGATCAAGGCCACCGCCGCACGCGTCCAGGCGGCCTGAGCGGCCGTCGCCGGTTGGGCACCACGACGCTGCCGGTCGAGCTCGTCCGGAGCCTGAAACCGGGATCGGCTCGACCAACGAAAGACCGGACCCGACCTGCGAGACCCACGTGAGGAGCGAGCACATGGTGCACCTGGTGTACTTCTCCTCGGTCTCCGAGAACACCCACCGCTTCGTGGGCAAGCTCGGCTTCGAGGCGCAGCGCATCCCGCTGCGCAGCACCGAGGGCCACCTGCGGGTCGATCGTCCGTACGTCCTGGTCGTCCCCACCTACGGCAGCGGCAACGGCCGCGGCGCCGTCCCCAAACAGGTGATCGGCTTCCTCAACGATCCGGCCAACCGGGCCCTGCTGCGGGGCGTGATCGCGGCCGGCAACACCAACTTCGGTGCGGCGTACTGCATCGCCGGCGACATCATCGCCCGCAAATGCCGGGTGCCGCAGCTTTACCAGTTCGAACTCATGGGCACGGCCGACGACGTCGTGGCCGTCCAGGAAGGGCTCATCTCACAATGGCAACGACTCTGCTCACCGATACCGGCGTAGAGACGGTTTCGACCGAGGTCGACTATCACGCGCTGAATGCACTGCTCAATCTCTACGACGCGGACGGCAGGATCCAGTTCGACGCCGACCGCAGGGCCGCGCATCAGTACTTCCTGCAGCATGTGAACACCAACACCGTCTTCTTCCATTCGCTCAGGGAGAAGCTGGACTACCTGGTGGAGCACGGCTATTACGAGCAGCAGGTGCTCGGCCGTTACGACTTCGAGTTCGTGAAGTCGCTGTTCAAGCGCGCCTATGCGGTGAAGTTCCGGTTCCCGACCTTCATGGGCGCCTTCAAGTACTACACGTCCTACACCTTGAAGACGTTCGACGGTTCCCGTTACCTGGAGCGGTTCGAGGACCGGGTCTGCATGGTCGCCCTCACCCTGGCCGCCGGCGACCGCGCGCTGGCCGAGAGCCTGACCGACGAGATCATGGCCGGACGGTTCCAGCCGGCCACCCCGACCTTCCTGAACGCCGGCAAGGCGCAGCGCGGCGAACTGGTCTCCTGCTTCCTGTTGCGGGTCGAGGACAACATGGAGTCGATCGCCCGGGCGATCAACTCCTCGCTGCAGCTTTCCAAGCGGGGCGGCGGGGTGGCACTGTCGCTGACCAACATCCGCGAGGCCGGCGCCCCGATCAAGAAGATCCAGAATCAGTCCTCCGGTGTCATCCCGGTGATGAAACTGCTGGAGGACTCGTTCTCGTACGCCAATCAACTGGGGGCCCGGCAGGGTGCCGGCGCGGTGTACCTGCACGCGCACCATCCCGACATCATGCGGTTCCTGGACACCAAGCGGGAGAACGCGGACGAGAAGATCCGGATCAAGACATTGTCGCTGGGGGTGGTGATTCCCGACATCACCTTCCAACTGGCCCGGGACAACGAGGACATGTACCTGTTCAGTCCCTACGACGTCGAACGGGTGTACGGGGTGCCGTTCACCGAGATCTCGATCACCGAGAAGTACCGCGAACTGGTCGACGACCGCCGGATCACCAAGTCGAAGATCAACGCGCGGACCTTCTTCCAGACGCTGGCCGAGATCCAGTTCGAGTCGGGCTATCCCTACATCGTCTTCGAGGACACGGTGAACCGGGCGAACCCGATCGACGGCCGGATCACGATGAGCAACCTGTGCTCGGAGATCCTGCAGGTCTCCACGCCGTCCGCCTACAACGAGGACCTGTCGTACGCCGAGATCGGCAAGGACATCTCGTGCAACCTGGGGTCGCTGAACATCGCCAGGGCGATGGACTCGCCGCACTTCGGACGCACCGTCGAGACCGCCGTCCGGGCACTGACGGCGGTCTCCGACCAGTCCAACATCGCCTGCGCGCCGAGCATCGAACGCGGCAACGCGATGAGCCACGCGATCGGCCTGGGCGCGATGAACCTGCACGGCTACCTGGCCCGGGAGTCCATCCACTACGGCTCGGACGAGGGCCTGGACTTCACCAACATGTACTTCTACACGGTCACCTTCCACGCGATCGCGGCGTCCTGCCGGATCGCCCGGGAGCGCGGGACGTCCTTCGGCGGGTTCGAGCGTTCGGCGTACGCCTCGGGCGAGTACTTCGTCCGCTACATCGAGGGCGACTGGACGCCGCGGACGGCGAGGGTGGCCGAGCTGTTCGCGCGAGCCGGGATCGTCCTGCCCACCCCGGACGACTGGCGCGCGCTGGCCGCCGAAGTGGCCGAGTACGGCATGTACAACCAGAACCTGCAGGCGATCCCGCCGACGGGTTCGATCAGCTACATCAACCACTCGACGTCCTCGATCCACCCGATCGTGTCGAAGATCGAGATCCGCAAGGAGGGCAAGATCGGACGGGTCTACTACCCGGCGCCGTACCTGACCAACGACAACCTGGAGTACTACGCCGACGCCTACGAGATCGGCCCCGAGGCGATCATCGACACCTACGCCGAGGCCACCAAGCACGTCGACCAGGGCCTGTCGCTGACCCTGTTCTTCCCCGCCAACGTCACCACCCGCGACCTCAACCGGGCCCAGATCTACGCCTGGCGCAAAGGCATCAAGACGCTCTACTACATCCGCCTGCGACAGCTCGCCCTGGAGGGCACCGAGGTCGAGGGCTGCGTCAGCTGCGTCAGCTGCGCCCTCTGACCCACCGGGACCGACTCATCGGGGACGGTTCCCATTCCCGTTCAGGGGACGGTTCCCATTCCCGTTCAGGGGACGGTTCCCATTCCCGTTCAGGGGACGGTTCCTCCTCTCCCAGCCGGGGACGATCGCTGAACCGAAAAGGAACCGTCCCCTGAACCGAATAGAGAACCG
>JAGPGQ010000069.1:0-2294 GCA_018055925.1 Micropruina sp.
CTTCGAACCCCTGATGCGCTTCAGTTCGACCTTCGAGGTCGAGCCCAGCCTCGCCGAAGAGGTGGAGCACAACGACGACGCCACCGAGTGGACGTTCCGGCTGCGGCAGGGCCTCCGGTTCCACAACGGGCGTCCAGTGCGCGCGGCCGACGTGAAGGCCAGCATGGAGCGGATGCTGAACCCGAAGAACCCGGCGACCCAGGCCTCGGACGTCGCCGCGATCGCCGACCTGGCCGGCAGCCGGGTGCTCGACGACCGCACCTACCGGCTCAAGCTGAAGTCGCCCTACGCGATCCTGGACGCCGTGATGGCCGGCTACGCGCTGGGCATCGTCCCCGATGACTTCGACGCCAAGCATCCGGTCGGCACCGGCCCGTTCAGCTACGACATCTTCGTCCCCGGCCAGCGCAGCCGGTTCGCCCGCTTCGACGATTACTGGGACGTCCAGGCGTCCTTCGAGGAGCTGGTGATCCTCAACTTCAGCGACGACGCCGCCAAGGTGAACGCGCTGCTGGCCGGGCAGGTGCAGTCCCTGGACAACCTGCCCACCTACCTGGCCGGGGCCATCGAGGGCCAGGGCGCGAAAACCCTGGTCTCGGAGTCCGGCGGCTGGGTGCCGTTCACCATGCGGGTGGACACCAAGCCGTTCAACGACAACCGGGTCCGGGAGGCCATGCGCCTGATCGTCGACCGACAGCAGATCATCGACCAGGCGTTCAACGGCTTCGGCCGGGTGGCCAACGACCTGTACGGACCGTTCGACCCCGACTACCTGGGCAACGACCTGCCGCAGCGCGAACCGGACATCGACAAGGCGCGCTCGCTGCTCAAGGCGGCCGGCGAAGAGAACCTGCAGATCGAACTGGTCACCTCCTCCGGCGTCGGGGCCGGCGCGGTCGAGGCGGCGAGCCTGTTCGTCCAGCAGGCCAAGGCGGCCGGCGTCGACGTCCGGCTGAACAAGGTCGACGGCGCGATCTTCTTCGGCGACCAGTACCTCTCCTGGATCTTCGCCCAGGACTTCTGGAGCACCCGGCTCTACCTGCCGCAGGCGGCCAGCTGCGCGCTGAAGTCGTCGCCCTACAACGAGACCCACTTCGACAACGAGAAGTTCGCCGGCCTGATCCAGTCGGCGCAGCGCGAGGTCGACCCCGTGCGCCGGCGCCGGCTCGTCCAGGACGCCCAGCGGATCGAGTACGAGGAGGGCGGCTACATCATCTGGGGCTTCCAGAACCAGGTGGACGCCTACAGCGGCTTCGTCACCGGGCTGGAGCCGGCTCGCGAGCAACCCGTCTCCGCCTTCCGGTTCAACCGGGTCAGGCCGGTGATGCCATGAGCGCGGTCGAAGAGAAGGTCCTGGTCGAGGCGCCGGTCGAGCGTCCGAGCCGCCGCGTGGGCAGCCCGGCCCGGGCCTGGACGCAGTGGCTGCTGCGCCGCCTCGGGCTGGCGATCCTCACGCTGCTGGCGGTGTCGATCATCGTGTTCTTCGCCACCAACGCGCTCGGCGATCCCGTCCGGGCCATCCTCGGCAAGGACTACGACGTCAGCCCCGACCGGGTGGCCGCGCTGGAACAGCTGCTGCACCTCGACCTGCCGGCCTGGCAGCGCTACCTGATGTGGCTCGGCGACCTGCTCCGCGGCGATCCGGGCATCTCGGCGGCCAACGGCCTGCCGGTCGCCGAACTGATCGGCGACAAGGTGGTCAACAGCGCCTTCCTGGTGCTGGTCACGGCGGTGATCATGATCCCGCTGTCGATCGGCCTGGCGATGCTGTCGGCGCGCTGGCGCGGCGGGGTGCTGGACAACACCCTGCAGTTCATCACCCTGGCGCTGGCCGGGCTGCCCGAGTTCGTGACCGGCATCCTGCTGGTCGCGCTGTTCTCGACCAGCGTGTTCCACTGGCTGCCCGCGGTCACCGTGCTGCCCGTCGGCGGCGCGCCGTGGGACCGTCCCATCTCGATGATCCTGCCGGTCGCCACCTTGCTCATCGCGGTGGTGCCGTACCTGGCCCGGATCCTGCGCTCGACGATGATCGAGACCCTGGATTCGGACTACGTCGAACTCGCCCGGCTCAAGGGAGTCCCGGAGGGCCTGGTGCTGCGGCGGCACGTGCTGCCGAACACCGTGGTGCCCACCATCCAGGTGACGGCGCTGCAGCTGGCCTGGCTGGTCGGCGGCGTGGTGCTGATCGAGTACCTGTTCAACTATCCGGGCATCGGCGCCACCCTGGTCGACTCGGTGCGCAACTCCGACTTCCCGATGGTGCAGGCCCTGGCGATGATCATCGCCGCCGTCTA
>JAGPGQ010000069.1:2394-15999 GCA_018055925.1 Micropruina sp.
CCCCGCTGGCGGATCGCCGTCTTCGAGCTCGGCCCGAACCTGGTGGTGCCGCTGCTGGCCGAGACCGGCCTGCGGCTCACCTACTCGATCGGCACCGTCGCCGCGATCGGCTTCCTGGGTTTCGCCAGCAACCCGAACGCGGCCGACTGGGGACAGATGACCAACGAGAACCGGCTGGCGCTGCTGGTGCAGCCGTGGGGCGTGCTGGCGCCGGTGATCCTGATCGGCCTGTTCACCATCGGTACCAACCTGATCGCCGACGGCATCGGCCAGCGGGCCGCGAAGGGGGCATGATGAGCCAGACCGTCACCGAGGACCTGCGCTGCCGGGTGGAGGATCTGCGGATCAGCTTGCCGGCCCGCGGCGTCGACGTCGTCGACCAGGTGGACCTGACCCTGCGGGCGGGCGAGATCCTGGGCCTGGTCGGCGAGTCCGGTTCCGGCAAGACCACCACCGGGACGGCGCTGCTCGGCTACGCCCGTACCGGGGCCGCGATCTCGGGCGGCGACATCGAGGTCGCCGGGTACAAGGTGCGCGAGTTGGGGCCCGCCCAGGTGCGGGCCATCCGGGGCGTCACCATCGGCTACGTGCCGCAGGATCCCACCTCGGCCCTGAACCCCTCGATCCGGATCGGCGCCCAGCTGCGCGAACTGCTCGACCTGCACGACATCGGCTCGGCGGACGAACGGGGCGAGCGGGTCCGGCAGATCCTGCCCGAGGTCGGCCTGCCCAACGACGACGAGTTCCTGCGGCGTTACCCGCACCAGCTCTCCGGCGGCCAGGTGCAGCGGGTGGCGCTGGCGATGGTGTTCCTCCCCCGGCCCCAGGTGCTGGTGCTGGACGAGCCCACCACCGGCCTGGACGTCACCACCCAGGGCATGGTGCTGCGCACCCTGGACGAGTTGTGCCAGCGGTTCGACGTCGCCGCGCTGTACGTCACCCACGACCTGTCGGTGGTGGCCACCATCTCGAACCGGGTGGCGGTGATGTACGCCGGCCGCCTGGCCGAGATCGGGCCGGTCAAGCAGATCTTCACCGATCCGAGGCACCCGTACACCCGGGCGCTGCTGAACGCGATCCCGCACCTGCATCGCCCGTTCGCCCTGACCGGCATTCCCGGCCGGACGCCGGCACCGGGCAATCGCCCACCCGGCTGCAGGTTCAGCGACCGGTGCGATTTCGCCATCGAGGAGTGCTCCACGGACGAACCGCCGGACGTGGAGGTCTCACCCGGCCACTTCGCCGCCTGCATCCGCACCGATGGCCTGCCGCCGTGGGATCCGACCGATCGGGCGGTGGCCGACACCGACCCGCAGCGTGACCGGAAGATCATCCTGGCGGTCTCCGATCTCGACATCTACTACGGCACGAGTCACGTGGTGCACGGGGTCAACTTCGACCTGGCGGTGGAGGAGATTGTCGCCCTGGTCGGCGAGTCCGGCTCCGGCAAGACCACCATCTCGCGCTGCGTCGGCGGCATCCACGACAACTGGGATGGCACCATCGCCGTGGACGGCGAGCCGCTGGCCACCGCGGCCCGCAAGCGGACGTCCGAGCAGCGCCGCCGCGTCCAGTACATCTTTCAGAACCCGTACCTGTCGCTGAATCCGCGGCGCACCGTCGAGCAGATCCTCGTCCGGCCCCTGGAACTGTTCGGCGTCGCCTCCGGACGGGCCGCCCGCGAACGGGCCGCGCAGCTGCTCGAGGACGTCCAGCTGGGCGAGTCGGCGATGTCGCTGCGGACGAACCGGCTCTCCGGCGGCGAGCGGCAGCGGGTGGCGATCGCCCGGGCGATCGCGGTCGAGCCGGACATCCTGGTCTGCGACGAGATCACCTCGGCGCTGGACGTCTCGATCCAGGGCTCGATCACCGAACTGCTCAACTCGATCAAGGCCGAGCGGCACATCTCGATGCTGTTCGTGACCCACGACCTGGCGCTGGTCCGGTCGATCGCCGACCGGGTGCTGGTGCTGCAGCACGGACGGCTGATCGAGTCCGGCCTGGCGGCCGACGTCCTGGACCGCCCGCAGGAGGAGTACACCCAGAACCTGCTGGCCAACACCCCGACGCTGGACCGCTGGATGGACACCGAAGCCAGTTAGCCGCGAAGTCGGCTCGCCCCGAGATCCCGGCGTCCGCCGGGATGACGACACGGCGGACCCGTCCGTCATCCCGGGCTCGCCCCGGGATCCCGGAACCAAACGGTCGGACAGGTACTGAGATCCCGGCGTCCGCCGGGATGACGATAGCCCGGGCGGCGGCGCGACGATGGCCCGGACGGCGGCACGACCGGCCCGGACGGCGGCACGACCGGCCCGGACGGCGGCACGACCGGCCCGGACGGCGGCACGACCGGACCGGACCGTCATCCCGGGCTTGCCCCGGGATCTCGGCACCGACGGCCTGGCCGGGACGACGGACTCCGGGGGTCAGGCCCGGGCGGCTCGGGTGATCAGTTCGCCCAGAGCCCGGGTGCCCTGGGCGAGCGCCGCGACGAACCGATCGACGTCGTCGTGCTCGTCCGCACGGTAGCTGAGGCAGAACTCGTACAGCCCGTCCTCGGTGCTGTAGCTGATCCCGATCCCGCCGCTGCTGGTCGGGGCGAAGGCGAACCGGAGCAGCTGATGGGGGTCGCCGAGCGACGTGGTGGACAGGAAGTCGGTGGTCAGCCGGGCGTAACCCGGGTCGCCGAACAGCGCCGGCGTGCGGCCCTCGCGCGCGGCCATCATCCGCAGGCCGAACAGGTGCCGATCGATGGCGTGGCCGCTCTTGCACGCCTTCACCCAGTCCTTGTGCGCCGCCAGCGCGGCGAACAGCTGGTCAGGGGTGGCATCGCCGTCCAGCAGAGCCCGGGCGAGCGCCAGCGCCGCGTCGGTGTTGGGCCGCAGGCATTCGGTGCGGCCGGCGCGGTACTCGCGCATGTCGACCGCCTCATAGGTGCTGCGCGGCCGCCCGTAGCAGGCCAGCTGGGCGTACAGCATCACCCACTGCTGGGCGCCGTCGTGGCTCAACCGGAACGGCAGCTGGCCCGGTGCCCCCAGTTCGATCAGGACGGTCCGGACGCGATAGGGCCCGGCCAGGTCCGCGTACCGCCGGGCAGCCGCGGCGATGTCGCCCGCCAGGGCGTCGTCCAGCCGCCAGCCCATCGGCTCCCAGGACGGCGCTTCCGCCGGGAGGTCGTCCGGCACCACCTGCTGGGCCCGGGCGACCACGCCCTTCAGGGTCGCCCCGTCCACCACCGTGTGCTCCAGGTGGACGGCCGCCAGGTCGCCGGCCAGGTCGATGTCGTAGGTGGCCGGCTTGTAGGCCCAGGTGCGGCCCAGCTCGAAGGTGACGTGCTGCAGGTACTCGTCCGGCTCGACCTCGCGGTCGACCAGGTTGACCGCGAACACGGCATCCGCGAGCCGCCGGTAGGTGGCGGCGTTGGCCTCGTCGGCGAGCACCCGGTCCAGCAGGGCGGCGGCGGTCTCGCTGCCGGTGTAGGACACGTGGGTGAAGCTCCGGTCCCCGCCGGCGGGACGCCGGGTCAGCTCGGTCAGCGCGGCCACCAGGGCCGCGGTGCCCAGCGGCCGTCCCGACTCGTCGCTGATCCGCAGCGCGAACGGGGCGCCGTGCCAGAACGCCACGATCTCGCGGTTGGCCGCCTCGCCGGGCCCCTCGACGAACTCGTCCCGACCCGGCCGGGGATGCCGCAGCCCGCCGGCCAGGAAGCGTCGCTGCTCCGGGTCGAGCGGGTCGCCGCGTCCGGTGACCTCGGACGGCAGCTCGCCGCGCAGCCAGGCCAGGTGGATCACCGCCATCCGGTGGATCAGGTCGGCGGCGCGGGCGATGCCGGACGCGTCGCCGGGCCAGTTGAGCTGCAGCCCGACGTTGCTGATCAGGGTGATCGGCCCGCGGGTGGTCAGGTAGCCGTCCAGCCACGCCTCGGAGAGCCAGCTGCGGCCGGCCGCGTCCTCGGTGACCGCGAACGCCTCCAGCGCCCGCTGGTCGGCCGGTCCTTCGCCGTCGGCATAGGCGTCGATCGCCGCGGACGTGGCCGCGCGCTCGTCGTCGGTGAGCAGCGGGGCGACCGCGGCCCGGTAACGCTCCAGGGTGCCGCCCAGCGGCGGGACTGGCAGGGACCTCATCGTCCGCTCACCACCGACACACGATCCTTCATCGGCGGCCGCCACTGCTCCGGGTCGGCGACGACTCCGGCACTACACACACACATTCGCCGACCCTATCGCGAAGACCCGTCGGCGATCAGCCTCCGTGGCCGCCGAATCCCGCGGCGGCCTGCGGAAACGGCAATCGCCGGCTCAGGCGGCGCTCAAGCCGGTTCGCCCCGGTAGGTGCCGAAGCACCACAGGTTCCCCTCCGGGTCGGTGAACAGGACGTTGAACGACCCGTAGTCGGTCCGGTAGCCGGCCCGGACGACCGTGGCGCCGCGTTCCTCGGCCCGGGCGAGCACCTGGGCCGGATCGTCGGTGACGACGTACAGCGAGGCCGTGCCGGGGACCCGATCGGCCAGGTCGCCCTCCTCGCGGCCGGCGCTGCCGAGCATCACGCCGCCGCCCTCGGGCCAGTTCAGCTGGGCGTGCTCGACGACGGGCCCCTCGTCGGGCATGACGAAGGTCGCGGCGAATCCGATCCCGGTGAGGAACTCGATGAGTCCCCGGGCGTCATTGCTGGTCAGGCACGGCCAGATCATCATGGGCATTGTGGTCATGGCCCCAGTCTCGGCCGGACGCTCCGGCACCGTCTTGAACGAATGGGAGCACCTCGGCACGTAGCCACACCGAGGGCGGGCAGCCGGCGAACTCGCGCCAGTCCCGGGCCAGATGGGCCTGGTCGGCGTAGCCGTAGCGGGCGGCGACGTCCGCCAGTCGCTCCGCGGGCCTGCGTTTCAGGTGCTCGGCCACGCCCTGGAACCGGGCGATCCGCTGCACGGACTTCGGCGGCAGCCCGAACTCGGCCGCGAAGCGCCCGCCGAGGTGCCGGCGGCTCCAGCCGACATCCCTGGCCACCTCGGCGACGGCCGTCCCGGGGACACCCGTCGACAGCCGGCGCCACGCCTCGCTGAGCTCATCGGGCGCCTCCCGACGACTCGTGGACGTCCAGCGGTGCAGCCGCCGGAGCAACACCTCGTCGAGGACGGCGGCCCGTCCGGCCCAGCTGTCGGCGGCGTGCAGCCGGTCCACCAGTTCCCGGCCGTCCGGCCCCCACAGCTCGTCCAGTTCGGCGACACAACCGGCCAGCTCGGCGGCTGGGCGTCCGAACAGCGCCCGGGCACCGGCCGGCGTGACGTCGACATGGAAGCCCACCTGGGTGCCGTCGTGCGCGATGGCGACCGGACGGGCATGCAGGCCGCCGACGCAGGAGGACATCGCGACCCGCCGCTGCCCGTCCGTCGACACCAGCAGCCCGGTCTCGAGCGGTAGGACGAGCGTGAGGCTGCACGACGGCAGGCCGATGTGTTCACCAGCCGGGAGTCCCCGCTGCTCGTAGGCGGCGCCCGCCAGGTACGGGCGCAACGCCGTCGACGGCAGGTACGCCGCCGCCCGGCTGATCGTCTCGCGCGCCTCCGCGGTCATAGCGCCACGGTACGTCGCACCGTGACCCGGCGGGGTTCAGCCTCAGCCGACCGCCGGGCGGAGGTCCTCCTCGGGCGGCAGCCAGGTGTCCGGGTCCGCGCTCACCTGGTCTCCGGACCGGATGTCCTTCACCTCGCCGCCGGCGAACCAGACGAACGGGATCCCCCGCCGGTCGGCGTACCGGATCTGCTTGCCGAACCGGTCGGCCTTGGGAGCCACCTCGGTCGGAATGCCGCGGGCCCGCAGCCGCGCCGCGGTCGCGTCCGAACTGTCCCGGGTGTCCTCGGAGTCGACGGCCACCAGCACGCAGGTCGGCACCGGCCGGGACGCCCCCAGCAGCCCCTTCGCCAGCAGCGGCACCAGGATCCGGGTGACCCCGATCGACAGCCCGACACCCGGGTAGGTCGTCCGGCCGTCCGAGGCGAGCGAGTCGTACCGGCCTCCGGAGCAGATCGATCCCAGGTGCTCGAAGCCGGCCAGCTCGGTCTCGTAGACGGTGCCGGTGTAGTAGTCGAGGCCGCGGGCGATCTTCAGGTCGGCGACGATCCGGCCCGGCGCGGCGGCGGTGCCGGCCCGGACGACGGCGGCCAGCTGGTCCAGGCCCTCGTCCAGCAACGGGTGCTCCACCCCGAGCGCCCGGACCCGGCCGGCGAACGACTCGTCCGGCGCCGAGATGGTGGCCAGCTCCAGGCAGCGCCCGGCCACCTCGTCGCTCAGCCCGAGGTCCCCGGTGAGCAGCGCGCGAACCGCGTCCGGGCCGATCTTGTCCAGCTTGTCGACGCGTTGCAGCACCGCCAGGTGGTCGTCGATGCCGAGGCCGCGGTAGAAGCCCTCGGCGAGCCGCCGGTTGTTCACCCGCATCAGCGCCGGCGGCACACCGAACTCGGTGTGCAGCCGTTCCAGCGCCTCCAGGATCACCCGGGCGACCTCGACGTCGTGGTGATCGGCCAGTGTGCCCTGCCCGACCACGTCGATGTCGGCCTGCAGGAACTCCCGGTAGCGGCCGTCCTGGGGACGCTCGCCGCGCCACACCTTCTGGATCTGGTAGCGCCGGAACGGGAACACCAGGTGCCCGGAGTTCTCCAGCACGTAGCGGGCGAACGGCACCGTCAGGTCGAAGTGCAGGCCGAGCTCGTCGGCGTCCGCTCCCCCGCCGTGGCGCTCCGCGTGCAGCCGGCGGACGACGTAGATCTCCTTGTCGATCTCCCCCTTGCGGGCCAGCTGCGCCATCGGCTCGACGGCGCGGGTCTCGATCGACGCGAAACCGTGCAGCTCGAACGTGCCGGCCAGCGAGGCGAGGACCCGCTGCTCGACGATCCGCTGCGCCGGCAGGAACTCGGGAAAGCCGCTCAGCGGCCTGGGACGGCTCATCGGGACGAGGCACCACCTAGATAGTCGGCTTGCAGGAAGGGATTGGTGGCCCGTTCGCGGGCCATCCGGGTCTGTTGGCCGTGCCCGGGAAGCACGGCCGCGGAGTCGGCCAGCCCGAGCACCGGTCCGCGCAGCGTCTCGAGCATCACGGCGTGGTCGCCGCCGGGCAGGTCGGTCCGTCCGATCGACCCGGCGAACAGCACGTCACCCGAGAAGACGACCGAGTCGAGCTGGTCGTGCCCGCTCAACGGGGTCTGCAGCATCACGCAGCCGGGACGGTGGCCCGGGGCGTGCAGCACCTCGAAGGTCAGGCCGGCCAGGTCGAGGCCGGTCTCGAAGAAGCGCAGGTCGGACGGTTCGGTCAGCGGCTGCCGGCCGAGGACCGCATCCACCAGCGGCGCGCTCGCCGGTCCCAGCCCGGCAGCCGGATCGGTCAGCAGCTCCCGGTCGGCGGCGTGGATCCAGACCGGCACGTCCCATTCGTCGGCGGCGCGGGTGGCCGAGGCGACATGGTCGAGATGGCCGTGGGTGAGCAGCACGCCGGCGGGGGTCAGTCCGTGTTCGGCGACCAGTGCCCGAAGCCGCGCGAACGCGTCCACTCCCGGGTCGACGACGACGCACTCCCGTCCCGGGCCGGTGGCGGCCAGATAGCAGTTCGCCTGCCACGCG
This sequence comes from Micropruina sp., assembly GCA_018055925.1. Lineage (GTDB taxonomy): Bacteria > Actinomycetota > Actinomycetes > Propionibacteriales > Propionibacteriaceae > Micropruina. Next base: position 10,011 of record JAGPGQ010000069.1, read on the forward strand.
CCGGCGGGAAAGGAGGCCAGAAACACGCGCGCCAGCCTATCGGGCGCGCCAGCGAGCAGCGTCCACAAACACCGGGCCATGGGGCAAGATGGTCCCCATGACTTCACCAAGCCCGGCCGACTTCGGTCGTGTCAACCCCGACGGGACGGTGTACGTCCGCACGTCAGAGGGCGAGCGCAGCGTCGGCCAGATCCCCGGTGTCAGCGAGGCGGAGGCGCTCGCCTTCTACACCAGACGCTACGAGGCGCTCGATCTCGAGGTCACCCTGCTGGAGCGGCGGATCGCCTCGGGAGCCCTGTCGCCCGACGAGGCCCGGCAGAGCATCAACCTGGTGAAGAAGAACCTGTCCGGCGCGAACGCCGTCGGCGATCTGGGCGGGCTGAGCACCCGGCTCGAGGCTCTCGCCCCCGTGCTGGCGCAGGCGAACGAGGCCCGCAAAGCCGAGCGGGCCCGGCAGGCCGAGGTCACCCGGGAGACCAAGGAGGGCATGGTCGCCGAAGCCGAGCGGCTCGCCCAGAGCAACGACTGGCGCGGCGGGGTGAACCGGTTCCGGTCGCTGCTGGACCAGTGGAAGGCGCTCCCCCGGATCGACCGGGCCACCGACGACGCGCTGTGGCACCGCTTCTCGACGGCGCGGACCACCTACACCCGTCGACGCAAGGCGCAGTTCGCCGAGCAGGCCGAGCGCCGGGAGGCGGCCCGGGCGATCAAGGAGCAGATCATCGCCGAGGCGCGCGACCTGGCCGGCTCGACCGAGTGGGGTCCGACAGCGGGTGCGTTCCGCGACCTGATGGCCCGGTGGAAGGCGGCCGGTGCCGCGCCGCGTGAGGTGGACGACGCCCTGTGGGCCGAGTTCCGTGGCCTGCAGGACCAGTTCTTCGGGGCCCGGCAGGCCACCATGTCGGAGCAGGACGCCGAGTTCCGGGCGAATCTCGAGGCCAAGGAGGCCCTGCTGGCCAAGGCCGAGGCCGAGATCGTCCCGGTCACCGACGTGGCGGCGTCCCGGGCGGCGTTCCGGGAGTTCGCGGACGCCTACAACACCCTCGGCAAGGTGCCGCGGGAAGCGATCCGTGGGTTGGACAACCGCGTCCGCGCGCTGGAGACCGCGATCCGCAAGGCGGACGAGGCCGAGTGGCGCCGCACCGACCCCGAGGCGAGGGCTCGCGCCGAGGAGACCGTCGCGATGCTGAGCACCGAGATCGACAAGCTCACCGAGAAGGTCGAGAAGGCCGAGGCGCGCGGCGACAACCGGACCGCCGACAAGGCCCGGGACTCGATCGCCACCTACCAGAGCTGGCTCGACCAGGCCCGGGCGACCCTGGCGGACTTCTCCCGCTGATCTCGGTGACTCATCGCGTCTTCGCCTACGGCACGCTGCGGCAGGAGAACGTCCAGACGGCCCTGTTCGGGCGGCCGGTCCCCACGGTGCCGGACATCCTGCCCGGATATCGCCTTGACTGGCTGACGATCACCGATCCCGCGGTGATCGCAACCAGCGGCTCCGACCGACATCCGATCGTGCGCCGCGGCGCGCCCACGGACGCCGTTCACGGCGCCTACCTCGAACTGGATGACGCCGACCTCGCCCGGGCCGACGACTACGAGGTGGACGACTACGAACGACGCCCGGTCACCCTGCGCTCCGGCGTTCGGGCCTGGGTCTATCTCGCCGCCGTCTAGCCCGTGCATCGGAGACGGTCCCTCACCTTCACGTGTCGGGGACAGATGCGCATGGCGTCGGCATGCGGAGTCTGGCGAAAAGGCTGCCGCAGAGGTCACCGCTCCGGAATGGGCGCGGCGTATTCGTGTGGCGATCTCGACATCGTGACGCGGTGAAGGGAAACCTCGCCGATTCCGGGTAGCGACCCGAAACCGGGCTGGGCATCCCTCCACCGGACAGCGATCTCGACATCGCCGGCCACCTCAGGAGATGGATCGAGCACATCGCCGGCCACCTCAGCAGATGGATCGAGCGGCGGGCCGGTCCAAGACAACCATCGTGGCCGGACGTTCAGTTCTTGACCCGGTGGGCGTCGTACACGCCGGGGATCCGCTTCAGCGCATTGGTCAGGGACGCCAGGTGGGTCGGGTCGGGGGTCTCGAACTGCAGCCGCATGGTGAACACCCGGTCCTTGTTGGTGGTGGCCGTCATGGAGAGGATGTTCGAGTGGTGCTCGGTCATCACCCGGCTGACGTCCGACAGCATGCCGGCACGGTCCAGGCCCTCGACGTGCACCGCCACCAGGAAGCTGGAGTCGGCGGACGGGGTCGTCCAACTCACCTCGACCAGCCGGTCGGGCTTCTGCCGCAGGTTCTCGGCGTTGGTGCAGTCCGCCCGGTGCACCGAGACCCCGTCCTCACGGGTGATGAAGCCGAGGATCTCGTCACCGGGCACCGGCATGCAGCATTTGGCGAGCTTCACCCACATGTCGGAGTGACCCTCGACCTCGACCCCGATGTCGTTGAGCCGCCGGGACGGACGGCGCCGCCGGGAGGTCGTCGTGAGGGCCGGATGGTCCTCGACGCTGGCCTCGGCCGCCTCCTCGGTGCCGCCCTCGGCGGCGATCAGCCGCTCCACGACGTTCTGGGCGCCGACCGTCCCCTCGCCGATGGCGGCGTACAGGGCGTTGGCGCCGGCGACCCGGAAATGCCTGGCCAGCGAGGCGAGATGCTCGGCGTTGAGCAACCGGTGCACCGGCAGGCCGGTGCGGCGCAGCTGCTTGGCGAGCAGTTCCTTGCCGTGCTCGATGGACTCGTCACGCCGCTCGCGCATGAAGTACTGCCGGATCTTCGTCCGTGCCCGCGGGCTGGCGACGAAGTTCTGCCAGTCGCGGCTCGGACCGGCGTTGGGCGACTTCGAGGTGAGCACCTCGACCTGGTCGCCGTTGTTCAGCGCATACTCCAACGGCACCAGGCGCTGGTTGACCCGGGCGCCGATACAGCGGTGACCCACCTCGGTGTGCACGGCGTAGGCGAAGTCGACCGGCGTGGAACCCGCCGGCAGCGAGATGACGTCCCCCTTGGGGGTGAACACGAAGACCTCGCTGGTGCTGATCTCGAACCGCAGCGTGTCGAGGAACTCCCCCGGGTCCTCGGTCTCGCGTTGCCACTCGGTGATCTGCCGCACCCAGGCGAGCTCGTTGCCCGCGGTGCCCTTGCCCTCCTTGTACTTCCAGTGAGCGGCCACGCCGTACTCGGCCTGGCGGTGCATCTCGTGGGTGCGGATCTGGAACTCGACCGGCTTGATGTCCGGCCCCAGCACGGTGGTGTGCAGCGACTGGTAGAGGTTGAACTTCGGCATCGCGATGTAGTCCTTGAACCTGCCCGGCAGCGGGTTCCAGCGTCCGTGCAGCACGCCCAGCGCGGCGTAGCAGTCCCGCTGATGGTCGACCAGGATGCGCAGCCCGACCAGGTCGTAGATCTCGAAGAAGTCGCGGCCCCGGACGACCATCTTCTGATAGATCGAGTAGTAGTGCTTCGGCCGGCCGTAGACCGTGGCCTTGATCTTCGCGGACGCCAGGTCGTCCTTCACCTGGTCGATCACCTGGCGCAGATAGTTCTCGCGCAGCGGCGCCCGGGCCGCGACCATGCGCACGATCTCGTCGTACACCTTGGGGTGCAGGATGGCGAAGGCGAGGTCCTCCAGCTCCCACTTGATCGCGTTCATGCCCAGCCGGTGGGCCAGCGGCGCGAAGATCTCGAGGGTCTCGTTGGCGATCACGACCTGCTTGTCCTGCCGCAGGAAGCCGAGCGTGCGCATGTTGTGCAGCCGGTCGGCCAGCTTGATCACCAGCACGCGGATGTCGCGGCTCATCGCCAGCACCATCTTGCGGATGGTCTCGGCCTTGGCGGACTCACCGTAGGTGACCTTGTCGAGCTTGGTCACCCCATCGACCATCGTGGCCACCTCGGACCCGAAGTCGGCGGTCAACTGCGCCATCGTGTACGAGGTGTCCTCGACCGTGTCGTGCAGCAGCGCCGCGCACAGCGTGGTCTCGGTCAGGCCCAGCTCGGCCAGGATCGTCGCCACCGCCAGCGGGTGGGTGATGAACGGATCGCCGCTCTTGCGGGACTGGCCGGCGTGGTAGTGCTCGGCCGTCCGGTAGGCCCGTTCGATCAGCGCGATGTCGGCCCGGGGATGGTTCGACCGCAACGTCTTGACCAGCGGATCCAGCACCGCGGCCTGGCTGTTCTTCGGTGCCCCGAGCCGGGCCAACGCATGCCGCATGCGCATCCGCGGCTGGTCACCGGCGCCGGCGGGACGGGTCAGCGCATGGGGCTCCCCGGGTAGGCCGTCGCTCTCCCCGTATGGTCCATGGACGCTAGTGGTCACCGGTTCCCCTTTGGCAGGTCTGCATCATACTGCTGGCCGCCGACACCGGTGACCGGTGACCCTCCCGCCAGGGTTCAGGCCGCGCGCTGACTACGCCTGGGACCCTCAGACCGAGACGACCGCTGAGTAGTTGTCGATGCCGAGCTCGGCCAGCCTCTCGCGTCCGGGCAGGAAGCTCAACTCCATCAGCACCGCCACGTGCACCAGCTCGGCCCCCAGCCGGTTGATCAGCGCCGCCGTCGCCCCGACCGTGCCGCCGGTGGCGAGCACGTCGTCGATCACCAGCACCCGGGCGCCGGGCAGGATCGCGTCCGTCTTGATCGTCAGCGTCTCGTGGCCGTACTCGAGCGCGAACTGCTCGTGGTACAGCTCACCGGGCAGCTTGCCCGGCTTGCGGACGGGCACGAACCCGGCCCTCAGCTCGAGCGCGACCGGTGCGGCCAGGATGAACCCGCGCGCCTCCATGCCGACCACCACGTCGATGTCGGCCGGGGCGAGCGCCACCAACTCATCGATCGCCGCGCGGAAGCCCCTCGGCGAGGCCAACAGCGGAGTGATGTCCTTGAACACCACGCCCGGCTTCGGGAAGTCCGGGATGTCGGCGATCAGGTCGAGCATGATCCGCTGGTTGGCGTTGGGGGTCATGGTCACCGCTTCCGTTTGGCTCGGGTGGTGCGTTGCGGCTGGACCCGGTGGTCCCGGGCCAGTTCATTGGCGCTCACCAGGCCGAGCCGGTCGGGTTCGACCTCGGTCGCCTCGGCCAGGACGGCGTCACCGGCGCTGATCACGACCGCCTTCGCCTTGGTCGGCGTGGCCTCCCGCGCCTGATGCCGCTGCGCCCGGCGGGCGAGCCGCTCGCGGTGCTCCTGCATCTCGGGCTCGGCCTCCTTGAGCTGCGCCAGCAGCGGCGCCGCAATGAAGATGGACGAGTAGGCGCCGGCGATCATGCCGACCAACATCACCAGGCCGAGGTCCTTGAGCGGGCCGGTGCCCAGCACGAACGCACCGGTGAAGGTGAGCGCCGCCACCGGCAGGACGCCCAGGATGGTGGTGTTGATCGACCGGATCAGGACCTGGTTGACCGCCGCGTTGGCCGCCTCGGAGTAGGTCGTCCGGCTGTTCTTCAGGTCGGCGACGTTCTCGCGCACCTTGTCGAACACCACGACCGTGTCATAGAGCGAATAGCCCAGGATCGTCAGCAGGCCGATCAGGGTGGACGGGGTGACACTGAAACCGACCAGCGCGTAGATGCCGATGGTGACCACCAGGTCGTGCAGCAGCGCGACGATGGCGGCGATGGCCATCTTGTAGTTGCGGAAGTAACCCCAGATCAACAGGGAGACCAGCACCAGGAACACCGCGAGTGCGATCAGCCCCTGCTGGGTGATCATGGTGCCCCAGGAGGCGCCGATCAGGCTGTAGGCGACCTGGTCGACGCTGATCCCGCCCGCCGATTGGGCGATCGCCGCCTTGACCAGGATCACCTCGTCGACGGTCAGCGACCGGGTCTGCACCCGCACCTGACCGTCACCGATCGTGGTCACGCTCAGGTCGCCGTTGTCGGGCAGGCGCAGTGCCTCGACGGCGGTGCGCACGTCGTCCACAGTCTGCTCGGTCACCGTCACCGGCGCCGAGAAGTCGGCCCCACCCTTGAAC
>JAGPGQ010000070.1:0-7749 GCA_018055925.1 Micropruina sp.
GGGCACCTCGCTGGAGTGGTGGGTCTCGGACCTGTGGGGGCACCACGGCCTGCAGCGGCTGATCAAGGACCTCAACGAGATCTACCGGACGCATCCCGCCCTGTGGAAGCCGGCCGGGTCGCAGTCCAGCTTCCACAGGGCGGGATGCGTCCGGTAGATCTCGTTGAGGTCCTTGATCAGCCGCTGCAGGCCGTGGTGCCCCCACAGGTCCGAGACCCACCACTCCAGCGAGGTGCCCTCGTTGAACTCGGTGCGCTGGGCGAACTCGCAACCCATGAACAGCAGCTGCTTGCCGGGGAAGCCCCACATGAACGAGTAGAACGCGCGCAGCGTGGCGAACTGCCGCCAGGCATCCTGCGGGATCTTGTTGATCATCGACCCCTTGCCGTGCACCACCTCGTCGTGGCTGATCGGCAGCACGAAGTTCTCCGAGTACTGGTAGACCATCGCGAAGGTCATCTCGTGGTGGTGGTACTGCCGGTAGATCGGCTCCAGCGCCAGGTAGCGCAGCGAATCGTTCATCCAGCCCATGTTCCACTTGAACCCGAAGCCCAGGCCGCCCTGCGAGACCGGCTTGGTGACTCCGCCGAACGAGGTGGACTCCTCGGCGATCATGCACACGCCCGGCACCCGCTCGTAGAGGTGCTTGTTGACGTAGCGCAGGAAGTCGATCGCCTCCAGGTTCTCGTTGCCGCCGAACTGGTTCGGCACCCACTCGCCGTCCTTGCGCGAGTAGTCGAGGTACAGCATCGAGGCGACCGCGTCGACCCGCAGCGCGTCGATGTGGAACTCCTGCACCCAGTACAGGGCGTTCGACACCAGGAAGCTCTTCACCTCGTGCCGGCCGTAGTTGAAGATGTAGGTGCCCCAGTCCATGTGCTCGCCCTGGCGGGGGTCGGCGTGCTCGTACAGCGCGGTGCCGTCGAACCGGCCCAGCGCCCACTCGTCCTTGGGGAAGTGCCCGGGCACCCAGTCGAGGATCACGCCGACGCCGGCCTGGTGCAGCCGGTCGACCAGATAGCGGAACTCGTCCGGACGTCCCAGCCGCGACTGCGGCGCGAAGTAGTTGGTCACCTGGTAGCCCCAGGACGGCTCGAACGGGTGCTCGGTGACCGGCAGGAACTCGACGTGGGTGTAGCCCTGCCAGGTGACGTACTCGACCAGCTCCTCGGCCAGGTCGAGGTAGGTCTTGCCCTTGCGCCACGAACCCAGGTGCACCTCGTAGATCGACATCGGCGACTCGTGCGGACGGGTCTGCGCCCGCTTGGTCATCCACTCGTCGTCGCCCCAGAGGTACTCACTGGTGTAGACGATGGACGAGTTGGCCGGCGCCTGCTCGGCGAACGTCGCCATCGGGTCGACCTTCTCGCGCCACACCCCGTCGGCACCCAGCACGTTGTACTTGTAGAGCGCGCCGTCGCCGGCGCCCTCCACGAACAGCCCCCACACGCCGGTGCCGGGGATCCGGTGCATGGCATCGCCGGTCCACCAGTTGAAGTCCGCGTTCAGCCGGACGGCCTGGGCGTTCGGCGCCCACACCGCGAACCGGGTGCCCGTCAGCTCGCCCCCCTCGTCGTCGTGAATGGTCACCTGGTGGGCACCCAGCCGACGCCACAGCTCGGTGTCGCCACCGTTGTGGAAACCCTCCAGGTCCCGTCCGGTCAGTCCACCGGCCAGATCGTGTGCCATCAGTTCTCCTCTTGGTTGTGGGTCGGGACCAGCGCCGTCCGCCGTGCCAGATCATGGACTGCACCGAGTGGGATGTGGACCCAGTTGGGTCGGTTTCGTGCTTCGTAGACCACCTCGTAGACCGCCTTCTCGAGTTCGTAGGCGTCCAGGACCGGCGCGTCGGGCGGGGACCCGGCGCAGTACCCGCCCAGGAAGGCCGCCCGCGCGGCCGAACTCCAGGCGCGCGCCTGGGGCGAGGTGGGATCGGAGTGCGCTCCCCGGACGTAGTCGAAGGAGCGCAGCATGCCGGCGACGTCGCGCCACACGCTGTCGGGCAGGCGGCGCTGCGCCAACGGCTTCAGCGGCTCGCCCTCGAAGTCGATGATCGTCCAGCCGTCGGCCGAACGCAGCGTCTGGCCGAGATGGAAATCGCCGTGCACCCGCTGGGTGGCCAGCCGACGGCCGGCCAGCCCGCCCAGGGACCGGCGGGCCGCGGCGGCGAACCGGCCGAGTTCGGGCACCTCGGCGACGGCGGCGTCCAGCCGGCCGATCATGGCCGCGGCCAGGTCGTCGCCCCCCACCGCGCCGGTGCCGAACGCCTCGGCGAGCTGCCGGTGCACCGCCTTGAGCGCCACCCCGAGGTCGCCTGCCTCGGCGGTGATGTCGCGTTCGGCCGCACACTGCTCGACGGCCCACTGCCAGCCGTCCCGCACCCCGGCGACACGTTCGACGAACATGCCGAGGTCGGCCCTGGCGGTGCCCGCCGGGTCGTCGGCGGGCAGGTCGCCGACCAGCGTGCCGAACAGCCGCGGGGTGCTGCCCGAGTCGTTCAGCGCGGCCAGCACCTCGACGTCCAGGTTCCGTCCCGGCTCCAGCTTGCGGAACACCTTGAACAGCCGGTCGTCGCCGACGCAGACGGTGGTGTTGCTCTGCTCACCCGGCCACACCCGGGTCGGCGCGGCCGGGTCGATCGCGGTGCTGTCGAGCCACTCCATGGCCGGATGCCCGGCGTCGGTCAGCCCGGTCAGCAACGCCCGCATGCAGCCCGGGTCGGCAGTGGCGTCCACCACCGCCAGCGTGCCGTGGACGGGGTCGTCGACCCGGGTCACCACCGCCGCCTCGGGGGCGGTGGTGTACCCGGTCAGCAGGTGGTAGCGATCGGTCCGGCCGTCGTCGTAGGCGATCGTCGCCACCTCCGGACGAACCGCCGGCAAAGTGCCGGACGCGGTGAGCCAGGGAAGCGGCGCCAGCGCGGTGACCCGGCCCGGGAGGCCCTTGCCACCGAACCAGCGTGCTGCCCCGATCACCTTCCACCACGCGTCGAGCGGCCCGTCGGTCACCTGGTCATCCTGTCAGGAAAGAGCCCCGGGCAACAGCGTTCACCCCTGCGGGCGCTCACAGCAGATGCAGGATGTGGGCCGGATTGTTCGGGCTCAGCTTCACGTAGTTGCGGGTCTCCCAGGTGAAGGTCGCACCGGTCAACTCGTCGCGCAGCCGGACCTGCGATCCGCTCGGCACGCCGAGCGCGCCCAGGTCGAGATACACGTCCGACTCGACCTCGTTGTCGGGGTCCAGGCTGCAGATCACGATCACCACGTCGTCGCCGTCCCGCTTGGAGTAGGCGATCACCCCGTCGTGCGACGCGGCATGGAAGTGCACCTGGCGCAGCTGCTGCAGCGCCGGGTGGGCGTTCCGGATGCTGTTCAGGGTGCCCATCAGCAGATTCAGGTTCGGCTCGGCGTCGAAGTCCCGCGGCCGGAACTCGTACTTCTCGGAATCGAGGTACTCCTCGCGCCCGGCGGACACCGGCAGGTGCTCGAACAGTTCGAAGCCGGAGTACACCCCCCAGGTGGGCGACAGCGTGCTGGCCAGGATCGCCCGGATCGCGAAGATCGCGGGGTTGCCCGACTGCAGGTGGAACGGGTTGATGTCGGGCGTGTTGACGAAGAAGTTCGGCCGGTAGAACGGCGACATCTCACCCGAGAGTTCGGTGACGTACTCCTCGAGTTCCGCCTTGGTGGTGCGCCAGGTGAAGTAGGTGTACGACTGGTGGTAGCCGACCTTGCCCAGCGCGTGCATCATCTCGGGCTTGGTGAACGCCTCGGCCAGGAAGATCACGTCCGGGTCGGTCTCGCGCAGGCGGTCGAGGATCCAGCCCCAGAACTCGACCGGCTTGGTGTGCGGGTTGTCGATCCGGAAGATCCGCACCCCGTGGCTCATCCACAGCTTGAACAGCCGCAACACCTCGTTGTAGATGCCGACCGGGTCGTTGTCGAAGTTGATCGGGTAGATGTCCTGGTACTTCTTCGGCGGATTCTCGGCGTAGGCGATGGTGCCGTCGACGCGGGTGGTGAACCACTCGGGGTGCTCGGTCACCCACGGATGGTCGGGGCTGGCCTGCAGCGCGAAGTCGAGGGCGACCTCGACACCGAGGGCCTCGGCCTTGGCGACGAACCGGTCGAAGGACTCCCAGTCGCCGAGATCGGGGTGGATCGCGTCGTGGCCGCCGTCGGGGCTGCCGATCGCCCACGGCGAACCCGGGTCCTTCTCGGTGGCGTCCAGGGTGTTGTTCTTGCCCTTCTTGAACGCGCTGCCGATGGGGTGGATCGGCGGCAGGTAGATCACGTCGAAGCCCATCGCGGCGGCCGCTTCGAGCCGCTCGTGCGAGGAGTCGAAGGTGCCGGACGTCCAGGTGTCGGTATCCGCGTCGTAGCTGGCGCCCTGGGAGCGCGGGAAGAACTCGTACCAGGACGAGAACAGCGCCCGCTTGCGGTCGACCCACAGCGGGAAGTCAGCGGTGGGCGAGACCAGTTCGCGGGGACCGTAGCGCTTCATGGCGGCCGCCAGGCCGGCGCCGTCGGCGACCTCGAACAGGTCGGACGCGGGACGCTGCGGGATCAGCAGCTGGGCGGTGGCGCGCAGTATCGACGCCTCCACCGGGTCGCCGGCGGCCTCGGCCGCGGCGGCGGTCCGCTCGAGCAGTTCGCGGCCCTCCAGGCAGACGAGCTCGACGTCGACGTCGGCGGCCAGCTTGGCTTCCGCGTTGTGGTGCCAGGTGCCCCACGGGTCCGACCAGCCCTCGACCCGGAACGTCCAGGCGCCCTCGGCGTCCGGCCGCACCCAGGCCTCCCAGCCGTCCAGGCCGGCGGGTTCGACCGGGGTCATGTCGATCCGGCTCTCGGTGCCGTCCGGGGCGGTCAGGATCACCGAGGCGTTCACCGCGTCGTGGCCCTCGCGGAACACCTTGGCGCGGATCGGGATCAGTTCGCCGACCGTCGCCTTGGCGGCGTACGCGCCGCCCTCGATGACCGGCCACACCTTCGCGACCGGTATCCGACCGAAGCCGAACGGGCCGGTCATGGTGGGGGACAAATCGACTTCCAGGGGGGCTTCGGCGCCCGCGTTCGTCAGTTCGCTCACGGCGCTCAACCTACAGGCTGGTGCGTCCCACGTGGAGGGGCCCGCCGAGGGCCGGTGGCAACACCGGCCGCTCGGTCAGTCCTTCGCGGCGGGGACGGCCGCGTCGTCCGGCGAGACCGGGGAGGCCGCCACCGGCACCGGATGGTTGAGCACGTTGCCCTGCAACAGCACCACCGTCCGGGGCGGCACCAGGATCGACGACCCGCCCTCGATCTGGCGGTGCGGCAGTTCCCGGTCGAGACCGGTGTGCGCCACGATCCGCCAGCTGCCCGCCCAGGGTTGGCCGGGCAGCGTGAGGGTGACCTCGTCGCCGCCGCCGTGGACGAAGATCAGGAACGCCTCGTCGCTGTCGGAGACGTACTGGCCGAGCGTGCGGCGCCCGCCGTCGTGCCAGTTCTCGATGGTCATCTCGGTGCCGTGCTCGTTGAACCAGGCCACCTCCGACCGACCCAGCCCGCGGGCCTGGTCGTCCAGCACCTCGCGCTGGCTGCGGAACTGCGGATTGCGCAGCACCGGATGGTCGGCCCGCAGCTTGAGCAGGGTCCGGGTCAACCGGAGTTGGTCGTCCCACATCCGGTCCGGCTGCCAGTCGACCCACGAGGTGGGGGAGTCCTGGCAGTAGGCGTTGTTGTTGCCCTCCTGGGTGCGGCCCAGTTCGTCGCCGGCGGTGATCATCGGCACGCCCGCCGACAGCACCAGCATGGCCATCATGTTGCGCGCGGTCCGCCGGCGGGCGGCGTCGATCTCGGGATCGTCCGTCTCACCCTCGTAGCCGTGGTTCCAGGACCGGTTGTCGTCGGTGCCGTCCCGGTTGCGTTCGGCGTTGATCTCGTTGTGCTTGAGGTCGTAGGTGACCACGTCGCGCAGGGTGAAGCCGTCGTGCGCGGTGACGAAGTTGATCGAGCTGCTCGCCGGACGGCCGCCGTGGTCGAAGGTGTCGCTCGATCCCGACAGCCGGGTGGCCAGCTCCTGGACGCCGTGCGTCCCGCCCCGCCAGAAGTCCCGGGTGTAGCCGCGGAAGTGGTCGTTCCATTCCGACCAGCCCTTGCCCCAGCGTCCGACCTGGTAGCCGTAGGGGCCCAGATCCCACGGTTCGGCGATCATCAGCTTGCCGGCGAGCTGCTCGTCGGCGGCGATCAGCTGCTTGAACGGATGGTTCTGGTCGACGTGGTGCTCGCGGTTGCGGATCAGCGTGGTGCACAGGTCGAACCGGAAGCCGTCCACCCCCATCTCGTTGGCCCAGTAGCGCAGGGAGTCCAGCACCAGTTGGAGCACCCGCGGGTTCGAGGTGTCGACGGCGTTGCCGCAGCCGGTGACGTCGTAGTCGTTGCGGTTGTCGCTGGTCAGCCGGTAGTAGCCGCCGTGGTCGATGCCGCGGAAACACAGCGTCGGGCCGTCGTGCCCGCCCTCGCCGGTGTGGTTGTAGACCACGTCGAGGATGACCGCGATGCCGGCCTCGTGCAGCTTGCTGACCATCTGCTTGAACTCGGCGACCTGGCCGCCGTGGGTGCCGGCGGTCGAGCTCGCGTACGGCCCGTGCGGCGCGAAGAAGCCGAGCGTGTTGTAGCCCCAGTAGTTGACCAGGCCGCGGCCGACGATGAACGGTTCGGAGACGAAGTGGTGCACCGGCAGGAACTCGACGGCGTTGATGCCGGTGTCGACCAGGTGCTGGATCACGGCGTCGTCGGCGAAGCCGGCGTAGGTGCCGCGCAGGCCCTCCGGCACCTCCGGGTGCCGCTGGGTGTAGCCCTTCAGGTGGGTCTCGTAGATGACCAGGTCCTCCAGCCGCGGCGGCTCGGCCAGCGGCGTCGGCGGCGGGCTGGGCGCCACCACGACGCTCAGCGGCACCGCGCCGAAGGAGTCGGTGGTGTCCCGGTCGAAGTTGGACGCGGTGGTGTGGTCGCTGATCGGTCCCCGGTAGTCCACGTAGCCGGTGATCGCCCGCGCGTACGGGTCGAGCAGCAGCTTGGCGGGGTTGAACCGCTTGCCCTCCTCGGGCGCCCACTCGCCGTGCACCCGGTAGCCGTAGAGCTGGCCGGTCCCCACACCGGGGACGAATCCGCTCCAGACCCCGTCGTCGGGATTCAGGGTGAGGTCGACGTTGGTCTGGTTGTCATCGTCGTCGACCAGCGTCAGTTCGACCCGATCGGCCCGGGGCGCCCACAGCGCGAAATCGGTACCCTCCGCACGCGGATGGGCCCCGAGGGCTTCGGTGGTCGCCGGCGCTTCGAGCACGGCCTTGGACATAGGTTCCTTCTGTCTTCTGGGCACGATGCACGTGGAAGGGAGCCACGGACCCCCCGTACCGCGCACCGGAACATATAGTGCCCGAAGTAGCTGACGAAGCAAGCATCTGCGAGCCGAAATGTTATGGGAGGGGTCATGTCCGGGCGTTTCTACCTCGATCACGCCGCCGGTGCCCCCCTGGTGCGACAGGCCCGCGAGGCCATGGACGAGGTGTGGCAGCTGCCCGGCAACCCGTCGTCGCTGCACACCGCGGGTCGCGCGGCGCGCCGCCGGCTGGAGGAGAGCCGCGAGTCCCTCGCCGAGTGCCTGGGCGCCGACCCGATGGAGGTGGTGTTCACCTCCGGCGGCACCGAGGCGAACAACCTCGTCCTGCTCGGGGCGGCCCGGGCGCGTCGCGACCGTCCCCGGTTGGCG
>JAGPGQ010000070.1:7849-15940 GCA_018055925.1 Micropruina sp.
CGAGTCCCTCGCCGAGTGCCTGGGCGCCGACCCGATGGAGGTGGTGTTCACCTCCGGCGGCACCGAGGCGAACAACCTCGTCCTGCTCGGGGCGGCCCGGGCGCGTCGCGACCGTCCCCGGTTGGCGGTCGGGGGCGGCGAGCATCCGTCCGTTGCCGGGGTAGTCGCCCGGCTGCCGGGACGGGTGGACGTGTTGCCGCTGGCCTCGTCCGGACGGCTGGCCGACGGGTTCGAGGCGGCGATCGGGGATGGGACAGCGCTGGCGTCGGTGATGCTGGTGAACAACGAGACCGGCGTGGTGCAGCCCTTGGACGCCGTGACCGCGGCGGCTCGGGGGGCGGGCGCCTGGGTGCACACCGACGCCGTGCAGGCGTTCGGGCACCTGTCGGTGGACTTCGCCGTCCTGGGGGTGGACGCGATGACTGTGACGGCGCACAAGTTGGGCGGCCCGGTCGGCATCGGCGCCCTGGTGGTGCGCCGCGACACCGCGCTGGCCGCGCCGGGCTTCGGCGGGGGACAGGAGCGCAAGCTGCGCTCCGGGACGGCGATGGTGGCCCTGGCGGCCGGTTTCGCCGCGGCGGCGCGAGCCGCACTGGCGGACCTGGACGCCGAGGCGGCCCGCTTGTCCGGACTGCGTGACCGGCTGGTACGCGGCGTCGTGGGCATCGACGGGACCGTGGTGAACGGGGCGCCGCCGGTCAGCCCGGCGATCCTGAACGTCACCTTCACCGGCTGCCGGGCCGACGACCTGCTGCTCATGCTCGATGCGGCCGGCATCGACTGCTCCACCGGTTCGGCCTGCACCGCCGGCGTCCATCAGCCCAGCGAGGTGTTGCTGGCCATGGGCCGCACGGAGGCCGACGCCGCCGCGTCCCTGCGGTTCTCCCTGGGACGCGCGAGTGGCGCGGCGGCGATCGAGCGGGTGCTGGCGGTCCTCCCGGACGCCGTCCGACGGGCCCGCGCGGCACTCGCGTAGGACAGCCCTCTGAGGTTCCCTTGCTCATTCGCGAAGCCCTGAACTGTACATTTCCGTCATTTCGGCGGGTACGATCGATGACATGAGTGAGATGACGTTGAGCGATGCGCGGGCGCGGCTGGCGGACGTCGTCGATGCGGCGCGGGTGGACCATGAGCCGGTGTACCTCACCCGTCGGGGGCACCGGGTGGCGGCGGTCATCGACGCGGACGATCTCGACCGGCTGATCGCCGCAGCGGAGGATCTTGCCGACATCGAGTCCGCCAGCGCGGCACGTGCCGAGATCGCCGCCGGTGAGCCGACGATCCCCTGGGAGCAGGTCAAGGCCGACCTCGGGCTGGCGTGACCTACCGCGTCGAGTTCGCCCCGTCCGCCGTGCGGCAATTGCGCAAGCTCGATCGGATCGCCCAGCGGCGGGTCCAAGCCGCAATCGAACTGCTCGCCGGCGAGCCGCGCCCGAGCGGTGCCAAGAAGCTGGTCGGCGGCGACGGCGAGTGGCGCGTCCGCACCGGCGACTACCGGATCATCTACGAGATCCATGCCGGCATCCTGCTGGTGCTGGTGGTCGCCGTCGGCCATCGCCGAGACATCTACCGCAACCGATAGCGGGTTCCGCTCCGGGCATGACCTTCGTCCCCAAGTCATGAGGCGGGCCAAGGTGCCCTGGCCGCATCGGGACCTGCGGCGACGCCTGTCGTAAACTCGTCCGGTGCGTGTTCTGGCGGCCATGTCCGGCGGCGTCGACTCGGCCGTGGCGGCCGCCCGGATGGTCGACGCCGGCCACGACGTCACCGGCGTCCATCTGGCGCTGTCGAAGAACCCGCAGACCTATCGCTCCGGGGCCCGCGGCTGCTGTTCGCTGGAGGACTCGCACGACGCCCGCCGGGCCGCCGACGTGCTGGGCATCCCGTTCTACGTGTGGGACTTCAGCGACCGGTTCGCGGCCGACGTGGTGGACGACTTCGTGGCCGAGTACGCGGCCGGCCGGACGCCGAACCCGTGCCTGCGCTGCAACGAGAAGATCAAGTTCGCCGCCGTCCTGGAGCGCGGCGTCGCGCTGGGCTTCGACGCGATCGCGACCGGGCACTACGCGGTGCTGCGCGCCGAGGACGGCCGCTCGCAGCTGTGGCGTTCGGCCGAGGTGGCCAAGGACCAGAGCTACGTGCTGGGCGTGCTGAACCAGCAGCAGTTGAGCCGCTGCCTGTTCCCGCTGGGCGGCGACACCGCCAAGGCGGACGTCCGGGCCGAGGCGGCCGCCCGCGGCCTCTACCTGGCGAAGAAGCCCGACAGCCACGACATCTGCTTCATCCCCAGCGGTGACACCGCCGGCTTCCTGTCGAAGCACCTGGGGTCGTCCGAGGGCACGTTCGTCGACCTGGAGGGGGCGGTGGTGGGTGCCCATGCGGGCAGCCACCGGTTCACCGTCGGCCAGCGTCGTGGACTGCACCTGGGCGTCCCGGCCGGCGACGGCCGTCCGCGCTACGTGCTGGGCATCGAGCCGGTGACCAATACGGTCACGGTCGGCCCGCACGAGGCGCTGGCGGTGCGCAGCATTGAGGGCATCCGGCCGACCTGGACCGAACGCGAGGTGCTCGGGCCGTGGCGTGGTGTGGTGCAGCTGCGGGCGCACGGGGAGCCGCTGCCGGCCCTGATCGAGGGCCGGCCCGAGGCCGTCCGCGTGCTGCTGGACGAACCAGCGCACGGCATCGCCCCTGGCCAGGCCGTGGTCTGCTACGACGGCGACCGGGTGGTCGGATCGGCGACGATCGCCGCCACCGGGAGGTAGCGCGATGGTCGGCTTCACCGGTGTGGGTTCGCTGCCCGGCACCGATTTCCCCGCGGCGGTCCGGCTGGTGATGGACGTGCTCGGCACCGACGGCGGCGTCCCGCACCTGCCCGAGCTGCCCGCGCGCGGCCCGTGGGCCGGGATGATCGGACGCGGCACCGCGGTGCTGACCGAACTGCCCACCGAACTGGTGGCGGGCGAGTGGCGGCTGAGCGACCATCCCGGGATCGACCAACGCCGGGCCCAGGCCACGCTGCGCGACGACCTGGACCGGTTCGAGGAGGACGCGCACGACTTCGCCGGCACGGTGAAGCTGCAGGTGGCAGGGCCGTGGACGCTGGCCGCCGCGCTGTTCCTGCCGCTGGGCGGACGGGTGCTCGGCGACCGGGCCGCACGCCGGGACCTGGCCCAGTCGCTGGCCGACGGTGTGGGCGAGTTGCTCAGCCAGGTGCGCAAGCGGCTGCCGTCCGCGACCCTGCTGCTTCAGGTCGACGAGCCCTCGTTGCCGGCCGTGCTGAACGGCGCGGTGCCCACCGAGGGCGGCTACTTCCGGCATCGGGCGGTGCATCCGCCGGAGGTCGCCGAGGCCCTGCGACCGCTGGCGGACGCCGCGGCGGCCGGGGTGCTGCATTGCTGCGCCCCGGGGCTCCCGATCGGCCTGGTCGGTGCGGCCGGCTTCGCGGCGGCGTCCGTCGACCAGGACCAGGTCGCCGACGTCGACGCGCTCGCCCAGGCCGTGGACGGCGGACTCGGGCTGTACCTGGGCTGCCTGCCGCCGTCCGGGCCGGTGCGCGACTGGCGTCCGGACGACCTGGTCCGCCGGGCACTGGGGCTGCTGCGACCGCTGGAGTTGGGTCCGGCGCTGGCCGACCGGCTGGTGCTCACCCCGGCCTGCGGGCTGGCCGGCTTCTCACCCCGCCGGGCCTCGGCCGCGCTGGGGGCGTTGCGCAGGGCGTCCGGCCTGGTGGACGAGGCTCTGCGCCAGTAGGGGCCCGATCAACCAGCGGCCTGCCAGGGGTCGATGAGTTCGATGCCCATGCCCTCGAAGTCTCGTGTGTTGCGGGTCGCGAGCGTCGCGGACGCGCTGCGGCAGATCGCGGCGATCAGGGCGTCGAAGCCGGCGACCGGACGTCCGGCTGCCCGCCGTCGGGCAACGATCCGGGCGTAGTGCCCGGCCGCCTCGTCGGTGAGCGGCAGGCACACTCCCAGCTGGGCGAGGACCCGGGCGATGCCGCCCTCGAGTGCGTCGCGCCGAGCGCCTTGGGGAAGGACGGCCGCGCCCGCCAGGAGCTCGGCCTTGGTGATCACCGTGGTGACCGGTCTCGCTCCCAGGCCGCGTAGCCAGGTGATGACGCGCGGTTCGGCATCCGGCCCGCGCAGCGCCTCGGACACCACGTTGGTGTCGAGGACGATCACAGCGTGGCTGTTCTGGCCGGATCACGAGGCTCGATCGTGAGTTCCACGCCGCCGACCTCGTGGCCCAGTTCGACGAGCTGCTCGATCCAGCTCAGATCGGCTCGCGCCGGTTGATTCAGCGCCGTCACCAGGATGTCGCGGGCTTCCGCCTCCATCGAACGGCCGTGCGCCGCCGCGCGAAGTCGCAGCTTCTGCTTGGCGTCCTCGGGGAGCTTCCTGATCGTGATCGCCGTCGTCATGTTGCAATGATATCAATGCACCACAAGCCCGGGTAGATCCGTTGGGGATCCCTCGGAGCCCGCTGGTGGGCGTGGATCAGGGCTTCCTTGGTCGCGGCGTCGGCTCAGTTCCGTGGCCGCTTGATCTCGACGCCGGCCGTGGCGTCTGCACCGTTGCCGCGTGGGAACAGCGAGTCGCGATCGACGGTGCCGTGCAGGTGGGCCGTGAACTCCGCGGTGCCCCGCCCGACGGCGACGTAGGTGAATCGTTGCTCGAACACCTCGTTCGCTTCCAGCACGTCGTTCGGCTCGCTGTCCACGCCTTGCAGGAAGAAGGCGTACAACTCCGCATGCGTCGAGTCGGGCTCGACCACCGGGGTGGAACGGTCACCGCTCAGCCGGTACTGGATCACCACGCCGGCCCCGGCCTTGATAGCCGCGACGGTCGCGTCGCTGCTGAAGAGGTGCACCGTGAAGCCGGTGAGCCGGATCGGGCCGTTCGTGACGCGGACGGTGAAGGTGCCCTCGTCGCCGGGCACCAGGTTGCCGGTCACCCGCCGCACCTCTACTTCCACCGACTGCAGATAGTCGAAGGTGAGCTGGGGCAGGTCGGCCAGTTGGAGACCCCCGATCGGGGACAGAGGATCGGCCGTGCGGACGACGGTCGAACGTTCAGATACCGAGGTGGACATGATGGACTCCTTGGATGGTGGGTGGTTCCGCCCCGAGGGTCGGGGAGGTCCGGGTTCCGGTGGCGAGCGCCGCCAGCAGGTCGGCCCGGTTCGGGCCGGTGGGTGCGACGCCCAGGTAATTTGTGGCGCGGGTGCGCACCTCGGGATCGGCGAAGACGTCGGCCGGTCCGGCGAGCAGGCCGCCCAGGCGGCTCGAAGCCCGGGCAAGCACCGGGTCGTGCGCCGATCCGGTGCGCAGGGCGACGGTCATCGCCCAGCCCGGGTCGTCGGGACGGTAGGACTGCCCGGCGGCCTCGGCCCGCAGCTCGGACGCCCGATGCCGGGCGAACCAGACGGTGCCCGCGATCAGGCCGTCGACCCGCTCGGCCTGTGCCGCGGCGCAGGCGCGGCCGAGCGTCCGGCGGTCGTGGACGGCGGTGCGCAGCGCGTCCCGGAGGGCGAGGGCGTCCAGGGTGCCGAGCGTGATGCCGCGGCCCAGCAGCGGCATGGTGGCCGCCCGGGCGTCACCGAGTGCGGCCAGTCCGTCGACCAGCGGTTCGCCGGCCGGGCTGTACCGCCGCACCACGTCTGCCCCGCCGTGCACCAGCACGTCGCCGACCGGCCGGCCGTGGTCGAGCCACGCCGCTCCGGCGGGCAGCAGCCGGACGGCGGACTCCCACGCCTGCGGGGTGCGCAGGGCACGGGCCGCCCGGTCCTGGGCGCCGGCGGCCAGCACGAGCGCGTAGCGGGCGCCGTCCGCGGGCAGGCTGATCACCGACCAGGACGGGTGGTGGGTGAGCACCGGCCCGAGCGCCGGCGGGGGACCGCCGGCCGATTCGAAATGCCGGCAGTAGTAGATGACGCGGGTGTCCGACCGGACCTGCCGCACCTCTGTGCCGGTCGCCCGAGCCACCCATCCGGGGACGGGGCTGTGCCGGCCACCCGCATCGACCACGAGGTCGGCCGGAATGGCGCCCTGGTCGGTGCGCAGGCCCGTCACCGCGGCGCCGTCCACGCTCAGCCCGGTGACCCGCACGGGCCGACGCAGCTCGAGGTTCGGCTGCCGTTCGGCCAGCCGGTTCAACACCGTCTCGACCACCGATCGGCGGGCGGCCAGCGTGTCGAAGGCCTCGTCGCCGGGCTGCGCGCCGCCGGTGGTGGCGGCAGGTTGCCGGTGCAGCAGGGTGAACGGACGGGCACCCGCGGCCAGCAGCGCCGGGGCCAGGTCGGGCAGGGCGGACGCCACCTCCGTGTACCAGCGGGGCAGGTAGACATGGGGCATCCGGTACTGGCTCACGCCGGGCCGCGTCCGGTCGTCCGGCCCGGTGCCGGACGGCGCCGCATCGGCGTCGCAGATCAGGACGCGATGGCCGTCGCGGGCCAGCAGCAGGCCCGCGGTCAGGCCGACCGGGCCGGCGCCGATGATCGCGATGTCGAGCGGGTGGTGGCGCTTCATGGGACCTCCTTGGTCGGGTCCCACGGTGCCGCCGTTCGTTGCTCACCCCCCAGGCCGGTTCCTGCCCACTTCCTGCTCACTCCCGGCCGGGGAGGCCGGCAGGGTGCCCAACTCGATCGCCCACAGCACGTCGGCGAGCCGCCCGACCGCCTGGCCGAGATGACGCCGGTAGGTGCTGAACGGCAGCCCGAGCAGGTCGGCGGCGGCCTCCTGCGAGGGTGCCGGATGCAGATACGTGCGTTCCAGCACCCGCCGGTGTTCGGCGCCGCGCGGCTCGGCGTCCAGCGCCGCGATGGCGCCGGTCAGGCGCGCCGCCAGTGCGCCGGGGTCCCGGCGAGGTACCAGCGCGGTGCCGAGCAGCGGCGAATCCGCCAACCGGTCCGGCCGGTTCAGCGCCGCCAGCGCGGCGCGGACGGCCCGGTCGAACTCCCCGCGGCCCAGCGGCGCCGGCTTGAGCAGGTGCGCGGGCGGCGGCCCGATCTCACCGGTCAGTTCGCGGTGCGACATCATCTCGAACAGGCCACGGACGTCCAGGCGGCGCCGGTCCCAGCCCCAGCCGCCGATCGGGCCCGAGCCGAGGTCGACGGTCAGCATCTGCCGCATGCCCAGGTAGCCGAAATAGTCGCCGTAGTGGTCGGGTGCGGGGGTCACCAGGAACGTCCAGGCGGCCGGCTGCCGGCGCCACTCGAACACGCACGAGGTGCCGCTGACCAGCAGGAGCAGCGGGTCGAGCGGGCCGCCGGTGGCTGCGCCGAACCGGTTGACGTGGATCCGCTCGCCGGGCCGCAGCGAGCCGTGCTCGGCGACCAGGTTCCAGATCGTGCCGGCCACCGGGTCGTCCAGGTCGTCCGGGGGCGCGTCCAGGTAGCCGTGGTGCGCGAACGCGGACGGGCCGCCCGGCACCTGGATCCGGTAGCAGGTGGTCGCATCGTCGGCGAACCAGCGGCGGGCCAGGACGGCGGTCCGGGCCCCGTCCGTGCGCTCCAGCAGGTCGAGCATCCAGTCGTGGTCGGCCGGGGTGGCCCGGGTCACCGGCGGCAGCGTCCCGGCCGGCAGCTCGGCGACCTCTGAGCGGGCCGCGGCGATGCAGCAGCAGGATCTCGGTCGCCGCCCGCAACGGGTGCGGTTCGTGCGGATCGTCGACCCGCTCCTCGAAGTACTGCCGCACGGTGCGGTGCAGGGCGAGGTAACCGTCCGGGGAGCGGTGCCGGAACTCGGCCTCGAACAGGGCACGGACCACATCGTGCAGGTACAGCCCGACGGTGCCGTGCCGCACGTACGGCCGGGCCACGAGCCAGGCCCAGACCGATTCGACCTGGTCGCCGACGGTGCGGCGCAGCAGGTCCTGGGTCATCTGGGCGGCGTGCGCGCAGGTGGCCAGGCCCAGGCGGTGGGCGGGGCTCGGCACGTCGTCCATGACCCGGGCGCACAACCGGCCGACCACGTCGGGGGCGTCCCCGAAGTCGGCGATCCCGCCCTGCCGGCGGCTCACCTCCGCGAGCAGCACCAGCACCAGCGGGTGCCCCTTGGCCAACCGGGTCAGCGCGGCCCGTTCGGCGTCCGGCACG